>JAKLEM010000001.1 GCA_022711655.1 Candidatus Auribacterota bacterium
CAGGGACTATCCGCCGGTACAGGCGCTGGTGAAGGCGGGCGTCGTCACTTTCGGCGTCTCGAAGTCGGAGGCCTTCGCTCCCGGGAGCGTCGCGCAGATACTGAACGAATTCGCGCAGGCTCCCGACGCGGCCCCCGACGCGGCAGCGATGAGGGCCTACCGGGAGGCGGTCGGCCGCGACGACATGGGCATCTTCAGCCCCGACGTCATCGAAGCGGCCGTGCGTGACGCCGATCACGCCAGGATCGGCAGGATGATCCGCCAGGCGAAGCACGAGGTCAACAACAAGATGATCGGGGTGGTGTATATCGATTTCGTGAACGAGGACCTGCGGGACAGACCGGTGCCGGGCCTCGAGGCCGAGTCCGCGGAGCTGGCCGGCCTCCATAAGAGCGCGATGGAGCTGAACCGCAGGATCAACGAGTTCAGGCAGGAGACCCCGACGCGGGAGTCGGCGCTGCGCGCCCTCGACGACGCGTGCGCGGACTACCCCCTGCTCGCCGGAGCGATCAGGCGCATCGTCGACCTGAGCGGCGCGATCGCCGCGGCAATCCCGCCGGACGGCGGCGAGCGCGCGTCGCTCAAGGAGAATCTCGCGAAAGTTCGCAAGGCTGATGTCGCGGTCCGGCTGATAGAGGGTTTTCTCCTGGAAGCGCGCCGGGAGCGGGAACGCCTCATCGCCGCCGCGCCGGATGGCGCCGGGAACGCGATTCCGTCCTGGAAGCTGCGGCACGACCTCAACAACAAGCTCGCCCGCCTCGTCGCAGCGGATATACTCCCCCTGAGCTGGAGGCCGCTCACAAACGCCGCGTACGAGCGGGTTGCGCAGGAGCAGATGGCGCTCATGGGCTCGCTGCTCAATAAGATCGTACGGGAGCAGAAAGAGGCCGCCGCGCTTGCGCTGCCGTCCCGCAGCGCGCCGGACGCCGGGGCCGCGGTCGCGGCGCTGCGGAGCCGTTATTCGTCGATGATCGAGGACGCCCGTGCGATCTCAGCAGCAGCCGCCGCGCTGATACGGCTGCAACAGGACGACGGCGTCCCGGATCCCCGCCTGGCGGGGATGCTTGACGGCATCGCTGCGGCTGCCGCCGAATCCGAGACGCTCGCCGACGCCTTCTTCGCGGCACTGTCCGCCGAGTGCGGCGTCGCCGTGCCTCCCGGCGGCACCCTGCTTCCCGCTGAACCCGTTTCGCCCGCCGTCGATCCCGCTGCATGACCGCTTCGGGCCGTCCCGTTCGTTTCCCGGCGACACGCGGCGAAATATTGTGTTGACAAATGATACTAATTTAGTATCATTACGTCAGGAGGCTGAGATGAACCTATTGACCAGGCAGACGGATTACGCGGTGCGGGCGCTCGGCTATATGATGCGCCGCCCGGAAAACAACGCCACAGCGGCGGAGCTGACGGCGGCGCTGAAGATACCGCGGCCGTTCCTGCGGAAGCTGCTCCAGGAGCTTACCAAACACCATGTGCTCCGCTCGCGAAAAGGGGCGGGCGGCGGGTTCGAGCTGGCGCGCGATCCGGAAAAGATCAGGTTCTCGGAGCTGATAGAGATATTCCAGGGGCCGCTAAGGCTGAACCATTGCACGTTCAGGAAAAAACCCTGTCCGAACAAAAAAGTATGCGCGATGCGGCGCCGGATAGGGTGTATCGAGGAGATGGTTATCAACCAATTACGGGCGACAAAACTGACCGATCTGGTTCAGAAAGGGGAGTGAACGATGGCCAAGCGAAAGATCATCACTATCGACGAGGCGCAATGCAACGGCTGCGGCCTGTGCATACCGAACTGCCCCGAGGGGGCGATACGGATCATCGACGGGAAGGCGCGGCTGGTGAGCGACCTCTTCTGCGACGGCCTCGGCGCGTGCCTCGGGCATTGCCCGCAGGGCGCGATCTCGATCGAGGAGCGCGAGGCGGAGAAATACGATGAGCGCAAGGTGATGGAGAATATCGTCAAACAAGGGAACAATGTCATCAAGGCGCACCTCGATCATCTCAGGGAACACAACGAGCATGCGTATGTGAAGACGGCTGTCGAGTATCTGCAGGAAAAGAACATCGATATCAAAACAACGGAAGGGGGGTCTCGTATGGATCATCACGGCGGCGGATGTCCGGGTATGCGTATGGTTGATTCGAGGAACGAAGGGCGGAAGGACGGAAGCGGCGGCGAGCCAGCGCAGGCCGGGTCGGAGCTGCGCCAGTGGCCGGTCCAGCTGCACCTGCTCAACCCGCACGCTCCTTATTTTCAGAACGCCGATCTCCTGATCGCGGCCGACTGCGTCGCTTTCTCTTTCGGCAACTTCCATCAGCGGTTTCTCAAGGGGAAGACGCTCGTCATCCTCTGCCCGAAGCTCGACCAGGGGATAGAGGACTACATCGAAAAGCTGGCCGAGATCTTCTCGTCGAACGACATCAAGTCGATCACAATAGCCCACATGGAGGTCCCGTGCTGTTTCGGCACCGTCCAGGTCGTCGAAGAGGCGCTGAAAAAGTCAGGGAAGAACATCGTCGTGAAGGATTATACGGTGTCGCTGAAGGGGGATATCGTCTAGTAGTGCGCCAGGAGAGGAGTCTTTGTGTCAGCCCCGCGAAATTTTCCCCAGCGAGGAAAATCTCGCTCGGCGACAATTCTCGCTCGTCCCTCGCTACGCTCGGTACACCATGCCCGCTCGAATTGTCAACGTGCTGCCCCAAACACTCCTCCCCTGACGCTTTAACGATAGGGATCTATCCCGCTTGACCCATGCAGGTTTATCCTCTATAGTTACTCCTCTATGAAGCAGACCTCGCTCATGATGATGCTCCTGGTGATGCTCGGCGTTTCAGTGGCCGCGCATGCGCAGGAGGAGCCGCCGATGCCCCCGTTCTCGAAAGACGACCGTGTCCTGATCTTCGCGCCGCACCCTGACGACGAGTCGATCGGATGCGCGGGCGTGATCCAGCAGGCGCTCGCCGCCGGCGCGGATGTGAGAGTCTGCTATTTCACCAACGGCGACCACAACGAGCTTTCATTCGTCGTCTACGAAAAGAAGGTGCCGCTCTTCTCGAAGGGGTTTATCAAAATGGGCGAGCTCCGCCGCAAAGAGGCGACGCTCGCCATGGAGTATCTGCAGGTGGGAAAGGACCGGCTGACCTTCCTGTCGTATCCCGATTGGGGGACTATGCGGATCATGATGGAGTACTGGGAGACGGACGCGCCCTTTATGTCTCTCCTGACGCGGATCAAGGCCGTTCCCTATCCCGAAGCGCTGTCGTACGGCGCGCCGTATGTCGGCGAGAGCGTGCTCGGCGACATCACGAGAGTCATCGCCGGTTTCCGGCCCACCAAGGTCTTTGTCTCTCATCCCGTCGATGCCAACCGCGACCACCGCGCGCTCTACCTGTTCGTCACGGTCGCGATCTGGGACCTTGAGGGGCGGATCGCCGCGCCGGCGATTTTTCCCTATATCGTCCACGTGCCGCGCTGGCCGCAGCCCCGCGGCTATCATCCGCGCTCGCCGCTGACGCCCCCGTACGTTATCGGGAAGATCGGGTGGCGCCGGACCAACCTCGGCTGGCTCGAGGTCCGCGCGAAGCGCAAGGCGATCCGGTATTACCGGAGCCAGATCGAATACGAGCCGTCGTACCTGATCAGCTTTGCCCGGCGAAACGAGCTGTTCGGCGGGTACCCGGACATCGACCTTCGTGACGGCGCCGCGTCGGAGAGCTGGCAGGATGTGCGTGCCGCCGAGGAGATCGGCGTCGAGGCGACGAAAGAGGACGCGGCGAAGAAAAACATCTCCGCGCTCGCCTATCAGCGCCGGGGCGGAGATCTTTACATCCGTTTCACGATCAGGAACCCGGTCGACGAGGCGTTCGGAGTCAACATCCATCTGCTCGGCTACCGGAAAGGGACACCGTTCGCGCGGATGCCGAAAGTCCGGATCTCGGTCAACGGGCTTCGCATGGAGTTCCGCGACAAGAAAAGACGGATCAGGGCCGCGGGCGCGAAATATCACACGCAGGGTAAGGACCATTATCTGCGCGTCCCGCTTGCCGCACTCGGAAACCCCGACCGCATCCTCGCCAGCATGAGCACCTTTCTCGGCGGGCTCGACCTCGACGAGACGGCGTGGCGGGTGTTGGTCGTCGAATGACAGGCGGAGCTATGGAAGAACTGACTATCAGGCGATATCGGGCGTCCGACCGCGCGGCGGTGCGGAAGATCGCGTGGGACACCGCTTTTATCGGGAAGCCGGCCGACGCCTTTTTCCAGGATAAGGAGATCCTCGCCGATTTCCTGACGATCTATTTCACCGACTACGAGCCGGAGTCGTCGTTCGTCGCCGACCGGTTCGGCGAGGCGGTCGGCTACATTATGGGGACGATAAACCTCGACCGGATGGAGAAGACCTACCGCAGGTTCATCATCCCCCGGCTTGTCGTCAAGGCGCTTCTGCGGGGGACCCTCCTCCACAAGAAGAACCTGCTGTTCCTGTTCCACTGCCTGCAGAGCTGGCGGCGCAACGAGGTCATGACGTTCGAATACGCATCGCCGCGCCTTGCGACGCTCCACATCAATTTCGCCGAACCGTACCGCGGCAAGGGCGCCGGAGCCAAGATCTATGCGCGCTACGAGCTCTACCTCCGGCAGGCGCGCGTGCGCGAGATCATCCTCACAACCTCCTCGCCCGATGCGGGGCGCTTCTTTGTCCAGCAGGGATTTCGTTTGATGCGCACCGGCGAGCGGTCGTATTACTCGCATATTACCGGCGAGAAGCTTCCCGTCTACTATTACGGCAAACGCCTCCGTCTCCACGGCAATCAGATCTGAACGGCGGATAACCGCCCGCCTGCGGCGTTTCGCGAAAAAATACTGTCGTTTTTTCCGAAAAGAGTATATAATGATAAGCCAAATATACCCTTATGAATATTTTACCCGTTTTGAAGCGATACCGGTATGCCGTCATCGCGCTCGTTATCGGTGCGCTCGTTTCCCTTTCTCTCTTTTCGCTCGTCAGGCGGTACGATGACCTGCGTACGCAGGCCGAGTTCGCCCGTCTTTCCCGGGATCACGCGGAGGTGATCAACAACGCCCTGCAAAGCCACGTGATGGCGATCTACTCGCTCAGGTCGTTCTATCTGGCCAGCAAGGAGGTCGACCGCGACGAGTTCCAGAAATTCACCATGGGGTTCCTGTCAGACTACCGGACGATATTGACGCTTGCCTGGATCCCCCGCGTGCGGGAAAAAGAGCGCGCCGCTTTCGAAGAGGCCGCCGTCCGCGCCGGTTTTGCCGGCTTCGCCATAACCGAGATGGACGCCGCGGGCAAGACGGCGGCCGCGCCGCGCCGCGCCGATTATTTTCCGATCTGGTATATCGAACCGATGCGGGCGAACCGCAGCATCATCGGGTTCAACTCCGCATCGAAGCGGGAGCGGCTGGAAGCGATGCGCCGGGCTCGCGACGACGGGAAACCGGCGATGACCGGGCGTATCGATATGCTCAAGAAGAGCGGCGACGCCGGCTACCAGATCTATCTGCCGTTCTACGCGGCCACGACGGGCCCTGTTCGGTTGGAAGACCGCCGCAGCAACTGCGCCGGGTTCTTCTGCCTCACGTTCAGCATGCGCAACCTGATAGAGCAGGCGACCAGCAAGCTTGCCCGGGTAGGGGTCGACACGTTCGTTTTCGAGATCAGTTCCGGCGGAAAGAAAGAGCTTGCCTGCGCGATCGGTTCCCGCTTGCGCAGCGACCGCCTCAGTTTTCAGCCGGCCAGGGGCGCGCATCGTTTTGTCACGGAGACGACCGTCGAGGTCGCCGGCAGGAGGTTCTCGATCCTGTTCAGCCCCGCCGATAGCTATATCCGCAAACATCGTTCGGGCCACCCGTGGATCGTCCTCGTCCTCGGCCTGATCGTTACCGGTATGGGGACGTTCTCGCTCGTGCGGATGGCGGACAGGTCCGACGAGGTGCGGAAGCTCGTCGATGTCAGGACCGCCGAGCTGAAAGAGTCGAACGACGACCTGCGCAGCGCCGTCGCCGCGCAGCAGCAGGCTGAGCTCGCCAACCAGCAGCTTGCCGCCGAGAAGCGGCAGCGCGAGGAGACGCTCCGGCTCCTCGAGCGGGCGGTCACCAACACCAGCTGCGGCATCCTCATCACCGACCTGTCCCTCAAAGAGAATCCTATCGTTTTCGTGAACCGCTCGTTCGAGATAATCACGGGATATGCGCGCGACGAGGTTATTGGCAAAAACTGCCGCTTTCTCCAGGGGCCGGACACCGATCCCTCGGCGTTGCGCGTCATCCGCGAAGCGCTCTCCAGGTCGACCGACTGCCGTGTCGTGCTGAAGAACTACCGCAAGGACGGACGGCCGTTCTGGAACCAGCTCTTCATTACGCCGCTCAAGGACGAGAAAGGGGCGGTGACGCACTACATCGGCGTTTTGACCGATATGACCGAGCTGAAACTTGCCGAACACGAGCTGCGCAAGCTGAACCGCGCCGTCGAGCAGAGCCCCGCGTCGATCGTGATCACCGATACTAACGGCGTTGCCGACTATGTCAACCCGAAGTTCACTGAGCTGACGGGGTACCGGCCGGAAGAGGCGGTCGGGAAAAGCCTGTTGAGGTCGGCAGAGATGACGGACGATGCCTTTAGGCATCTCTGGGATACGGTGGTCGCCGGCGGGATATGGCGCGGCGAGGTCCGTAACAGGAAAAAAAGCGGAGAGCTCTACTGGGAGCTGGCGCAGATATCCCCCGTCATCGACGCCGACGGCAGGGTCTCCAACTACATCGCTGTCAAGGAAGATATCACCGAGAGCAAGCGGATGCAGGAGGAACTGCAGCGCGTCTCGACGGTTCAGAAGGCGATCCTCGACAGCGCCAACCTGTCTATTATGTCGACTGACGCGAACGGCCTCGTGAAGACGTTCAACGCCGGCGCCGCCCGCCTCCTGGGGTATTCCCCTGACGAGGCGGTCGGCAAGAAGAACATCGCGGCGTTCCACGACTCCGAAGAGCTGAAGCGGCGCGCCCGCGAGCTCTCCCCGGAGATGAAGCCGGGTTTCCAGGTGTTCGTTGCGAAGGCGGCGATGGGGCTGAGCGAGGAGCGCGAGTGGACGTTCATCCGCAAGGACGGCGCGCGGTTCCCGGGGCTTCTATCGGTGACGGCGCTGATGGACCGGGCGGGGAACATTAACGGTTTTCTCTTCACCGGCAGCGACATCACCCTGCGCAAGCAGGCCGAGGCGGCGATGCAAAGCGCGAAAGAGGCCGCCGAGTCGGCGAACCGCGCAAAGAGCGATTTCCTGGCGACGATGAGCCACGAGATCAGGACGCCGATGAACGCGATCATCGGGATGGCCGACCTCCTCGGCGAGACGAAGCTTGATGCCGACCAGGAGAAATATGTCAGGACATTCAAGTCGGCGGGAGAGACGCTCCTGAACCTCATCAACGACATCCTCGACCTATCCAAGATCGAATCGGGCAACCTCATGCTCGAGAACATCGATTTCGACCTCCATGACCTGCTGGAAAAGACCGCCGAAGTGATGGCGGTGCGCGCGCACCAGAAGGGGATAGAGCTGCTGTATCAGATCGCTTCCGACGTTCCCGTGCGGCTCAGGGGCGACCCGGCCCGCCTGAGGCAGATCTTCATCAACCTGATAGGGAACGCGATCAAATTCACGGAAAAAGGCGAGGTGTTCCTCAAGATCGAGAAAGACCCTGCGGGGAAGGCTGCGGAAGCGCTGCGCTTTACCGTTGCCGATACCGGTATCGGTATAGCGAAAGACAAGCTGCTGCGCGTCTTCGAGAAATTCACGCAGGCGGACTCGTCGACGACGCGCAAGTACGGCGGCACCGGCCTCGGCCTCAGTATCTCGAAAAAGCTTGCGGAGCTGATGGGGGGTACGCTGACGGCGGACAGCGTCGAGGGGAAGGGGACGACCTTTACCCTCGCGCTCAGGCTGGAGCCTGCGGCCCAGCCGGCCCCGAAGCCGCGGCCGCACGTTGACATAAAGGGTGTGCGGACGCTTATCGTCGACGACAACGCAACCAACCGGATGATCCTTTCGCAGACCCTAAAGGATTGGGGCGCGGCCGTGAAGGAAGCGGAAGACGGGGAGGCGGGGCTTGCGGAGCTCAGCCGCGCGAAAGAAGCGCAGGAGCCGTACGGGCTGGTGCTCCTCGATAACCGGATGCCGAAAAAGAGCGGTTTCGACGTCGCCGCATCGATCAAGGCGCATCCCGGGCTGGCTGGCGTCGCTATGCTGATGCTCACCTCTGACGACCGCGGCGGGGACACCGCGCGGTGCCGCGAGCTCGGTATCGGCGGCTACCTGGTCAAGCCGGTGAAACGCTCGGAGCTCGAACAGGGGATACGGGAGGCGTTCAGCGGCGCTGCGGCGACAGTGCAAACGCCTGCTCCCGCGGTGCAGCCTGTCGCGCCTGTCGTGCAGAAGCCGCCGGCGCCGAAGGAAGCGGCTGCGCAGTCCGCTGCCCCTGCGGTACAGAAACCTCCGGCGCCTCCGGCGGTATCGAAGGAAACCGCCGCGGCGGAGCCTGTTCCCAGGCAGGAACCCGCGCCGAAAGAGAAGGTGTCGGCTCAGCCCGCCGCGTCCGCGCCGGGAACGATGATAGACACGAAGCCGCTCACGATACTGCTCGTCGAGGATTCCGAGGACAACCGTTTCCTCGTCCTCTCGTATCTCAAGCGTCACCCCTATAAGATCGACGTCGCCGAGAACGGCGTTATTGCGGTGAAGAAATTTACCCACGGGAAGTACGACCTGGTCTTTATGGATATGCAGATGCCGGTGATGGACGGCTTAACCGCCACGCGGACGATCCGCGAGTGGGAGAAGCGCGGCAAGGTCCTGCCGACTAATATCATCGCGCTGACCGCGTGCGCGTTCACGGAGGATGCGCAAAAGTGCCTCGACGCCGGCTGCACGAGCTACCTGAACAAACCGATCAAGAAAGAGAAACTGCTCGAGGCGATAGCGAAAGCGACGGCGTAAGCGGTCGCTGCGCCGCCATGAACAAGGATCGCGAAATGACGGAACAGAACGGGAAGATCGTTATCCGCGTCGATCACGACATCGCGGACCTGATACCGGGGTTTCTTGACAACCGGCGCAAGGACGTCGTGAAGATCGCCGACGCGCTCTCCCGCGGCGACTTCGAGGTGCCCCGCATCCTCGGGCACAGCATGAAGGGGGCCGGCGGCGGGTACGGGTTCGACGCGATCACCGAGATAGGCGCCGCGATAGAGGCTGCGGCAAAGGCGGCCGACCCCGGGTCCATACGGGAGCAGGTCGGGAAACTCGAAACGTATCTCAATTCGGTCGAGGTGGTCTATGAATGAAGCGCGCGAAAAACAGGGCGGCTGCAGGCTGTTCCACGAGATATTCCCGCCGTCGCTGTATCCGAAGTTCAAGGCGTACATCGCAGACCGGTACCGCCTGTCCGCGGATCAGAAGGCCGCTATCGCCGCGGTGCCGCCGTCGCGGGCCTGCGATATCGCGCCGGCCGCGGGGATCGATGCGGCTACGCTTGCCCGGGCCATCGCCGAGTTTCTTGAGGCGGGATATGCCGGCGAGATCAATCCCGAAGACGTCTTTATCGACCCGGATACGCTTGATTTCTGCAAGAAGCACGGTGTGGTCCTCGTCAGGGAGCCGGACGGCGGCGACGCCTATGTCATGAGCAACCCGTTCAACTGGGAGCTCCTCGACACGATCGACGACGCAGCGCTCCACTCCGATAACTGCCGCCTGAGAGTCGCACAGCAGGATGCGATCACCGACGTCCTAACCTGCGAATATGTCAACGACACCGTCGGCAGCCGCATACAGTTCTCCAATCCGGCGGCCGACAAGATAATTATTTCGCAGGAGGGGGCTAAGGCGGAAGCGGAGACAAACCCGGTGGTGTCGATGGCGAGCGGCATCATCGCGCGCGCGCTGCTCGAGCGCGCCAGCGATATACACATCGAGCCGAAGGAGAACAAGACGGTGGTGAGGTTCCGCGTCGACGGCGAGATGCGTGACGTTTTTACGCTGAAGAGACAGACGGGCGCCATGGTCATTTCCCGCTACAAGGTGATCGGCGGCCTCGACATCGCCGAGAAGCGGCGCCCGCAGGACGGCTCGGTCGAGGCGGTCCTGGACAACAAGATGCTCAAGCTCCGCATGGCGACGTCTTCGACGCCGCACGGCGAGAGTATGGTCATCCGGATCCTCGATTCGTCGGTGAAGCCGAAGCAGCTCAACGAGCTCGGCATGACCGAGGAGCAGACCCGTGCGCTTGTCGAGCTTTCCAACCATACGCAGGGGATGATCCTCGTCGTGGGCCCGACCGGCTCGGGCAAGACGACGACGATCTACAGCCTTTTGATCCAGGTCGACTGCAAATCCCGCAGCCTCATGTCGGTCGAGGACCCGGTCGAGTACGTGATCCCGTACGCCAACCAGCAGCAGGCTAACGAGCGTGCTGGGATCACATTCGCCTCACTGCTCAAGTCGGCCGTGCGGCAGGACCCGGACATCCTGTTCCTCGGCGAGATCCGCGACCAGGAGTCGGCGAAGATCGCCGTCGACTTCGCGAGCACCGGGCACATCACGATCAGCACGCTCCATACGTCCAACGCGACGACGGCGGTGTTCCGTCTCGAGCGCCTCGCCGTTTCCGGGGGCGTCATGGCGGACACTATGCTGGCGATCATCGCGCAGCGGCTGGTGAAGAAGCTGTGCCCTGCCTGCAAGAAGGTCGAGGAGCCTACGGCGGAAGACCGCGCCATCCTCGCGCAGTTCACCGGCGATATCCCCGGCCGCGTCGGGCATCCCGCCGGATGCCCGAAATGCCGGCAGACCGGCTACCTGGGCCGGGTCGGGGTGTATGAGGTTCTGCGGTTCGACAAGGAGATCTCGCAGATGATCCGCGCCGGCAAGGCGATATCGGACATACGGGCATTCGTGCAGGCGAGGGGCGATTACCTGCTGTCCAACCACGCCATCGAGAAGGTTCGCCAGCTGGAGCTCTCCCCGAAAGACGCCTATGAGAACGTGCTGGTCGAGGAGGTAGGGAATGTAGCCGTGGCGGAAGATCGGAAGCCCGCTCCTGCGGCGCCGAGCGCCCCCTCTTCGGTGCCCGCGCCTGCGCCCGCGGCGCCCGTTGAGGCGGCCGAGCGGGGCGCCGCGATCCTGGTTGCTGAAGACGACCCCGATACGCGCTCGCTGATCGAACGGCTGCTGGGGGCGGCGGGGTACGAGGTGTCGGTCGCGGGCGACGGTATTGAGGCGCTGCTGCTCCTCGGAAAACAGCGGTTCGACCTGATCCTTTCAGACATCAACATGCCGCATCTTGACGGCTTCAAGCTCCTCGAGATGGCCGGACAGAAGGGGATCACCAGCCCGGTCGTCTTCCTGACCGCTTCGGGCCAAGAGAGCGACGAGGCGAAAAGCCTGGAGCTGGGCGTTGCGGACTTTATGACGAAGCCGATAAAGAAAGAGGTGCTCCTCGCGCGGATAAAGAAGATCCTCCAGCGCCCGGGGCGCCCGGCATAGGCCGGATGCGTTGCGGCGAAATAGTACCGGCGGGAGCAACGAGGGGAGAAACATGGCGAAGGTCCTGATCGTCGATGACGACCCTGATATCGTGAAACTGTACACGACGCGCCTCTCGCAGGAAGGTTTCTCGGTGGTCTCTGTTACCGACGCCTATCAGGGGGTCAAGTGCGCGCGGAGCGAGAAGCCGGACCTGATCGTGCTTGACCTGATGCTCCCGGCGGGGGGGGCGGTCTTTCGGCTTTGACGAACCTCAGGAGATTGCAGGAGACCATGAAGATCCCGGTCGTTGTGGTTACTGGAACGGATGATCCCGCCGTCCGCCGGGATGTCGTCAGCCTGGGAGTGAACGCATTTATTAAGAAATCCGCCGGCTGGAGCGCGGCGCGGCAGAAATAGAGTCTGAGGATACGGAGCTTATGGCCAAGATACTGGTCGTCGAAGACGATCCCGATATCAGCAAGTTGTACAAGCTGCGTCTCGAGCTGGCGGGCCACACCGTCATCGAAGCGGTCGACGCTTATCAGGGGGTGAAGCAGACGCGCAAAGAGAAGCCTGACCTGGTCATCCTCGATCTCATGCTGCCCGCCGGCGGCGGCACCTCGGTGCTGGAGAATATCAGGGCGCTCCCGGAAGGGAAGCGCGTGCCCGTTGTCGTCGTGACCTGCGTGCAGGACCCGGGGATCAGGCAGCTGGTGTTGGACCTGGGGGTCGAAGCCATCTTCGACAAGTCAGGCAACTGGGACTCCATCATCGCGACCATCCACGGCATCCTGCAGAACCGCGGCAAGTAGGAGACAGCGCAAAGAGCATCTGTTTGATAAATGAGAAATTTACTTTTCTATCTATTTAATATAGAGTGCTTTACCTTAAACGGAGCGTAGTCGGATGGCGAAAAAGACGATCCTCATCGTTGACGATGAAGAAGACATACTCGATACCCTCGAGATCCGCCTGAAGAAAAACGAATATGACGTCATAAAGGCGGGGTCGGGAGAGGAGGCGCTGACCGTTGTGCGCCAGCGGAAGCCCGATATCATCGTCCTGGACGTGATGATGCCGCCGCCGAACGGGTATCAGGTGTGCCGTATACTCAAGGACTCGGTTGAGTTCGGGAGCATTCCGATCGTACTTCTCACGGCGCGCGGGTCGGAAAGCGACAAGTTCTGGGGTATGGAGTCCGGTGCGGACGCCTACATGTCGAAACCCTTCAACAACGAGGAGCTCCTTGCGCTCATACGGAGGCTCGTCTATGTGTAACAAAGGACGTCCGGCCAGGCTCATCGCCCTGGCCATTCTTTTGCTGTTCCTGCCGGCCGCATTTGGCGGCGTGAAACAAAGGCCCTCTCCCCTGAATAAGGTCAACAACTGGTGCATCCTTATCGGCTACGATCAGTCGCGGCCATCCGCAAACGCATCCTCATTGGATGGATATGACATGGTCATCCTCGACCCGGATTGCCACCCGCCCCTGTCGGGGATCAAGAAGAAGGCGGTCCTGATCGCCTACGTCAGCGTCGGAGAGGCCGAGGGGTACAGGAGCTACTGGAACCGGATCAAAGAGAAGCCCTGGATAATCGGCGAGAACGAGAACTGGAAGAAGAACTATTATGTCGACGTCCGCGATCCCGAATGGCGCGAACTGCTCCTGACGGAAGTTATCCCGATCGTCATCGAGAAGGGGTTCCGGGGGATCATGATGGATACCCTCGACACCGCAGAGTATCTCGAATATATCGACCCGGAACGGTTCAAGGGATCGCAGGACGCGATGATCTCGCTGGTCAAAGAGATCCATGAGCGTTTCCCTGATCTGCTGCTTATCAGCAATAACGGGTTTCCCCTGCTGACTGAGCTGGCCCCTTGCTTGAGCGGCTTCCTTGTCGAGTCGATACACATGATGCCCGATTTCAAGGCAGGCGGATACATCCCCGTACCCGAAGAGGAATATCAGGAGAAGGTCCCGCTGCTCCGGGTTTTGTCTAAACAGCATGGGATCCCCGTGTTCGCGATCGATTATGTCGACGCTTCGGATAGGAAAAAAGCCGCTGAATGCGTCAAACGCCTGAAAAAGCTCGGGTTCAAGCCGTGTATCGCGCAGAAGGATCTGGAGGAATTGCCGGCACGTCAATAAAGTATCCGGGGATCGGTTGCCTTGAATAGTATTCTAAACAAACGGTTGAGACAGCATACATCCCTCCCTCGCATCCTCGCCTTCGCCGCATCCGTTCTCACGTTTTCCTGTCTGTGCGCGCCCGCGTGTTGCGCGGCCGTTGATCAGGAGCCGTTCAGAAGGACGATCATCGGGATCTACGACGGCGCGGATGAGGACGATTTTCCCGACCAGAATAACCTCGTGCACTCCTGCGCCGAGATGCCGCTCAACTATCTTGGGATGAAAGTGGTGCCCCATGATATCGGGACGGGGCTTCCTTCCCCGGAAAAGATGCGCGATGTCCGCGGCATACTTGTCTGGTTCAGGGACGAAAAGATCCCCTACGCGAGCGAATTCGTCGCATGGGCGAAAAGCCAGGTCGCCGAGGGGATATCCCTCGTCTTTCTCGGCCACATAGGAGAGTTGAGAGACAGCAAGACGGGAGAGACGGTCTCGGACGAAGAGGTGAACGGCCTTTTGACCGAGATCGGACTCCGGTTGACGCCGAACTGGACCGATAACGTCACGCTGATCCGTGTCGTGGACAAAGACAGCGACATGGTCGAGTTCGAAAGGACGCTGTCGAAAGAGATCGACCAGTACGAGTGCATAAGCTCGATCGACCCGAGAAACCGCGTCTACCTGACGCTTGAAAGGACGGATATCCCCGAGAGCAGGAGCGCGGCCGTTGTGATCACTCCCCGCGGCGGATGCGCCGCACTATCGTACCCGCTCTTCTCTTGGAGGGCGATCCAACGCTGGAGGATCAACCCCTTCCGGTTCTTTGAAAAGGCGTTCCGCCTCGAGGGGGCGCCGCGGTACGATACCACGACCCTGTTCGGGAAGAGGATATTTTACAGCCATATCGACGGCGATGGCGTCGACAACGTGAGCGAACTGCCCGGCGCGAAGCTGTCCGGAGAGATAATAAAGGACAGGGTCCTCCGGCAGTACCCTGCGCTTCCGGTGACGGTCTCTTTTATCGTCTCCGATATCGACGGGCAGGGGATGGGCAAGAGGAAACTGTTCGGGCTGGCGCGGGAGATACTCGCGCTGGATAACGTCGAAATGGGATCTCACAGCTACACGCATCCGCTTGACTGGGAGCGGAAGATCACCACCGACGCGATTCCGGGCTATTCCGCTGAGTTGGGGGAAGCGGAACGGCTCGATCTGAATTCCGAATCTGACTGGTATACTGCCGCGAAGGTCACGGTCGACGATGAGACGTACCTGAATAAGGAGATCGACTACGCGGTCGGCTATGCCGACAAGAACCTTGCCCCGCACGGGAAGAAGACGATGGTGTATCAATGGACCGGCGATTGCCGCCCCACCGCGCGCGCCATCGAGATGGTCGACGACAGGGGGCTCTACAATATCAACGGCGGCGATTCGCGGATGGACCGGCTTAACCCGAGTTACACAGCCGTGTCTCCACTGGCCCGCCAGGTCGACGGCAGGATCCAGCCGCTGACCAGCAGCGCCAATGAGAACATCTACACGAACCTCTGGAAGGGGCCGTTCTACGGGTATATCGCCGTGATCGAGACCTTCCAGCAGACGGAAACGCCGACGCTCTTTCCTTCGGCGCCGCGGCGGGTCAGCCCGATCAACGTTTATTACCATTTCTACAGCGGCGAAAAGCGCCAGTCGCTCGGCGCCCTGCAAAAGGTCTACGATTACGTCCTGACGCAGGACGTCATTCCGATCTTCACTTCCCGCTATGTCGCCGGTGTCCGGGGTTTTTTCACGGGGAGGATCGTGGAGCTGCCGGGCGGCGGCTGGGGATTCAGCGGTTACGGCGGATGCCGGACGGCCCGGTTCGACAACTCGCGTAAATACCCGGACCTCAAAAGATCCCGGGGGATCCTCGGGTTCACGCGATGGAACGACGCGCTCTACGTCCATCTTGCCGAGGGTGGGCCCGGCGTCCTGTTCCTTTCGGATAAACCGCCAACGGAGCCGTACCTGAAAGAATCCTCGGTCCTGTTGTCGAGTGTGTCGATCTCTGCGGAAAAGATCCTGTTCGTCGCCGACAGCGTCGGCGGCGGGACCGTCACGTTCGCCAACATGGTCCCCGGCGGGCGATACGAGGTGCGGTGCGCCGGCGAGGCGAACGCGTTGCAGGCGTCCGCCGACGGGATGCTTTCGGTTAAGGTCCCGCCGAAACACGGCATCAGTGTTGAGATCGTCTCAATAAGGCAGCCATAGTGGAAATACGCATCCGGAAACCGTCCTTGTTGTTGGTATCCTGCCTGTGTGCCGCGCTCGTCATCTTCCCGCGCATCTGCCGGCCGGAAACGGCCGCCCCTGCCGAACAGAAGCGGGTGATCCTCGGGATCTACAATTCCAAGGACGAGCCCTTTCTCTCCGACCAGAACAATCCGATCCATGCCTGCGCCGAGATGGTCCTGAACAATCTCGGCATGAAAGTGGTCCTGCACGATATCGCGTCGGGGATTCCCCCTCAGGAAAAACTGGAGGACGTCCACGGTATTTTTGTCTGGCTCGAAGGAGACGAGGTCCCGCACGCGTACGAGTTCATCGAGTGGTGTAAGCGACAGGTGGAGCAGAAGAAGCTCCTTGTCATGCTCGGGTATGTGGGAGAGCTCAAGGACACGGTCAACGGCCAGGTGATCGACGGCAGCGAGATCAACCTCCTTCTCTCGAAGATCGGCCTCGCGTTCCGCTCGAGCTGGACCAACAACCCGCTGATCGTGCAGATCGGGCTGACCGACAGCGGCATGGTGGAGTTCGAGAGGACGCTCTCGTGCGAGGCCGACGAGTACGCCTGGATAAAACCGGTCGACCCGCTGGCCCGCGTCTACCTGACCCTCCGGAGGAAAGACCTGCCGAACAGCAAGAGCGCGGCTGTGGTCACCACGCCCCGGGGCGGGTGCGCCGTCGCGCCGTACGATATCTTCAAGCGCGGCCCGATGAAGCGCTGGAGGATCAATCCCTTCCGCTTTTTCGAGAAGGCGTTCGGCCTCGACGGCAAGCCGCGGTACGATACGACGACGCTGTTCGGGAAAAGGATATTCTATTCCCATGTCGACGGTGACGGCGTTGCCAACGCCAGCGAGTTCTCCTGGGCGAAAATAGCGGGAGAGGTCGTACGGGACAAGATACTCAAGAAGTACGCTTCCGTGCCGGTGACGGTCTCTTTCATTATTTCCGACGTCGAAGGCCAGGGGATCGGCAAGGAAAGGATATTCCGGCTTGCGAGGGAGATTTTCGCGCTGGACAACGTGGAGATGGGGTCGCACAGCTATACGCATCCCCTCGACTGGGGACAGAAGATCACCGTCGGCGTCATCCCCGGCTACTCCCGTCCCATACTGAGTTCCGATAAGCTCGATATCGCTTCCGAATCGGTGTACGGCCGCGCCGCGCTGGCTACCGTTGGGACCGAGACGTTCCTGAAAAAAGAGGTCGATTACGCGGTCGACTACGCCGACAAGGAGTTGGCGCCGCCGGGGAAGAAGACGATGGTGTATCAATGGACCGGCGATTGCCGCCCCCCCGTGCGAGCCATAGTGCTGGCCGATGAGAAGGGGCTGTACAACATCAACGGCGGCGATTCGCGGTTCGACAAGATGACGCCGACCTACACGACCGTGGCACCCCTGACGCGGCAGATCGAGGGCCTGATACAGCCGCTGACCAGCAACTCAAACGAGAATATCTACACGCGTCTCTGGACGGGGCCCTACTCGGGATACCGGGCGGTGATCGAGACGTTCAAAGAGACCGAGCGTCCCACCTTCTTTCAGGCACCGCCGCGGCGGGTCAGCCCGATCAACGTCTATTATCATTTTTACAGCGGCGAAAAGCGCCAGTCGCTGGACGCGCTGCAAAAGGTCTACGATTACGTCCTGACGCAAGACGTCATCCCTGTTTTCACATCGCGCTACCTGGCCGGCGTGCGCGGGTTTCACACGGGGAGGATCGCGGAGCTTCCCGACGGCGGCTGGGAATTCAGCGGCTATGGCGGGTGCCAGACGGCGCGGCTCGACAATTGCACGAAGCACCCCGACCTGAAAAGGTCGCAAAAGATCCTCGGGTTCACGCGCTGGAACGACGCGCTCTATGTCCATCTCGCGGAGGGAGGCCCGGCAACGCTGTACCTCTCGGACGTGCCGCCGCCGGAACCGTATTTGCGGGAATCGTCGGTCCTGGTGTCGGAGGTCTCGATCTCGGCGGAGAAGGTCCGGTTCGTCGCCGACAGCGTCGGCGGCGGGACGGTGACGTTCGCCAATATGGCGCCGAATAAAGATTACGAGATGCGGTGCGCCGGCGAAGCGGCCGCGTGCCGGTCCTCTGCCGAGGGGGTCCTGTCGGTGAAGGTCCCTGCGAAAAGAGGTATCAAAGTGGAGATCGGGTTAAAAGGGTAACGGTATGGGAATACGCGTCTGGAAATCGATATTGTTTTTCGCCTGCATCCTGTTCGTCGCGTACGAGCTGTTCCCGTCGGGAAGGATGATGGGACGCTTGTACCTTCAGGGACAGGAATTCGACAAGGCGGTCTTTTACCTCGAAAAACAGTACCATCAGGATCCCTCCGATACGGCGAATTGCCGGCGGTACCTGGAGGCGCTGCTCGAGAAAGGGGACATGAAGAACTTCGAGAAGGTGGCGCGCGAGATCACGGCGCGGCACTTTGACACCGCGGACATACAGGAGATCCTGGCGCGCTATTACGAGAGCATCCTCGATATCGACTCGGCTGCGGCGTGCTGGAAGCGGATCCTTCAGCACGACATAAAGCAGGAGGATGTGCGCGACCAGCTGATCGCCTATCTCCTGGACCGGAAACAGTACAGAGACCTTGCGGAGGTGTACGAGCGATGGATCGCCGCGGGCGATGCGCCTGTCGATATCTATTACGAGCTGGGCAGGATATACCTGCACGAGAAAGACATGGTGCGGGCCCGCAGGGTTTACCGGGACCTCATTCTTAAAGTCCCGGACGAATTCGACGCGAATTTCTTCCTTGCGCTGACATACGAATCGACGGGCGATACCGCGCAGGCAGTGGAGGTCTACTGCAAGCTGTTCGAAATGAGCGGCATCACCGAAGAGAGGGAGTGCATGCTCGCCGACAAGCTGATCGAGCTGAAGCAGTATGAGATCGCGAAGGCGCGCCTGCTGGCGCTCCGCAAAAAATATCCCAACAGCATCCGGGAGCTCGAGCTGCTGGGCTCGCTCTACATGCGCACGGGAGAAAAGGACGCGGCCTACGATATCTACAAGAAGATCTACGAATCCTTCCCCGGCCAGACATCAGCGCTGAAGGAGATGGCGTCGTTCGAATTCGACCGCGGGCACTACGACGCCGCCGCCGAGCTCCTGAGGATGTATCTCAAGAACAACGGCGACGACAGCGACGCCGCGGCCTTTCTCGCCTCGATCCTCTACTGGAACCTTGACAGGAAAGACGAGGCGATCTGGATGCTGGAGAAGCTCAGGGCCGAGCAGCCGAACAACGTTGCGTTCCTGAAAAGCCTCGGCGAGTTCTATAACGGGACCGGCAACTACGGCAGGGCCCTGGAGATGTTCAACGCCTATAACGCGAAGACGGGAGGCAGCTACGAGGTGTCGATGCTCATGGCGTCGCTGCTATGGAACCTCAACAGGGTCGAGGAGGCGAAGCTTGTCGCCGCCAAGCTCTTTGCCGACCGGAAGGCGCATGCCGACTCCTATAAGGAGCTGGGCAGGATACTGACCGATCTCGGCGACTACGAGCGGGCCGTCCTGGTGCTGAAAGAGGCCTGCCGGAACGAGACCGACGACGAGGCGCTCTATCTTCTCGCCAACAGTTATAAGGCGACGGGGAGAAAGCGCGAGGCCGCCGCCATCGCCCAGCGGCTTTGGTACAAACGGCCCGAATACCCCGAGCTGGTGGCGCTGTTGTGCGAGCTGTATGCCGACGACCGCCAGTATGACCGGGCCTTCTACCTGATAAAGAAATACCGCGCCCGGAAAGGCGACGACCTGCAGATCGCGCTTGTCGAGGTGGAGGTTCTCCGGAAGAAGGGCGACATCCAGGAAGCGGCCAAGGCGTGCGCCATCCTTGTCGACCGGTATCCCGAGAAGATAGAGCTGGCAAAAGAGTTGGCGATAATCTATAATGACATGGGTCTGTACCAACAAGCGAAGGACATGCTGGAGGTATATCATGCGAAGGCGAGCGGGGATTATCTGTCTCATCATCTGCTCGGCGATATCCTTGCCGAGCTGGGTGACACCATCGGAAGCGAGAGAGAATACTCCCGTGCGTTGGAGCTCATCAGAAAAAAAGATCGGCGATGAGCTCGAGAGCAAGATGGAAGAGGTAGAGTACCTGTGGCGGCAGGGCAAGAAGGCCGAGGCGGATACCCTCGTCACGGCCCTCCTCGACGCTTTTCCGGATAACACCGACCTGATCCAGATGGCCGTCTCGATCAAGCTCGAACGGAAGAACTTCAAGCGGGCGCACGAGCTGATGCAGCAGCTGGAGGTTGCCAGCGGCAAGCCGGTCCCGGTCCCGGTCTTTTCCGAGGAAGGCGCGCAGCAGGACTTCACTCAGGAAATGACGCAGCCGACCTCTCCTTCTCCTTTTGAAAGTGCTCCGCTTGCCTCCCCTCCGGAAAGGCGCGAGTCGGAGTATGTGCCCGATTATCCCGTGCCGTATCCCGCGTCTGTCCCCGCCAGGCGCGAGGCGAGGGCGGTCGACGGCGCCGCCCGCAAAGTGGAAGAGGCCCGGCTGCTGTGGAAGCTGGGGAAAAACGTCGATGCCGACGCACTCATCACGTCGCTGCTCAAGACATACCCGGATAACGTCGAACTTCTGAAGCTTGCCGTAACGGTCAAGCTCGCCATGGGTGATCTCAAGCAGGCCCAGGAATTGACCGAGACCCTGAGATCGGTCAGCGAATCCGACAATCTCCGCCGGCGGTTCGACGGGTCGAAGCCCGCGCAGATGCGTCAGACCGACAAAGTCGCCCGCAGAGTCCAGCGGGGATGGCTGCTCTGGAACGCGGGTAAAAAGGGCAAAGCGGAGGCCCTTGTCAGGTCGCTGCTCCGGCAATACCCGAACAATATCGGCCTGCTGAAGCTGGCGGTCGCCATCAGGCTTGACCGAGGCGATATCAAGGGGGCGCAGGAGCTGCTCAAAAAGATAGAGCGCGTCGCGTCGATGCCCGGCGCCGGCACGGTGATGGTCCCCGGCTCGCTGGCCGCTGCCGACCTCGATATCGGCCGAAGCATCGAAGAGGCGTGGCTGCTGTGGAAACTGGGCAGGAAGGACGAGGCCGACGCACTCGTGACGATGCTCCTCAGGTCATACCCGCGCGATCCCGAGCTTCTCCTGCTTGCCATTACGGTCAAGCTCAACCGGGGCGACATCAAATGGGCGCAGCAGCTGCTCGACACGCTGGGTTCCGTCATCGGCCGGGAGAACCCCCTGTACCGCGACATAGCGAGCGAGGTCTACCTGAAGCTCGGGAAATCCGACAAGGCGTGCGAGCTGGTATTGGGGCTCTGCGAGCAGTTCCCCACCCGCGAGAGCTACCGCAGAAGATACGCGGAGCTCCTCAGCGACCTCAAGAAATGGCCGCAGGCGAAAGAGGCGTACGCCAAGCTCGACCGGCTGACGTTATCGAACAGCGACGTGGCGTGGGATTATCACGAGGCGGTGAGCCAGGGCGCGACGGCGGTCAGAAGCGATTACATGTATTACCACGGACCCCAGTCGCTCCGCGAGTACGAGTTCGTGCAGCGCGCCTCTTTCTGGCCGTTCAATAATCTGCAGATGGAAGGCCGGTTCTTCGAGGAAGGGCACAAGATGGTGACGGATGGCATCAACGAGAAGGTGACCGGCCACGGCCTCGCCGGACGGCTGGTCTACAACCCGCAGATAGAGATCCTCGGCGGCTGGGAAGCGGCCTATAACAGGGACCAGATCTACAACGAGCTTTTTCTCGGCGGAGATTTCAGGCACAACGACATATTCCATACCACGGTCGGGTTCACCTATAACCGCCTGGTTCGCGACCCGATAGAGGGCCTGTTGACCCAGAGCACATACAACAGCCTGGTCCTCGCGGAGGAAGTGCTGCTTTCCGACGAGCTGACCGTGGGGAATATATTCACCACCAACTGGTACAACATCAACCCGGCGTTCAATCCGTTCACCGGCGACAGCGATTTCGGGTACAAGGTCTTCAACGACACCTATTTCTCCTACCTCTTCTATAAGAAGCCGGATATCTCGTTCAATATGCATTTCTACCCCTCGCACTGGCACAAACCGTTCGCTGACGCCCAAGATATCGTCGATTACATCGAGGACGAACGGGTCATCTACGGCGGGTTCCATTTCTCGCACCGGTTCCAAAATTCCGTCGAAGCGCGCTCGGATATCCGCGACTGGCGAGACTTCAACCTCCTCCGCAACCAGTGCGAGCTCTACTCGGACCTCGCCGAGTGGCGCGACGTCAAGAGGGCGTACTGGTCGACCATCTTCACCATCGGGACAAACTACTGGCTCACCGATTATTTCGCGTTCAACCTGCAGTATATGTACGGATATAACATCAACGGCATAACCGGGCAGGGCAACGCGTCCGAGTTCAGGGGACAGGCGAATGTCTATTTCTAACGACGGCTCACGGATGCCTGCGGTGCTGATCGTCGACGACGACAGGGAGTACGCGCGGCACCTCGGGCTCTACCTGTCGTGGCACGGCTACCGCGTGACCGATCTTGCCGATCCGACGGCCGTCATGGAACGTCTCGAATCGGGCGAATACGACCTGCTGATCGCCTCGCTGTTCATGAAGGGGGAGAGCGGCCTCTCGCTGTGCGGCAAGATCAGCCGATCGTCTTCTCCGGGGGTCCGCAGGACCGGGATCGTCATGACGTGGTTCGAGGAACCGACGGTCGATATCCTCATCTTTTTCAACAAGAACAATATTCACTTTGTCCTCAAGTTCGAGAATACCGGGCAATGGCTGGAAAAGCTCGACATAATCCTTCGGGAGCGGAAGGCGCCTCATGAAAAAGAGACCTTACTTACTTGAAACGCTCATAGGCTTCGCGGTCCTCGATATCGTCAACCTGCTGTTCTTTCGCTACGACCTCGGGTTCGTCCATTCGGCCATCCATCCGTACTGGTTCATGATCGTCCTGATAGCGGTCAGGTACGGGCTGTTTCCCGGGATATTCGTCAGCGCGGTGGCGAGCGCCCAGTTCATCCTATTGTACTTCGGCAGGATACCCGGTTCGCTGGAGATCGAAAAGATGATCGAGGCGGGGCACCTTGTCATGCCGTTCCTTTTCATGCTGGGCGGGATCTTTATGGGAGCCGTCCGCCAGCAGCTGATCGACAACGAGTCCGAGGGGGCGAGCCGGCGGAACGAGCTGGAGGCGGAGCTCAAGGCCTTGCGGAGCAAATATGACGCCGAAGTCAAGGCGAGGAAGATCCTCGAGGCGAGGATCGTCGGGGAATCGACGACGATCACCACTCTCGCCGACGTCTCGTTGAAGCTGTTCACTTCTTCCCACGCGGACATCTTCAAGACCTGCCTGCAGATCCTGTGCGACCATTTCGACATCCATAAGATCTCCCTGTACCTGGTCGAGAACGACTATCTGGTACTCAAGGAGACCGTCGGCTGGACCAAGCAGGAGCTTGTCGAGGGGAGGGTCCACATCAAAAAGAGTATCATGAAGATCCCTCTGGCGCGCAAAAAAGCGATGAACATTAAGGAGATGCTCGCCGATCCCGAATCGCACGCCTTCATGTCCCAGTACGGCCTGCTGCTCGCCTCTTTCCCGATCCTGGACGTGGAGGGGAAGGCCATCGGCCTTGTCAATATCGAGAACATGGACTTCCTTTCGTACCAGAGCCAGAACCTCCGTCTTATCGGCATGGTCGTCAATATGATGAGCAAGGCGCTGATACAAAGACGGATGCAGGACAGCCTCATCTATCACTCGATATGGGACAAAGAGCTCGGGGTGCATTCGTGCACCTTTTTCGCTTTTATCATGGCGCGCGAGTTCCTGCGGGCCCGGGCGTACCGGCTGAAGCTCTGCGTGACCTGCTTCAAGATAGAGAGCTTTCAGTTCCTGCCGCACGACGCGCAGGTTATCGCGCTGAAAGCGCTGGTCGCTATGCTGAAAAAATTCTGCGCCCCCGATGACGCGGTTTTCCGGGCCGAATATGACGGCATCGTCATGGTGGTCAGCCCGTTCAAGAATGCCGAAGACATCGCCGGATTCATCAAAGCGGTCCGCGATGAGTTCTCGGCGACGCTGACGGACGGTACGAAAAAAAGCCCCCTGACGCTCGCCGTCGGCAGCGCGAACATAGAAGACGAAGATGGCGGATATCAAGCCATGGCCCAGCGCGCCCTGCGTACCTGCGGCGCCTCGGGGATGGCCGCCGGCACCTACGAGCACCCGATATGAGAAAGGCCATCGTCTCAGTATCGTTTGTCGCCCTCATGATCGCGGGACTGATCGGCGACTGCCTGGTGGCGCCCCTGTGGTGGGCGGGCGCCCAATACCATATTCTTCTGACGATCCACGGCATATCCTGCGCGGTCCTGGGGGCCGCCCTCTATTATTACCTGAAAAGCGTGACCCCGGTCGAGACGGCCGTCTTCAGGCCGATCTTTTTCTTCTGCTTTATCATCGTCTGCGGTTTCTCCTTTATCGGCGTCGTCCTCGCCGCGCTTTTCTACGCCGGCGTCCGGGCCGGCTCCGGGCCGCTCAAGACCGGCTTTTACCGGGAGGAGATCGAACGGTATTTGCAGGAATATAAAGAACGGGCGAAGCACGTCGCGGAAGATATCGAGATCATGCGTTCCACCCGGGGTGAAATTGATTTCGATTCGTTCGTGGACATCATCAGGACCGGGTCGGTGAGGATGAAGGCGAAGGTCATCGACCGGCTGGCCCACAACCTCTCCCGCGATAACATCTTTCTGCTCAGGGAAGCGCTGGCCGACAGCTCGCACGAGGTGCGCCTCTTCGCGGCATCGGCATTCTTCAAGTCGGAGGCGACGATGAGCCGGAAGATAGAAGCCGCGACGGAAGCGGCGTACGACCACGGAGGAGCGCGCGAGTTCTCGTTCCTGGGCGACCTCGACAGAGATTACGCCGATTCGGGGCTCCTCGAACCGAAGCTCGCCGCGCACTTTTTGCGCAGGGCCGCCGAGGCATACGCCATATCGCTCGACATGGACACAAATCAGCCTACGGTCATGGGGCATTACATTCGCTGTCTCATGGCGCTCGGGGAGAACGCGCGCGGCCTGGCCCTCCTTAACAGCGCCTTGAAGATGTGGCCGGACGACAGGCGCCTGCATTTCCTGCAGGCCGAGGGGTATTTCAGGAACAGGGAATGGGCAAACGTGTCGAGCCTTTTCGACTCGGCGCTGGACGGAGAGGATTACGGGCCGAAGGCGCAGGAGGTAGCTAACTTTTGGAAGAAACTCGCGTAATAAGAGACGATATAGGGTCGCTGATCGCGGAGCTGCGCAATTCCTACCTGGTCAAGCGGGAGGAGGCGTTCAAGCGCCTCGTTTTTCACCAGTCGGACCGGAGCATCGAAACGGTCTGCGCGCTGCTCTTCGACAGGCCCAGCCAGCAGAACATGTATTGGCTGTGCCGGTACCTTGTGTCGGTGGAACGCCCGGCGGCCTACGAGAAACTGTTCGGTTTCGTGCGGCATGAAGAGCCGTGGGTCCGGAGAGAGGTCATGGCCGCCGTCCCGAAACTCCCGCCCGACATACGGTGCGATTTCCTGATCAGGATGCTCGACGTCAAATGGGAAGAAGAGCTCTGCTTCGCGATCAGGGAGCTCGGCGCTCTCCGGCGGAATAAGGCGACGCTCCCGATCCTCGATGTCTACAAGAAATACCCCGACAGCGCTGCAATCTGCGCGAGCGTCTGCGTCGCGTGCGCGCTGATCAAGGACGAACGGTCGATCTCGGCCATCGAGAAGCTTGCGGGGGTCCAGGATGCCGTTATCCAGGATCTGGCGCTGCACGCGCTTGCCAAGTTCGAAGGCGTCCTTACCATCGATTACCTCATGCACCTCCTGCGCTCGCACAGCGAGAAGATCAGGGAGTTCGCATATTTTCTGCTGCTCCGCTCGAAGGAGGCCCGCGCGGAGCGGGCGGTCAGCCGCGCCCTCGCAAAAGAAGCCGTCCTCTCGCTCAAAGTGAATGTCATCATCGCCATATCGACGTTCAAGACCCCCGCCCTCCTCTACGTCGTCTACCGGACGGCCCGCGAAGGGAAGACGGTCGAAGAGCGGATGATGGCCCACTCGGCCCTGAGGAGAGGAAAGACCAGCTTCACGCTGCGCTGGCTGTTGTGGCGGGAGAAGTGGGCAGACGCTCGAGGGCGCGTTTTTCTCCTGCAGGTCCTCGCCGAATACGGAGAACCGGTCGAGGATCTCCTGATCCGGAGGTTTTCCGATACGGGGCAGCTTCCGGCGGTCAGGCTTACCGCTATCGAAGGGCTCGGTAAGGTACGGACGCCGTCCGCCGTGCAGGCACTTATCAAGGTGATGAACGAAAAGTCTGATTTCTCGTATGCCGCGGCGCTGTCCCTGTGCGACGTGCTGGAGAAGGCAGAGTGGCCCCGGATCGTCGAGGCGGCGCTTGCCGGGTATAAGGAAAGGGGTCTGATCGCCGAGGTCTTCCTGCGGTTTGTCATGCGGCTCTCGGAGGGGACGTTCCTCCCCCTTGGGATCAGCGACCTGGTAACGAACCTCGCCACGCAGGCGGCCTCCTGGCATCAGCGTTTTCTTGCCGCCGCGTGCCTGCCGATAGTACCCCGGGATATCTCCATCCCTGTCCTGCTCGGTATATTACAAAACGACCCCGACGGCGACGTGCGCTGCGTCGCCTCTGAGAAGATCGGCAACGTCCTGCACCGGTCGCCCAGCCAGTTCTCTTTTGTCATGGAACGCTGTGTGAGGAACCGCAGCTTCTTCGTTCACGCGAAACAGCTGATGGCCTACCTCCCGGTCACACAGCCGGAGTGCGATATTTTCTTCCGGGAGATCATCTCGGAAGCGGTGCGGTACCTCGAGAAAGACATGCCGGTCATGTCGCTCCGTTTTACCGCCCTGCTCAAGGCGTATGCCGGCGGGGGGGGCGTCGAATTGTTCCGCTATGCGAGCGGCGGCGATCTCACCGACAGCGAGTGGACGGTCATATTGAGCGTCATGGGCAGGTTCGACATCTCCGAATTCATGCTGTTGGATGTCGGGTATATGGCCCGGCCTTTTAAGGCCGCATCGGAACGCGTGAAGGTGCTTTTCCTCGGGGTGTTCTGCAAGGTGCCCGTGAGGAACGCCGACGTGCGCAACGCGATCTTCAGCGCGGCGTCCGGCGTATACGGCCCCGCCGTGGAAGCGGCGGCTCTCAAAACCGTTTCGGTGCTGATGAGTAAAGCGACGTCTGCGTCGACGGCCGGGATCGCGGCGGGAAAGGCGGCGGTATGATCTGCGACGTCTGCATCATACTCGAAGGGTCGTACCCGTATGTCTCCGGCGGCGTGTCGGCGTGGGTGCACGACAACATCACGCGCATGCAGGACACGAGTTTCGCCGTCATTTACATCGGTGCCCATCCGTCTCTCAAGAAAAAGATGCACTACAAGATACCCCCGAACGTCGTCGATTTCCGCGAGATATACCTTTTCGATTTCATGGTCGGGAAGCAGAGGTTTCGCCGCAGGCTCTCTCCGAAGGCTATCGAGGCCTTGAACACGCTGATGAGCGAGATGCGGACGGGCAACCTGGAGCATTTCGACGGCTTCGTCGAGCGGATCGACAAGCGCGAATTCACCATAGACGATTTCATGTCCTCCCGCGAAGGGTGGGATATCCTGTGTAATTTCTACCAGAGCCAGTGCCGGAAACTGTCGTTCATCGACTATTTCTGGACGTGGCGGTCGATCTATATGCCTTTCATCGCCATCATGACGGCCGACGTGCCGCGGGCGCGTGTCTACCATTCGATATCGACGGGATACGCGGGTGTTATCGGCGCGCTCGCCAAGCGCCGGTTCAACCGGCCGTTCATACTCACGGAGCACGGCATATACACCAAAGAGCGAAAGATCGATATCCTTCAGTCGGACTGGATCTCGCCGGAAACGGCCGGAGAATCAAAGGTCACCGAAGAGCACGACTTCCTCAAAGAGTGGTGGATCAGCGAATTCTCCTATTTCAGCCGGCTCGCGTACCAGCGTGCCGACGTTATCACCAGCCTTTTCGAGACCTATCGGAATGTCCAGATAGAGGAAGGGGCGCCGCCGGAAAAGACCAGGGTGATCCCGAACGGTATCGACGTGGAAGGGCTTTCCGCGCTCGTCCGGCAACCCCCCGACGGCACCGCCCGGATCGGTTTCATGGGGCGCGTCGTACCGATCAAGGACGTCAAGACCTTCATACGCGCCTGCAAGATCGTCCACGAGCGGATGAAGAATACCGAATTTTACATCATGGGGCCTACCGACGAGGATGAGGAGTATTTCCGCGACTGCCAGACGCTGGTGGACGTGGAAGGGCTCAAACAGGCGTTCCATTTCACCGGCAAGGTCGACATCAGGCAATACTATCCGAAGATGGACGTCATCGTCCTGACCAGCATCAGCGAAGCGCAGCCTCTCGTCATCCTGGAGGCGGGCGCCTGCCGTATCCCCGTCGTGGCTACCGACGTAGGCGGGTGCCGCGACCTCCTGTACGGCAGCGGGGCCGAGGACGAGCTGCTCGGCCAGGGAGGGATGGTGACGCCGGTCTGCAACCCCGTCGCGACCGCCGAAGGCGTGCTCAAGATCCTCAAGGACGAGAACCTCGCGAAGAACATGGGCCGCTCGGCCTATTCCAGGGTCCACCGCTATTACGCGATCGAGCGGCAGATCGCCAACTACCAGCACCTGTATTCCTTTATGCAGGAGGAGATCCGATGGCGGGCATAGGCTTCAGTCTGGAAAAGTATCTCAAGAAGAACTCCTACCTCGGGTTGGTGCAGGCGCATCTCTACTCCGCGTTCATCGGCGCCGGGCCGTGGCTTATCTGCACGATCACCCTTTTCGCCCTCAGCAACTGGTCGCCGGGGACGCTTGACCGGTACGAGATCGTGTTTTTCCGGACGACGATAAACTATGTGTTCATATTCTCGCTGGTCACCACCGGTTTTCTCTACCTCTCGGTGTCGAGGCATCTCGCCGACCGGCTGTTCCTCAAGGAGGACACGGCCGTGATACCGATCCTCAATTCGTGTCTCGCGATCGTGATACCGGTTCAGGCGGTTACCGCGGGGATCTTCTTTTCGTTCGTGACCCATAATGTGCCGATCCGCCTCTGGGTGACGATGATCTATGTGGTGGTCAGCTGCATGTGGGTGCTCATGATGTTCCTGACAGCGCTGCGGGATTTCAAGACCATCTCCTGCGTCTTCGTCGCCGGGGCGTTCATCACGTTCGGAGCAGCGTACTTTTTTGGGTACTGGTTCGGACTTCCCGGGTACTTCTTCGGATACCTGCTGGGGCATCTCCTTATCGTCCTCGCCCTGTCTGCGCGGGTCTTCATAGAATTCGCGTCAAAACGTGTCTTTGACGAGTCGGTATTCACGTTCCTCGCGAACAACAAGGCGCTGGTCTTAACCGGCTTTATCTATAACGTGGCGCTCTGGGTCGACAAATTCGTGATGTGGGGGTCGCCGCGGTCGATCACGGTCGCCTACGGCTACTACTCGTATCCGCAGTACGAGGCGTCGACTTTCTTCGCGTTCCTGACGATCATCCCATCGATATCCATCTTTCTGATAAGCGTCGAGACGGATTTCTACCGCGCCTACCGCAACTACTTCTCGCAGATCCTGGAGCAGGGGACGCTGGGGGGGGTATTGAAGGCGAAGAGCGAGATGGGGAAGAGCCTGCGGGACAGCTGCCGCACCATGATCATCTATCAGGGGGTGATCTCTTTTCTCGCGATCATTTTTGCCGTGGAGATCATCAACTTCTTCCATCTTCCGACCGTATCGGTGCCCGTATTCAGGATAACGGCTCTCGGGGCCTTCATCTTCAGTCTTCTGCTGATAACGCTGACGATCATCCTGTATTTCGACCTGAAGAAGCTTGCGCTGTACGTATCGATCGTTTTTCTGGCGACAAACTGGTTTTTCACCTGGGTCACGGTGTATCTGCCGATCGGGTACGAAGGATTCGGCTATTTCGCCGCGACGATCGTGACGCTTGCGTTCGCGTATTACGCCCTTGATTTTAATTTTAAGAATTTCGAGTTTATCACGTTCTCACGGCAGCCGGTCAGCCCGCATCCCGAATAGGGGCGGCAGGACGAATACGCCGGGGCGAACTCTTTAAGGAGCGAATTGTGTGCCGACGTCTCGCGTCGTATGTGACGCCTTTCCTGTTCGCGATGGCATCGGCGTGCGGCTGCGCGCGCAACCCGCTCGGCGCCGTGCGCGAGTGGGCGATCGTACTCTCGTACGAGCCGCAGGCCCATCCGGTCGCGGCGTCAGACCTGCAGCGCTGCCAGATGGTCATCGTCGACCCCGACAGTCATCCGCCGCTGGACGGCCTTGGCGGTAAGACGATCGTTGTCGCCTATGTAAGTCTCGGAGAGGCGGAGGAGTACCGCTCTTACTGGCCGCAGATCGCGCAGAAAGAGTGGGTGGTCGGCGCCAATGAGAATTGGGGGAGGAGCCATTTCGTCGACGTGCGCAGCGCCGAGTGGCGCTCTCTCGTCCTGGAGACGGTGGTCCCCGGGGTCATAGCGAAAGGGTTCAGAGGCATCATGATGGACACGCTTGACACGGCGGATTTCCTTGAGAGCAAGGACCCGGCGCGGTTTGGGGGGTCTCGCGCCGCGATGGCCGGGCTTGTCCATGCTATCCGCGAGAGGTATCCCGACCTGCTTCTGATCAGCAACAACGGCTTTGCGCTTTTCGATAAGATCGGGCCGTGCCTTAGCGGCGCGCTCACCGAATCGGTGTTCCGCCGGCACGGGCCGAAGCCCGGCGAGTACAGCGCGGTTTCAGCCGAAGACGCCGACTGGAAGATCTCCCGGCTCACGTCGCTTGCGGCGAAGACCGGTATCCCGGTCTTCGCGATCGATTATGTCTCTTTGGGAGACGTCGCGGGCGCCCGGGATTCGGCGGCGCGCCTCAAGGCGCTCGGGTTCCGCCCGTATATCGCCGAACGGGAGCTTAACCGGATCTACCGGTACGAGTGACGCACAGCGCGCTGCCGCGGCGTGACACACCGGTCTTATTCCGGGGCATCTTTTCGCTCCGGCGGCGCAGTGAGGACGAACATTATGAACATGAAGATAGAGATCAACCTCAAAGAAAAGAAGAAGGTCGCGCTCGTCGGCACGCCGAACGTCGGCAAGAGCGTCATCTTCGGCGTCCTCACCGGGACGTACGTCACCGTGTCGAATTATCCCGGCACGACCGTGGAGGTCGAGCAGGGGGTCTCGCGGTTCGACCGGCATCAGGACGTGGTGATCGACTGCCCCGGCGTCAACTCGCTGGTGCCGCAGTCGGAAGACGAGCGGGTGACGCGCGACATCCTCTTCACCGAGCGCCCGGACGTCGTCGTCCACGTGATCGACGCAAAGAATATCAGGCGGAATCTCGTCATCACCCTCCAACTGATCGAGATGGGGTTCCCGCTGACGCTGGCCCTCAACATGCACGACGAGGCGGTCCAGGCGGGCGTCCATATCGACGGAAGGAAGCTGCAGGGGGCGCTCGGCGTTGCCGCAACGGCCACGGTCGCCGTCGAGCGCGAGGGGATGCCGCTCCTCATGCAGAACATACGAGCGCCGCTGACATCGCGGCTGCGGATCGACTACGGCGAACGAATTGAGGCCGCGATCGCGAAGATCGATGCGCTGCTTCCGGAGCTTCCGGTCAGCAAGCGGTTCGCGGCGGTCGCGCTGCTCATGGACGACCGGACGGTCAGGCCGCTTCTTCTGAAGGCCGGCGCCGGCGAGGCGGCGCTGCACCGGATCGACGGGATCGTCTCGGCGGCCCAGTCGCATTTCGGCAAGCCGCTGAGCTATGTCATCAGCCAGAGGAAACAGAGCGTCTCCGACGGCATCGTCGCCGCCGCGGTCACGGACCGGTGCGTGCAGCGGTCGCCGGCCCGCGAGCGTATCGGCAGGATGACGACGTCGCGCGTGTGGGGGTTACCGATCCTCTTCGCCGTCCTCGCCGTGATGTACCTGTTCGTCGGCGTGATCGGCGCGGGGTGGTGCGTCGACTTTCTGCAAAATACGGTGTTCGGCGGCTGGGTGATGCCGTGGTGCACCCGCTTTGTCCTGGCGTGCGTCCCGTGGCCGTTCGCGCAGGACATGCTGGTCGGGACCTATGCGGGGGCTCCCGCGGACCATGTCGGCTACGGCTTGATCAGCATGGGGGTCGTCTATGCGGTCGCCATTGTCCTGCCTATCGTGACCTTTTTCTTCCTGTTCTTCGGCCTGCTCGAGGACAGCGGGTATCTCCCGCGGCTCGCGGTGATGTCGAACAAGGTTTTTAAAAAGGTCGGGCTCCACGGCAAGGCGGTGCTCCCGATGGTTTTGGGCCTCGGCTGCGGGACGATGGCGGTGATGACGACCAGGATCCTCGACACCCGCCGCGAGCGGATACTGGCGACGCTCCTCTTGGCGCTCGGCGTCCCCTGTTCGGCGCAGCTCGGCGTGATCCTCGCCATGCTCGGCGCCATTTCGGGATGGGCGCTCCTGTTCGTCCTCGGCGTCGTTTTCCTGCAGATCGTCATCGTCGGCTATGTCGGCGCGCGCATTCTCCCGGGAAAGACGTCCGATTTCGTGCTCGAGATACCCCCGATGCGCGTTCCCGCGATGTACAACATCGCCATAAAGACGCTGAGCAGGGTGAAGTGGTTCCTGACCGAGGCCGTGCCGCTTTTCCTCATCGCGACGTTCGTGCTGTTCGTCATCGACCGGATCGGGGTGCTTGCGCGGATACAGGGTTTGCTGAGGCCGGCGGTCGTCCATGTCCTCGGGCTTCCCGAACGCGCGACGGAAGCGTTCCTCATCGGCTTTTTTAGGCGCGACTACGGCGCCGCGGGGCTGTACGCGCTGCAGCGCGCCGGTGAGCTGTCGCATCAGCAGGTCGTCGTGAGCATGACCGTTATGACGCTCTTCGTGCCGTGCCTGGCGATGCTCCTGGTGATGATCAAGGAGCACGGCTGGAAACGGGCCCTAACGATCGTCGGCTTCGTTTTCCCGTTCGCGATTTTTGTGGGCGGGGTCATGAATTTTATGCTACGGTATCTCGGACTGCATTTCTAGGGGAATGAGAAGCGGTATGGACGCGAAAAAGACCGAAGAGATCCTCGAGTTTATCCTTCGCAAGACAGATCAGGGAGATGTCCGCATCGACGGGCTGCTGGAGCGGAAAGAACCGCCGATAACGCTCGAGGCGCTGCGCGAGATGGAGCACGACGGCCTGATCGAGATGAAGGGCGGCATGGTGTCGCTGCTCAAGCCGGGGCGCGATATCGCGACGCGTATCCTGCGGTGCCACCGGCTCGCCGAGAGGCTTTTCGACGTGCTTGACATGAGCCACGATCACCGGGAGGAGGCGGCCTGCCATTTCGAGCATCTCATCCCGCTGGAGGCGTCCGAGGCGATATGCACGCTCCTCGGGCATCCGACGGAATGCCAGCACGGCAAACCGATACCGCCCGGCGAGTGCTGCAAGCGGGCGCAGCGCGAGGTGCAGAGTATCGTCTTGGGACTTGCCGACCTGCGCGCGGGAGAGCGCGGCAAGATCGTTTACATGACCACCAAGCAGCACCAGCGGATGGACAAGCTGACGTCGTTCGGCTTCTTCCCCGGAGTCGAAGTGAAGGTCCACCAGACGTCGCCGGCGTACGTGGTGCAGATAGGGAACACCGATATCGCGATGGACCGCGAAGTGCTCCTGAACATATTCGTGAGGAAGATAGGCTGACGAGCGTATAACCGGCGGGAGCGCCGTCCGGCGATGCTATGCGGTCAGCGGGCTGACTGGTTATGACGAACTCGATCTCGTGGAATATCCTGGTCTCGATGCGGCCGCGGCAGTGGTCGAAGAACATGCTCGTCTTTGCCGCTCTGCTGTTCTCGAAACATGTTTTCGATCCCGCCTATGTCCTGAAGTCCCTCTGCGCGTTCGCTCTCTGGTGCGCGGTGTCTGGAGGGGTCTATATCGTCAACGACCTGTTCGACCGCAAAAAAGACACGCTCAATCCCCGTACCGCCCGCCGGCCTGTCGCGAGCGGCGCGCTGAGCCCCCGGGCAGCCTCTGCCGCCGCAGCGGCCCTTATCGTCGGATCGCTCGCGGCGAGCGTCCTCATCTCCGTTCCGTTCGCTGCGGTAATGGCGGCGTATCTCTCGCTGACCTTGTCATATACGCTCTGGCTGCGGAATGTGGTGATCGTCGATATCCTGGTCGTCGCGCTCGGGTTCGTGCTGCGCGCGATCGCCGGAGGCGTCGCGATAGGGGTGGAGGTGTCTGACTGGCTGCTCATCTGCACGATGCTCCTGGCGCTGTTCCTGGTGATCAGCAAGCGCCGGTACGAACTGACCCGGCTCGGAGAGGAAAAGGGGGAGTTCAGGGAAAGCCTGAAAGGGTACAGCCTCAACTTCATCGACCAGATGGTCGCGATCGTTACCTCGACGACGCTTGTCGCCTACGCCTTCTATACGATCAGCGACGTGACGGTGAACAAGTTCCATACCGACAAGCTCAAGTTCACCATACCGTTCGTCCTGTACGGCATCTTCCGGTATCTCTATATCGTCTACCACCAGAAGCTCGGCGAAAGCCCCGAGACGATCCTCATCAAGGACCGCCCGTTCCTGATCAATCTTTCTTTGTGGGTTGCGTCGCTGCTTGCGATACTTTATTTTTAGTTGCCGCGGTTTTCCCTTCAGCCTTCTTGAAGCTGGTCTCCTTCAGAACGATCTCCTTCGCGCCGGTTTTTGACGGCTTTGACGTTATCGGAGCGATCGCCGCCGCTGTCGTTTTTTTCGCGGGCGCGCTTTCTTTCTTGGAGAAGAGAAAGCCGATGAACGGCAATTCGAAGCCGTCCTGTTTTACCGGCTGTTTCACGGCGGCTGCGGCGCGCCGGGGCTCGCTTGCCTGAACGGCCGGTGCCGTCGCGGCGCTTTTCCCGGCGGCGTTTTGCGCGGGCTGCGCAGTTCTGTCAGAGGTTCCGGCCTTATCGGGCTGTTTCTGCTGCGCTTTAACGGTAGCCGATGCGGTGTTCTTTGCCGCCTGTTTTTTCTTTGAGCGTTTTTTGGGCCTTTTCTTTTTCGCTTTGGGTTCTTCCTTCGTCTGAGTTTCCTTGGCCGCTGCAAGAGAGCTTCCCGCCGGCGCGTCTTTTTTCTCCGCAACGGCCGGCGTTCCTAATTGCGGTGCGGGGGCGGCCGCCGGAACCGTCACCGGCTTGTTCTGCGTGATCCCCGCTTTCACCTCGACGGGCGCTGCCGCCGGAGTGACAGCCGCGGTCAGCGCCGCCGGTTTTTCCTGCTGTGCCGGTGCGGCGATCGCAGGCGTTGCAGCTGCGGCGGGCGGTACGGTCTTCTTCGCCGGCTCGGGGGGTCTCTTCGATCTCGGTGCGGCCGCCGGCAGCTGCGGCGGCGATACCGTTGCGCCGACCGAGTCGGCCCAAAACGAAACCGCGCTGCTGAAGGCGCCGATGATGTTCGTCGGGTTCGGCACGGCCGCTGACAGCATGGAGACGGGGTTATGCGGCGTTTGGGCGGAGCCGGATTGCTGCGGCGCAGCCGGCGCTTGTGTGCCTTGCGTAACCTTCTTTGCGCCGTTGAGGCCTGTCTGCGCGGTGCTTGTTGTTTTCGGTTTCGCCGCGGCGGCGGCCTGCGCCGGCGATAGTTTCGGGATAGTGATGACGGTGCCCGCGGGCAGGTTCAGTTTTTTGCCGTTCAGTGTTTCCTTATTCGCCTCGAAGATCGCCGGCCACATGGTGTCGTCGTTGTAGTATGCAGGGTATCCGGCGATGATCCAGAGCGTCTCGCCTTCTATGATCGTGTGCTGTGCGGGCAGCTCTTTCGGCGCGACGTGCAGCGGGGCTTCGTCTGCGACCGGCTGCTGGTTCGCTTGTTGTTGCCGGCGCTGCTTCTTATTGGAGGGCTTCTTCGCCGGTGCCGGCGCGACAGGCTTTTTTGCCAGGACGGCCGGGTCGAGCCGCGGGATCTTGAGGACCATGCCCGCCTTCGGTTTTTTGTTCTTGCTCAACAGATCCTTGTTCGCTTCATAGATGTATGTCCAGAGGCTGTCGTTGTCGTACACTTCCGGCAGCCCGGCGATGATCCAAAGCGTTTCGTTCTCCCTGACGGTATACGTTTTCAGTATGTCGTCTTTGCCGGGTTGCGGCGCGGTTCCCTCTGTGTCCGCAGGCTCCTCCGGAGCTGCCGCAGCTTTGTCTTCGGCCGCCGCAATATTCCTCGCGGCAACGGCTGCCTCGTCATCGCCGGCGTCAGCGGCGGGAAGGGCGGCGGCGACAGGTCTGTCGCGCAGCTCGTCGGCCTTTATCTCGTCTTCGACGAGGGCGTTGTCGGGGATCTCTTCCTCCTTCACCGTTCCTATCCGGCTCCGGTCTGAGGCCTCGTCTTCTTTCACGATCTCTTCGCGGCTGGCGGGCGGTATTCCCGTCTTGCCGCTGAGTTTTGCAATCGATTTTCTCGCGGCGGCGGCATTCTCGCCGGCGGGCGCCGCATCGAGGTAGCTCGCGTAATAACCGACCGCCTTCTCTGCGCTGCCGCCGTCCTTTTCATGCGCGAGCCCGAGGTAATAATAGGCCTCGCTGAGGTCGGGGTTGATCTTCAGGACGCTTTCCAGTTCGTTGACCGCGTTCTGCAGATCGTTCAGTTCCAGCGCGATCAGCCCCAGGCGGTAATGCGCGTAGGCGTATGACGGATTGAGAGCGAGTACTTCGCCAAGCTCGTCGGCCGCCTGCTCGATAAGGCCCTGCTTGTAGTAGATCATGGCCATGTTGTAATGGATCATGTCGGCGAAGGCCGGTTTCAGCGCCGCCGCGTGCTTGTATTGAACAAGTGCGTCGTCCAGAAGGCCCCGCTCATCGAGCATCTGGCCCTGCTCGAACATCGATTCGGCGATATCGTTGCTCGCCCGGGGGAATTCCTGTATCTCTTTTTTCACCTGATCGAGCTTCTGGCGTTCTTTTGCGGAGAGTTTCGGCTGTGAGGCCGGCGTTCCCGCGCGCACGGCGCTCCCCATGAGGCAAGCAAACGCGAAAACCGCCAGGGCGGTGATACGAAATGTGTATGTATTCATGCAGGGCTCCTTTGGAAGCCATTACTATACCATTTTCCGCAGCGGATGCCTCATCTATTTTCTTTGCCATTTTATTCTTTACGTTACGGGTGCGACTTCATAAGATGTATGATCTTTGTCTCGGGGTGGAAGGTGCGCGACCGCAAACGTCTGCTGGACATATACGGACTGATGAAGAAAGCGCACGGCCATCAGGGCTGGTGGCCGGGCGACACGCCGCTGGAGATCGCCGTCGGCGCGATCCTGACGCAGAATACGGCATGGACGAACGTGGAGAAGGCGATCCGGTGCCTGAAGGCCGCGCACGCGCTTTCCTTGGCGCGGCTGCGGGCGATCCCGCCGGCGCGGCTTGCCGCTCTGATCCGTGCCAGCGGGTACTATACCGTCAAGGCAGACAGGCTTAAGGAGTTCATCGCGTTCGTAGACGCGCGTTTCGGCGGGAGCTTCGATCGGATGTTCTCCTGCGATCCCGCCGAACTGCGCGGCCTGCTGCTTGGCGTGAAAGGGATAGGCCCCGAGACGGCAGACTCGATCCTGCTCTATGCGGGCGGCAAGCCGGTGTTCGTCGTCGACGCGTACACGAAGCGGATATTCGGGCGTCTCGGCTTCCTGGGAGGGGACGAACCCTACGATGAGATACAGCGCTTCTTTACAGAGCGGCTCCCGGTCGATACGGCTCTCTATAACGATTATCACGCGCAGATCGTCATGCTGGGCAAAAGCGTTTGTCGGCCGAAACCGCGCTGCGATGCGTGCCCGCTGAGGCGCCGCGGCTGCGTTATTGAACGGTGACGGAAAGGCCGGTATGGACGTCTACGATGCCATCAGGACCCGCCGGAGCGTACGTGAATACGCCGCCGGTCCGGTGCCGGCCGATACGGTCGTCCGGCTGGTCGACGCGCTGCGCCTTGCGCCCTCGGCGGTGAACGCGCAGCCGTGGCGGTTTATCATTGTGGCCGATCAGGCGGCCAAGGAAAGCCTCGTACCGGCGTGCAAAGGCCGGCAGTGGATAGCCAGCGCCGCTCTGATCGTCGTCGCCTGCGGTTTTCCCGAGAAGGCGTACAAGGCCATGGGCGGGAGCAGGAACAGCGTCGATATCGATTGCGCGATCGCGCTCGATCACCTGAGCCTTGCCGCGCGGAGCGAGGGGATCGGAACCTGTTGGATCGGTGCGTTTGATGAGGTTGCCGTAAAGAGAACCTTGAAGATACCCGCTGAAGCGCAGATCGTCTCGATGATGACGGTCGGCTATCCGGCGAAGGCCGGCGCGTTCCGCGCGGCAGAAGGGCTGAGGAAGAGCAGAGATGAGATCGTTTCGTATAATACCTATTAGCGCCGGGATCGCGGCGTTGGCCGTTCTTGCCGCAGGCTGCAGCATGCTCAAGTTTACGAGCGCGCCGGCCGAAGAGAAGCCGGCCCCGGTCCGGGACGGCATGAAAGAATTTCGCGGCGCGCTGCACGTGCATACCTTTTATCCCGCGGACAAAGGGAGCATCGAGAAGCTTGCCCGGACCGCGAATGCCCTGGGGCTCGATTTCGTGCTGGTCTCAGACCATAATTCTCTTGCCGCTCTGCAGGGCGGCAAAGAGGGGATGTACGGCAAGACGCTGGTGCTGATCGGCGACGAGGTCTCTACCGACGAGGGGCATCTCCTCGTCTGCGGTATCTCCCGGCCGATCAAGGGGACGGCGTCTCGGTATGTCGTCGAGCAGATACGCCGGCAGGAGGGCGTTGTCTTCATCGCCCATCCTTTCGCGAAAGATTATCGTTGGAAGAACTGGTCGTTCGGCGATTTCGACGGGATCGAGATATACAATACGCAGGCGAACATGCTCGACGAGGATTTCCTGTCGCTTGCGGTAAAGGGCGTCGCGCTGTTCCCCGACGAGTTCTACCGCTCGATCATCAAGATCTCGCCCGATGCGCTTGCGAGGTGGGACAGGCTTCTCATGAAGCGAAAAACCGTCGGTATCGGCAGTACGGACGCGCACGAGAGCCACGGCCTTCCCGGTATGGAGATCGACTCCTACCAGGTCATGCTCAAGACGATTAACTGCCATGTCATCGCCCGCGAGCTGTCGAAGGCGCAGGTCGTCGAAGCGCTCCGCGCCGGGCGCCTCTTCTTTTCATTCGATATTTTCGCAGATCCGTCCGGTTTCGCTTTCTACGTCAAGCGGGGCGAGCGCACGTTCCACATGGGTGACACGCTGAAGGCGCAGCCCGGCGACACGCTGTGCGTTTCGGTGAACAGGAAGACGTACGTCAAGGTGGTGCACAACGGCCGGCCGATCCACGAAGCGGAGACCGACAGGATCGAGATCCCGCTGCGCGGCCCGGGTTTCTACCGCGTCGAGGTGTATGTCAACCGCCGCCCCTGGATATTCTCCAACCCCATCTATGTCGAGTTATCCGATGAGACGGATAAGGCTGCGTTGAGCCGCTAACATATCCGCGGCAGTTGTTCGCCCACCGGCATGTCGACGATCCGCTCTCCGCCCGCCGACGTCCGCATAATGACCTTTCCTTCCGGCCGCGATGTGACTTCGCCGACGACGGCCGCATCCGTGCCGAGGAGCTCTTGTTTCAGCGCCCGCAATACGGTTTGCGCTTCGCGCCTCTTGACGATCAGCACCGCTTTCCCTTCGTTCGCGATATGCAGAGGATCGAACCCCAGGATTTGCGATGCCTCGCGGACGCCGACACTCACCGGCAGCGCATCTTCCTCGATGACGATGCCGAAGCTCCGGTCCTCGACGATCTCGTTAAGCACCATCGCGACGCCGCCGCGCGTCGGGTCGCGCATGAATCGTATCCCCGGCTCGGCGGCAAGCGCTTTCTGCAGGAGGCGGTTCAGCGGGGCGCAGTCGCTGCGCAGGCGCGTCGAGAAGCTGAGCTGTTTGCGAGCGGAAAGCGCCGCTATGCCGTGATCACCGATCGTGCCGGTGACAATGACCGCGTCGCCGGCGCGGATCCTGTCGATACCGAGCCGCAGTCCCTGCGGCACGACGCCGATCCCCGTGGTCGTGATGAACAGCTTGTCGCATGCCCCCTTCTCGACGACCTTCGTGTCACCGGCGACGACCGGGATGCCGGCCGCTCGGCCGGCGGCGGCCATGGACCTGACGATCTTCTCCAGTGTCTCGACCGGCAGCCCCTCCTCGATAATGAAGGCGGCGGCAAGATACCGGGGGATCGCGCCGGAAACGGCAAGGTCGTTGACAGTGCCGCAGACGGCGAGTTTACCGATGTCCCCGCCGGGGAAAAATAGAGGCTGGATCACGAACGCATCGGTGGTGAAGGCGATCCGGCCCGCAGGCATGGCCAGCAGTGCCGCGTCGTTGAGCTGCTTGATCACCGGGTTGGCGAAATGTCTGACGAAGATCTTTTTGATGAGTTCGTGCGTCCGCCTGCCGCCGCTGCCGTGCGATAGTAGTATCGTGTCCATATATGTCCTTACTGTTCGTATGTATAGTACGCGGCGCAGGTCCCTTCGGACGATACCATGCAGGCGCCGACCGGGTGTTCGGGGGTGCATTTCTTTCCGAACAGACGGCAGGCGGGCGGCAGGATCGCCCCTGCGAGGATCTCGCCGCACCGGCAGCCGCGCGGTTCGCGGGATACGACATGCGACAGGTCGAAAACTTGTTCCGCATCGACGCACGCAAAGCTGCCTCGCAGGCGCAACCCGCTGCCGGGGATGGTGCCGATGCCGCGCCATTCTGCATCGGCCGGCTCGAATACGCGCTCGGCAATATCTCGCGCCTTCCGATTCCCTTCGGGGCGCACGACGCGGTCGTATTCGATCTCGACATCATGGCGTCCCTCGGCTGTCTGCACGAGAAGCATAGCGATCGCCCGCACGACGTCGATCGGCTCGAACCCCGCGACGACGCAGGGGACGTTGTGCCGGGCGGCAATGGCGCGATAGGGAAGAGAGCCGGTGATCGCGCTGACATGCCCCGGGCACAGGAATCCGTCGAGAGCGGCCTTGCCTCCCGCGAGGAGAGCGTCCATCGCATGAGGCACCGTCTTGTTCGCGCAGAGGAAAAACAGGTTACGGATCTCAGCGTCGCCGGCGTGCAGTATCGTCGCGGCGATACCGGGCGTGGTGGTTTCGAAGCCGACGGAAAGGAATACGACACGTTTGCCGGGGTTGTCCCGCGCCACCCGCGCCGATTCGATCGGCGAGTAGACGATCCGTATGTCGGCGCCCCGCGCCCGTTCCCGCTCAAGGCACGACGCTGTCCCCGGGACGCGGAACATATCGCCGAAGGTGGTGACGACGCAGTTTTTCTCCCGGCACAGGGCGATCGCCTTGTCGACGTAGGAGATCGGCGTGACGCAGACGGGGCAGCCGGGGCCGGATGTGAGACGGATATGAGGCGGGAGCATTTTTTTTAAACCGGCGCGCGCGATCTCCATCGTGTGCGTTCCGCACACCTCCATGAAAGTAACGCCCTCTCCCGGGACGGGCAGCGTTTTGATGCGCTCGATCAGGGCGCGGATCATCGAGTGATGAGCGCTGTCATGCTTTTTCATGCCGGGCGCGCCTTTCGATCAGCGTGTTAAGAGCCCTGAACATCTGCCGGGCCCGTTTCCGGTCGAGCTTTTCGATGGCGAAGCCGGCATGAACGATCACGTAGTCGCCCACCGCGGGGCTCTCGATCAGCGAAAGGTCGACCGCCTGCCGGACCGCGTTCATTCGGGCGGTTCCCGTCTCTCCGTCAATATTGATAAGCTGCATCGGCGCTGCCAGGCACATGCATGATCCTCCTTGCGCTGTTGTTATATTGCTCAATCGTCGGATTATACTGCATTACCAGCGCCAACATATATGAAAAAGACAGGAGGATCCGGCTATGAGCGGCGGCGTTCTCTCATCCTGCGACGCGGTCCTGCGCAAGGGAATGCGTGATTCCGGATGACCGCCTGCATGGGGCCTTCTTCTGCGGCTGTTGTCTTACTGTTCACATTCTCGGAAAGTTCAGGGTCGATGGCGAGATAATCGCGTTAATTATGTTTGCCTGATCCATTTTTCGTTAGACATGCGCCGGGAATTTGTGTAGCATTTAGCCAACAGTAAAAAAATAAGGAGGTGTTGTATGAAGAAAGTATTGGCAGTGGTGATAGCGGTTGCGTTTGTGGCCGGGTATTCCGGTATTGTCTTTGCCGCCTGCGGTAGCTGCGGGATGGGCAAGGCCGAATCGAAAGTTAACAAGGGCCTCAAGAAGGCCGGCAAGACGGTCGCCGGCGCCGGTGAGACCACGGGCAAGGTTGCGGGAGGCGCGCTGAAAGAGGGCGGCGTTATCGTCGAGGGCGCGGGGAAGACGACCGGCGAGATCGTTGAAGGGGCGGCAAAGACGGCGACGGAAGTCGGAAAAGGAGCAGCAGACAGCACCGGCAAGATCGTCGAAGGAGCAGGCGTTTCATCGCAGGAGATCGTCGGCGATGCGGTGAAGAACGTCGAAGGGAAGAAAGAATAAACGTCTGAAAAAATGCGCTCTCCTGTTTCGCAGCATTCGTGCGATGACGGGGAAGCAAAATAAAACTTTACATTTTTTCAGGTTTCGGTAATAATCTACTCGAAAACAAACAAAAAGGAGGCTGTTATGAAAAAGGTTCTTGCTTTCCTTGTGGTGGCGTTGTGCGTCGTTGGCGTGGCGGGGATTTGTTTGGCTGGTGGCGATGAAAGGCCGGTAAAGGCAGTGGAGCCTACCGTTCAGTGCGGGCACAACGACGGTACCTGCGGCGGTGAAGGTTGCTGTCACATTCATGCCAAAGGCGGACAGCATGACAGCAGCCATGGCCAGGCAATGGAACAGCAGTGCGGGGTGTGCGGGAAAAATCATGGGACCGCTCTGTTGGATGGAGCGTGTTTAATGCATAATCTCGGCTGCTTTGGTACGCAGTTGGGTAACGCCGCTCAGACAACAGTTTGCTGTGTGTTGGGATTTTTCAAGGATGCCGGGCGGTTGTGGGGATTGTTGGGATAAGGCGCTTTCGCCCGCCTGATGTACCTGTCGAGTAATAGTAGTCGTGAAGAAGGAAACAAAGTGACCGGGTAAGAAAAACCAAATCAAGGAGGAGTTGGATGAAAAGGTTTCTTGCGTTGTTCGTAGTAGCGTTGTGCGTTTTTAGTATGGCAAAGGTTGTTTTGGCCGGTGGCGGAGAAGTTGCGGCTAAGGAGTGCGGCGTTAAGGCTGCTGAGTGCGGTCCGTGCGCGAGCTGCGGACAGTGCCATAAGAGCATCCCTTATTCTGAGCCGAAAATGAACGAGAACCTTGCCGGGATGGGAACAGCGACAAAGAATGCCGGCGAGACGTTTGGTTGCTGCGTGTGGGGTTTCTTTAAGGAATGCGGAACGATCATCGAAGGCGCCGGCAAGACGACGGGCGAGATAGCGGTTGGCGCCGGCAAGACCCTTGGCTGCATGATGAAGGGCGCAGCTGATCAGACCGGCAGGATGGGCGTTGGCGCTGGTGAGTCTCTCGAAGGCGTCGGCAAGCAGACAGGTGATATCACAACGGCTTCCGGAAAGAACCTGGCATGCCATGCGAAAGGCGCTGCAGACACGACCGGCCGTATTTGTGAAGGTGCCGGCGCATCGCTTGAAGGCGCCGGGAAGAACATCGGCGAAATGGCGACCGGCAGCGGGAAGAACAGCGGCGTGCACACCAAGGGCGCGGCTGACACGGCCGGCCGTATCGTGACGGGCGCTGGCGAGACGACAGAAGAGATCGTCGAGAAGACCGGCGGCGCGATCATGGGCCAAGGCGAAGCGGCCGCCGTCGAGACGACCGAAGCGAAACCCGAGACGAAGTAAGCGGAGGAATTCATGAAGAAGCTTGTTGCTGTTATTGTGTCGGTTCTTGTCGTAGCCGGGATGATCGGCACGGCGTGTGCGGGCGGATACGAAAAGAAGGCCGTAAAGAGAAAGATGCCCGTCACAAAGGCGCCGGTTGAGCAACCTGCGGCGGAAGAACAACAGTCGGGAAGCGTCGTGTACGACGAGAAAGACATGAACAAAAACCTCGGCGGGGCAGGAGAAACGACAGTCAATGCCGGCAAGACGACCGGCGATGCCTTTACCGGTTTCATGAAAGAGACCGGGACGGTCGTCGAAGGCATGGGCAAAACGACCGGTGATGTTACGGTCGGCGCGGCGAAGACGGCAGGCGAGTGCGTCAAAGGTTTTTTTGACAGCGCGGGCCGCATGCTCTTTGGCGCTGGAGAGTCGTCCGTCAAGGTTGCCGATAACAGCGGCAAGATCGTTGCGGGAGAAGAAGGTAAGTAAGTTACAGCATAGACGCAGAAGCCTGTATCGTTCGATTTGAGCGATACAGGCTTTCTGTCTTTATGGGGAACGATCTCGTTTTTGCTCTTGACAAAAAAAAGGTTTTGCCCTATAATAACACTAGAGCCGATAAAGGCAAACCATATGAAAGTATGGGGCGCAAAGCCGCAAGCCTAAATCGAGCCGGCGTAGAAGTGCGGTAGATACAGCACGGATGGATAATCCGAGCGATCATACCGGGATCGGCGCGATACGGTAGTTGGGCTGCCGAAGCGAGAGGCCTGAAGCCTCACGACACCTTTAATCGGCTCTTTTTATTTCCTGCAAGGCGAAGTGACTCGCCTTTTACTTTTCCGTGATACAGCGAATCGTTTGTTAAGTTATTGTACAACAGCGTATTGTAAATACTCACATAGCGGGGTTACATGCAGAAGCTTGTGACAGAAATGCTTTCCCAGGTCGGGGAGGATCCAAAACGGAGCGGCCTTCTAAAAACACCGGCTCGATTCGAGGAATCTATGAGGTTCCTGACGAGTGGATATCGCAAAGATGTAAAGTCGATCCTCGAAGGGGCTGTTTTTGAAGAACAATACAATGAAATGGTCGTCTTAAAGGATATCCGGCTTTTCTCGCTCTGCGAGCACCATCTCCTTCCATTTTACGGAAGATGTCATATAGCGTACTTGCCAAAGGGAAAGCTGATCGGATTGAGTAAGCTTCCTGAGATCGTCGAGATCCACTCCCGCCGGCTGCAGATCCAGGAACGGCTGACGATCCAGATCGCCGACTGCATTATGGATGCGCTTCAGCCGCTCGGGGTCGGGGTCGTCATCGAGGCGTTGCACCTGTGCATGGCTATGCGCGGGGTCGAGGAGCGTGACGCGATTGCGGTTACCAGCTCGATGCTCGGCGCTTTCCGGAACGACCGGAGCACGCGTATGGAGTTCTTGAGCCTGATAGGCAAGAATGCCTGATGCGGGCTAAAACCACTTCTTTTTCTTGAAGATCGCAAGGCTGATCAGCGCGATCACTCCCATCGCTCCCAGGATCGTATAGAACCCGTGCCGCCACTCCAGCTCGGGCGGCAGATGCCGTACGTTCATCCCATAGATCCCGCTGAGCAGCGTCAGCGGCATGATAACCGTCGTTATGACCGTCAGCGTCTTGACGATCTGATTAGTCTTATGCGAGATCAGCGACAGCTGCAGGTCCTGCGTGCTGAGCACGATATCCTTGAACGTGTCTATCGTCTCGCAGATGCGGTACAGCCGTTCATGGATATCGTGAAAGTAGATCTTCACTTTAGGCGAGATGACGGAGATATCTTCCCTGGTCAGACGCAGCACGCCGTCGCGCAAGGGGGCGATCGTCCTACGCAGGAATAGTATCTCCTTCTTCAGTTTGAAAAGCTCGAGCGAAACGTCGTGCGCCTTTGCCGAGTAGACATGCTCCTCGTTCTTATCGATCCTGTCACCGATCGTTTCCAGCAGTGCGACGTAATGGTCGGCGACCAGGCCGAGGATGGTGTACGCCGCGAAATCGGCTCCCGCGCCAAGCGTTGCGGCCGGGTTCTGTTTGATGATCTCGAACGCCTCGCCGAGCACCGGGAGGTCGTCGCGGTGGACGGTAATGAGGTGCTGTCCGCCGATAAAGAGGTGCAGCGGGTAGCTCAGCATCTTTTTCTGACGGGCGTCGTAGTCGAATATGGCGAGCGATACGAACACGCAGTCGTCGAGGTTCATCACATGCGGCGCAGCACCAGCGGCGAGGCAGTTGCCGATAGCCAAGGGGTGAAAATGGAAGACTTCGTCGAGCATCGCGATCTCGTCGTTGTCGGGCTTCGAGAAATCGGCCCATACGTGGCTGCCGCTTTGCGCGATCGCGGGCGCTACCATTTCGCGCGGGAGGTTGAACGAGATCTTGCCGCTGCTGAACAGGACTGTCGTTATCATTTTTTTGCTTCTTTCTGCGGAAGCAGCGCGTATACGTGAGAGATGATGCACCCTATGAACGTCCGGACGATGTCGTCCGGTACGCCGGTCGCGAACACCGATTTCAGCCGCATGTCGCACGGGTCATTGACGTAGTCGACGCAGACGAATTGTCCTCGGACAGATTTGCATATCTCCGTCGAAAAGAAATCGAGTTTACAGACGTCTGCGATCTTGCGGACGATGACATGCAGCCGCTCGAGCTTATACTGCGCTTCCTGCTCGGCTGTGACCGGCTCGTAAATATGCGTCCGGTCGTCCCACCAGCAAATGACGGTCTTGCCGCAGCAGAAAAAGACGCGGAACCACGCCCTTTTCCCGTCGACATCGGCGGGGACGATCTGCTCCTGAAGGAGATATTTGTCGCTGCCGTACTGTTTGCGAGTCTCTATGACGTCGTGCAGGGTCTCTGCCCCGACGACGACGCCGGTCCCGCCGCCGCCGTTCGCCGGCTTGATGATGAATGGCCTGCCGAGTCCTTCGAGCTCGGTTATCTTGAGGATCGGTTCTTTTTCATACGGCGAGAGGATAACGGTATACGGGACATGTATGCCGTGCGTCAGGAACTCGAGATGCATCGTGGCTTTGTCCATGGCGCGAAGGCTGTTGCTCAACTCGTTGATCATGCCGGCGTCCATTTTTTTCGCGAGGTCAACGAGCGGGAGGAACCGTTCGTCGCTGTCCGATGCCCGGTCGTAGAGTATGCGGAACTGGAGCTCGCCTGCGCGGATCTTCTGAAATGTCTCGTCGATATTGAACGGGTAGATGAGGTAGGTTGATATCCCCTGCCTGACGCACTCGTTGTTCAGGAGCTGGATGAAATGGTGATCGTATTCCCACTCCCACGCGATCAAGAGGTCGACGGTGCTCATACGAGGATCTTGGCGTCTTTCGGGGCCGGCACGCCTGCGTCTTTTTCGGTGCCGGGGTCGAAGTACGAGAACTGCTTGTTCTGGAAATTACGGAGCACCATCTTGCCTTTACGGTACGCGACCACATAGTCGGGGAAGACCGGTATCTTTCCGCCGCCGCCGGGCGCGTCAACGACGAATGTCGGCACGGCGTATCCGGTGGTGTGTCCGCGAAGCTTTTCGGCGATGCTTATGCCGGCGGAGACGGGCGTCCTGAAGTGTTCTGTCCCGACGGCAAGGTCACACTGGTAGACGTAATAGGGTCGCACCCGGATCTTGATCAGCTCGTGCAGCAGTTTCTTCATTATATAGGTGCTGTCGTTAATCCCTTTCAATAAGACAGTCTGGCTCCCGAGCGGTATGCCCGCGTCGGCAAGTTTCGTGCACGCCTTGCGCACGTCGTCGGTGATCTCTTTGGGATGCGTGAAGTGTATCGAAAGCCAGAGCGGATGATATTTCCTGAGCATCTGCACGAGCTCGTCGGTGATCCGCATCGGCAGGGTAACGGGCGCGCGCGTCCCCATGCGCACCATTTCGACGTGCGGTATCGCGGTGATGTTCTTGAGGATCGATTCGATCTTCTCGTCAGAGAGCATCAGCGGGTCGCCGCCGGATATCAGGACGTCGCGGATCTTTTTATTTGCCGCTATGTACTTGTACGCATCTTCGAGCCCTTTTTCCGAGAGGATGTCTTCCTTCTTGCCGACCAGCCGCCCCCGCGTGCAGTAGCGGCAATAGGTCGCGCAGGTGTCCGTGACCATCAACAGGACGCGGTCGGGGTATCGGTGGACCAGCCCGGGGACGGGGGAGTGCGCGTCCTCGCCGCAGGGGTCGACGAGGTCGTGCGGCGAAACGTCGAGTTCCTCGATCCGGGGTATGATCTGCTTGCGTATCGGGCAGTTCGGGTTCTTCTGGTTGATAAGCGAAAAGAAATAGGGGGTGATTCCCATCGGCATCCTCTTTTTTACGCTCTTGATGCCGAGTGTTTCCTGCGGGGTCAGGGGGAGCAGCTTTTCGATCTGATCAAAGCTGGTAATGCGGTTCTTTAATTGCCACGTCCAATCATTCCACTGTTGCGAGATCGTTTCTTTATCGGAACTACGCGCCGGGTAGTCGTCCTGGCCCATGATGGTTTCATCCTCCTTGCTTCGGCAACGATTTTTTTCGTTCATGACATTGTGCGCCGGACGATTCCGGTCCTGATCACCGTCTGCGTATCTGCCGGCAACGCTTTCCCGTAGGTGATGCGGTCATCGCTGACCCGGTAGAAATCCTTGATTCGCGAGTATTCGCTGAATCCGTTGCGCAGATAGAACTTCCGCGTGTTCTCGTATGTCTGCTTGGACGCGGTCTCGATCAGCAGCATGCGCGCGTTCTGCGCGGCGAGCAGTTTCTCGAGATGCAGCATGAGCATATGTCCGACACCGGTGCCCTGGCTGTCGGGGTGCACCGCGATCCAGTAGAGATAGAAGACAGCGTCCGTGAACGGCGCTTTGCCGTAGCACACGTAGCCGCGCGGCGTGTTATCAGGCGTGACAGCGCAAAAAAAATCGTAATCGGTTTGGCGCGGATTCGTGAGGTAGATGTCGAGCAGTTCGAGCGCGCAGGCGGTTTCTTCCGAGGTGAACGCGTTGGTCTCGGCGAGCATCGCGCCGATGAATTTCTTGTCGCTGTCCGTTGCGCTGCGTATCGTCAGCGTATCGTTTGCCGCGGCGCATCTGTCAGATTGCGTACACGCACTCATAACATCCGTTTCCTTTTGATGTTTGGTGATATTATACGCATCGAGATGAAAACGCGCAACTCCCTTTTTGAAAAATGCGCATCATTTTTTTATTGTTCGCTTGGGCGGGCGCGATGCGCGGGGTGTGATTCGTCAGCGCGCGGACGGTGATGGATCGAGCAGTCTGCAGCGCTGCAGCGCGGTGTTCAGGACGGTGTTGATAAGCGCGGCGTAATCCATCCCTGCGGCTCGGGCGGCTTTTGGGAAGCACGAGTTGTCCTCGGGTTTGGGAAGGATTCCCGGCAGCGGGTTGAGCTCGATGATATTCGGAGCGCAGTCATCGTCGAGGCGAATGTCGATCCTGCACCAATCGCGGCAACGTAAAGCGCGGAATGCGTCGAGGGCCGTTTGCGCGATCCGTCTGCCTAGCTGCGCGTCGACCTGCGCGGGGCAGGAGAATATGTCGAGCGGTTTGCCCGGAACGTCCCACACCCACTTCGCTTCGTACGAGTATATCTTGTGGGCCATGGGCGGCAGCGAGTCGAACGAGATCTCGACGGCAGGCAGGGCTCGCGCGCCGGCGCCGTTGCCGATCACCGCCACGGTGAATTCGCGGCCGGAAAGGAACGCTTCGACTATGGCCGGCTGCCGGTACGCTTCGACGATCCGCTCGGTCTCAAGCCGGAGCTCATCCGGCGTGGCGACGAACGACGAGTTGCGCACCCCTTTCGACGAACCTTCCCAGAGCGGCTTGACGATGGCGGGGAAACTGCGCCATCGATCGCACGCGTCGGCCGACTCGAGCAGCTCGAAGGCGGGCGTCGGTATCCGGTGATACTGGAGCGCTTCCTTGGTCCGGCCTTTGTCAAGGCAGATGCCGAGCGTCGTCGGATCGGAGCCGGTATACGGGATCGCGAGCATTTCGAGCATCGCGGGGATGCACGCCTCGCGGTGCGGGCCGCCGGCGCCTTCCGCTATGTTGAATACGATGTCCGGACGCGACCGTTTCAGCGCGTCGAACGCCCCTAGGTCTGCCTCGATCGGGATAGCCGTATGGTGCCGCGAGATTGCGCTTATGATCGCGTCGATGGTCTCCTGATCGTCCCATTCCGCTTCATGGTCGTTCAGCGAACCGTCGCAGCGGACGGTCTGTTTCTTTAGGTTGTAGGTGAGGCCGACGCGCATGGCGATAAAAAAATGCGGCAGGTTTCCCTGCCGCATTTTTTCCGATGTTGAGATGCTATTCTACCGGCGTTTCCGGGGTGACGGGCGCAGGCACCGCTTCTTCAGCAGCGGGCATTTCCGCCTCTTCTTCCGTGATGATCTCCAGATACGTCGCGGTGTTCGATTTGTTCGGGTTGATCTTGTATTCGCCGGCGATCTTGGTCCCGACCGCGAGATCGGAAAGCTTGATCTCGTCGAACTCGCCCCAGATCGTGGTTGTCTTCGGATCGATCAGGAGTATGGTGGTATTCGTCTTCACGTCGGTGTTCTTGGGATCCTTGACGGTGACCGTGTTCTCCTTGACGTCAACGGCGGCTACTTCTCCCTGGATCGCTTTCAGATTGTCGACGTCCGACTCCGCTGTCTCTGCAGGCGGCATGTCGGCCTTATCCTGCGCTTTAATCGCCGGCGCCGCGATCAACGCCGCCGCGACGACGAGCACTGCCATCATACCGAACAAAGGCGCTTTCTTTTCCATGACATCCTCCTTTTTTATACCTGCTCGTGTCAGTTCCGTTCAGTTAACCTTACGACAGTATAGACGACACGCCCCGACTTTTTGTTCGATATAAATATATACGCCGCGAGCGAAACAATCAACAAAAAAATGAAATGCGGCCGGCCTGTTTTACGTTGTCTTTGCGGACGATGGTGCTATAATGCCCCACGATGCGAACATGAGAGGGAGATGAGCGATGGCTGCATATAAAATACTGGTGGTCGATGACGAAGTTGATCTCGTCGAGACGCTGAAGTTCAGGCTCGAATGCAAAGGGTACGAGGTTGTGTGCGCGTACGACGGCCAGGACGGGCTCGAAAAGGCCTTGTCAGAGAGGCCGGACCTCATCCTTCTCGACGTCATGCTTCCCAAGCATGACGGGTATTACGTGTGCCGCGAACTGCGGAAAAACACGACCGTTGCGCGCGTCCCGATAGTGATGTTGACCGCCCGTTCGCAGGATGCGGATAAGAAGACAGGCATCGATCAGGGAGCCGATGCGTATGTCTCCAAGCCGTTCGAACCGAAATGCCTCATGGAGAAGGTCGAAGAGCTGCTCTCCCGCGCGAAAAAGGATTGAGTTATCCCCCGCGTTTTCAGCAGGTCCCCGGTGAAAAGACCTGATATTGACTTCCTGCCGGACTGTCGTATCTTGTGCGGATCACTTTTTCGGGGCTTTTTCCGCCACACCGAACGTGTCGATCATCCCCTCGCGCAGCGAATTCAGCGGGCGCATGAACTCGCCGGCGACCCACGACGCCCCGCCGCCGACGCCTCGGGCGGCCGAGCCCGCGGCGGACGCAGCCGTCGCGCCGAAGACCTTCGTTCCCGTTACCGCCTGTTTGACCATCCCCTCCGGATTCTTCTTCGGCGGCGGCGCCGGATTGCTCTTGACGTCAAAGACGGAATCGAAAGGCTTGTCCTCGACGACCGTCGTCGTGGTCGTGCAGCCGGATACGGCCAGCGCCGCCGCGGCGATGAGGATGTGAAGCGTATGTGAAATACCGCGCATGGATGGAGTCCCTCTTTATAATATGGTTGACTTCCCCGTATCGTTGCCTATAATAATTTATCTGTAATAAAAGTGAAACGGTTATTCGTTTTCATTTCCGACTGTGCGGCGGCCGCTCGGCCGATCCTGACGCAGTTCGAACCTAAAGCCGCGGTCTATCGCCGACGGCTCGCAGAGAAAGGGGAGAGGGTATGACCGGTATTGTTGATGTCAAAGCGAGAGAGATACTTGATTCGCGCGGTAATCCGACGGTCGAGGTCGACATCGTCCTTGAATCCGGCGTGATGGGCCGCGCCGCGGTGCCGTCCGGCGCATCGACCGGCGAGCATGAAGCGGTCGAACTCAGGGATGGCGACAAGAAGCGCTATCTCGGCAAAGGGGTGCAGAAAGCGGTCAGGAACGTCATCGATGAGATATTTCCGAAGATAGAGGGCTGCGACGCCTCAGACCAGGTGGGGCTCGACGCGCTGATGATCGAGCTCGACGGCACCGAGAACAAAAGCCGGCTCGGCGCGAACGCGATACTGGCCGTGTCGATGGCCGCGGCGAAAGCGGCCGCGGCTGCCTTCGGCATGCCGCTCTACAAGTATATCGGCGGCGTCAACGGCAAGGTCCTGCCTGTCCCGATGATGAATATATTGAACGGCGGGGCGCACGCAGACAACAACGTCGACATACAGGAATTCATGATCATGCCGAAGGGGGCCTCCTCGTTTAAAGAAGCGCTCCGGATGGGCGCCGAGGTCTTCCATTCCCTGAAGAAGGTGCTGCACGACAAAGGCGATATAACCGCCGTCGGGGACGAGGGCGGGTTCGCGCCGAACCTCAAGTCCAATGAAGAGGCGGTCGAAGTCATCCTCCAGAGCATCGAGAAGGCGGGCTTTAAGGCGGGCAAGGACATCTTCCTGGCGCTCGACGCCGCGTCCAGCTCGTTCTATGAAAACGGTTTCTACATCCTCGAGGCGGAGGCGAAACCGAAGAAGACCGCCGACGAGATGATCGAATTTTATGCGAATTGGGTGAAGAAATACCCGATCGTTTCGATCGAGGACGGCCTCGCCGAGGACGACTGGGACGGCTGGAAGAAGCTCACCGACGCGCTCGGCGGCAAGGTGCAGCTTGTCGGCGACGACCTGTTCGTCACGAACACGAAACGGCTCAAGACGGGGATCGACAAGGGGATCGCGAACTCGATCCTGATCAAGGTCAACCAGATCGGCACCTTGACGGAGACCCTGGACGCGATCGAGATGGCGAAAGAGGCGGGATATACCGCCGTGGTCTCCCACCGTTCGGGAGAGACCGAAGACTCGACGATCGCCGACATCGTGGTCGCGACCAACGCGGGCCAGATCAAGACCGGGTCCCTGTGCCGGACCGACCGCGTGTGCAAGTATAACCAGCTGCTCAGGATCGAAGAGGCGCTCGGCGTCCGCGCGATCTACGGCGGCAAGATCTAAACGGTGCGAAACGGCGGAAGCTCGGTCATCCTCCGCCAGAGTGTAGGACCCGTCTGCTGCGTTGCCGGCACGCTGCCGCGGTCGTGTGCGGGCGCGTTGCGTCTGAACCGTGCTGCGCCGTTTTGAAAGTAATTCCGCCCGATGGGTGAAAGTGTAATGACGCATGAAGTATCTGCGGAATATTGTCTGGGTTGTCCTTGTCCTGGCGGCGGGCCTGTCCTTCGTATATCTGTTCGTGCCCGATGCCGCGAAGTACCTTGACCTGGCGTCGCGGGAGAAGAAACTGACCGAGCGGATCGACGAGGAGGAACGTAAGAACACGGCGTACACCAAAGAGGTCAATGACCTCGAGAAAAACCCGGTCTACATAGAGAAGGTTGCGCGGGAGAAACTGGGCCTGTCGCGTCCCGAGGAGATCATCTACAAGTTCAATAAGGGGAGCGAGCCGGCCGCTGCGCCGGCGAAGCAGGAAGAAAGCAAGCGCTGACACTCGGCATGGTGGAATACGCATGAAGAATTCGCTGAAAAATTCGATAAAGGAAGCGATCAGCGGATACTGTTTCATCATGCCCAACTTCATCGGCTTCATGATCTTCACCTTTCTGCCGATTATAGCCTCGTTTTTCATAGCCTTCATGCATTGGGACCTCATCACGCCCCCGCAGTTCGCCGGCCTTCATAACTTTGTCAGCCTGCTCGGGTTCCATCGCGAGGGCGGCAGTATGGTCCCGAACGATCCCGACTTCTGGAAATTTCTCGGTAACACCTGCTTTTTGATGCTCGGCATACCTCTCAATATGGCGGCGTCGCTGCTGATAGCGCTGATCATGAATAAGAAACTCAAGGGGATCGTCTTCTTTAGGACGATCTATTTCCTGCCGTCGATCTGTGCGGGCGTTGCAATTTATATGCTGTGGCAGTGGATCTATAACCCCGATTTCGGACTGCTCAATACCCTGATCCGCAAGCTGTCGTTCGGCGTCTTCAACGGGCCGCAGTGGCTGACCAGCACGCAGTGGGCGAAGCCGGCGCTGATCCTGATGGGCGTCTGGACCGAGATGGGCGGCTACAATATGATCCTGTACCTTGCCGGCCTGCAGGGGATCCCCCCGGAGTTGTACGAGGCGGCAGATATCGACGGCGCCTCGCCGTGGCAGAAATTCTGGAACATCACCTGGCCGATGCTGACCCCGACGACGTTTTTCATTTTTGTGATGAGCATGATCGGCGGGTTCCAGGGCGGGTTCCAGCAGGCGTATATCATGACCGGCGGCGGTCCGGCGGGATCGACCACGACGATCGAGTACTATATCTTCAATAACGTCTATGTCTGGCAGCACATGGGGTATGCCGCGGCGATCGCCTGGGTGCTGTTCGCCGTGATCTTTGTCGTCAATCTCGTTATATGGAAATACGGCGGGAAGGTAATACATTATATATAGGCAGCGAAAAGACGGCGGGGCGCAGCGATTATGAACGCGTATATTAAAGACATTCCGGTCAACGACATGCTCCGGAAAGATGCGATGAACCGGTTCATGAGGGATCTGCTGACGTATATCCTGCTGTCAATCTTCGGGATATCGATGCTGGTGCCTTTCTTATGGATGGTATCGACGTCGCTCAAGGACACCGGCGCTATTTTTACCTTTCCCCCGCAGTGGATACCGGCTGAGACGACCTGGTACGCATCCTCGGACGGCGGGCGCTGCGCGGTGCGTCCGCTGGGCGACCAGGGCATGGATCGGGTAAAGGTCAAGATCATCGAGGGATCCAGGAAAGACGAGATCGTCGTCGTTTTGAAGAGCGCCGTCACGAAGGAATGGAAGGTCAAGGTCATGTGGCGCAACTATGCGCGGGCGTGGAAGGCGATCCCGTTCGGCCGGGGGTACATCAATTCGCTGCTGATCACCTTGTGCGTCACGATCGGTCAGGTCCTTACCAGCTCGCTGGCTGCATACGCCTTTGCACGCCTCAGGTTCCCCATGAGAGATTATCTTTTCATGGGGTATCTTTCGACGATGATGATCCCCGGGGTCGTGACCCTGATCCCTGTCTTTGTCATATTCAAGGTAATGCCCGATATGCTGAACACGCTGTTCCATACATCGTTCTGGACAACCGACCTTTACCTGGGCAACTTTTACGTGGGCAAGCCGGTCGGTATCGACTCGTATTTCGCGCTGATCATGCCGGGGCTCTTTTCGGCGTACGGGACGTTCATGCTGCGGCAGTTCTTCATGAGCATACCCGAAGACCTCGAGGACGCGGCGAAGATCGACGGCTGCAGCCTCTTCGGCATCTACCTGCGGATCATCCTGCCCCTGTCCAAGCCGGCGCTGGCGACGCTCGTCACCTTCACGTTCATGGGGCAGTGGAAGAATTTCATGTGGCCGCTCATCGTCGCCAACAGCGAAGAGATGATGCCGCTGCCGGTGCTGCTTGCCTCGTTCAAGGGGCTCTACAGCACCGACTGGTCGCTCTTGATGGCCGGCGGTATCATCGTGCTCGTGCCGATGATCGTCGTTTTCATCGCTTCTCAGAAATATTTTGTCGAAGGGATACAGCTGGGCGCGCTCAAAGGCTGATCGTTTTTTTTGTTTCTACTTGACGGTTTCGGCCTTTTATGAGAAAATCTTCTAAACAAAAAAGGAGTTGTCTATGAAAAAATGGGTTGGAGTGTTGGTTGCTGTCTTGGTAGCCGCTCTTGTTGTCTATATGCTTGTCCCGAAAAAGAAGTTCGTGAGCGAAGGTGTGGGCCTGGAGAACCTGATACCGAGCAGCGCGGTTGCGTACTACTCGGTCCGGGATGTTCAGGGGACCTGGGGCGCGATCAAGGACTCAAACTTCTGGAAGCAGCTCTCGGCTCTCCCGCTCTGGAAAGAACTGAAAACGCAGGAGAACCTTGCGGCCTTTTCCAAGGCGATGAGCGACAGCCTCGGCTTTGAGCTTACCGAAAGCCGGCTGATGGACGTCATCGGCCAGGAGGCGGCGCTTGCGGTCGTCGTCGGCGCGCGCAACGATACGGAGCCCAAGGTGCTCCTGCTGACCAAGACCGGCCCGCGGACCAAGATCGCGGAGACCGCGGCGAAGCTTGTCGACAAGGTCAAGGGTTCGGGAGCGACGACAATCGAGACGTGGAGCTACGGTTCCGTGACGTTGACCAACGTCAAGAGCGCGGACCCGACCGCCCCTGAGCTCAATTACGTGTTTTTGGACAATATCCTCGCGCTGGGGATCGGCAATACCAAAGAGGTCCTGCAGCAGGTTGTCGACCTTTCGCAGGGGAAATCCAAGGAATCGATATCGTACAGCGAAGGATATCAGAAGCTCATGTCCCTCGAAAAACGCGCCGGCTCGCGCGTGGTCGGCAAGTTCTACATGGATTTCGAGAAGATCACCCAGACCGTGGGCGGCGTCAATCTGCCTGTTCCCGGGGCCGCAGCCGCGAACGTGGCGGCTCCTCTCTCGATGCTGAAGAGCATCGGCGGCGTAACGTGGATGGACAACGGGCTGAACACGAAGATCTTCGTTATCCCGAATCGTGCGAACATGGACGAAACGACCCGGACTTTATGGGACGTGAAGCCGCAGAAGGCGAAGTCCCTCGAGCTGATCCCCGACGGGACGGTCCTCTACAGCGTTTCCAATTCGCTTGACGTCGCAGGGCTGTGGAAGATCTGGCAGTCGAACCTTGCCAAGCAGGCACCCGAGCAGGCCAAGGCGATCAACGATGCTGTCGCCGAGGCGGAAAAGAATATGGGGATGTCGATCGAAGGGGATATACTTTCATGGATAGGGGACGAGATCGCCTATACATTCAATGAAGTGAATGTCGAAGGCGTCTTCCCGATCCCGAAGATGGCGCTGATCGTGAAGGTGAAAGACGAAGCAAAGGCGAAAGCGTTCCTGGATAAGCTCGTCGAGCTGATCAACAAGCAGGGTGCGACTCCTCCGCCTGCGCCGGCCGCCGGCGAGACGGCAGCCGCTCCGGCTCCCGCGCTGCAGCTTAAATTGGACAAATCGAACTATGACGGCGTCGAAATAAGCTCGATGAACCTCCCGTTGGTGGGCAAGGGGCTCGCCCCGGGGTATGCCTTTGTGAACGGCTACCTTGTCATCGCGACCGGAGCGACGATGCTCGAGAAGATGGTCGATGTGACAAAAGGAAAGGCGAACGCGCTTGCCAACGATCCGTCGTTCAAGAAGGTCTCCGCGGTTATCGGCGGAGAAGTGAACCAGCTCGGATATATCAATACGGAGAAAATGTTCGATGTCGCCGTCGATATCTGCAACTGGGTGGTTTCATTCCAGCAGATGAACCTCCCGGGAACGCCGCTGGCGCCCGCGCAGGCCGAGGCGACCAAGAAGATCCTGACGGATACGGTCATACCGATACTCAAGTGCCTCAAGACGGTGAAGGTGGTCGGCATCAGCACCGTTTATTCGAAGGATGGTATCGAGCAGGATATCGTGACCCGTATCGAGGATATCAAGTAATACAGAGGTTTTATAGCGATCGGAGAACAGCCATCCTGAACGGATGGCTGTTCTCTTTATGCTCCTTTTTATTTACTTTTCGCCGATGACGCGCTATTATCTCATCCGCGCATGTTCTGAGCGCTGCACGGCATGCCTCATAAGCCGGCATCGTGTCGATTCAGAGGTCGCGTAACAGGTCTCTCGGGAAGGGCCACGCTCATACAACGCTGAGGGTTATCATGTATAAAAAATTATTTATAGTCTCACTGGTGGTGCTTGTCGCGTCTGTCGGCGCTTCGCGCTTCTTTATCGGTGCGCAGCAAAAAGGGGCGCTTGAATCCTGCGACGCGATGATCGCCCAGGGGAAGTACGAAGAGGCGAAGGTCCTCATTACGCAGCTTGCCGCGGCAAAACCGGGCGATGCCTCTCTCGGAGTGCGGCTTGCAGCGGTGTTCGACGGTCTCGGCAGCAGCGCGGAGGCGCTGGCAGAGGCTCAGAAAGTACTCTCCAAAGATCCGGCGAATGCACAGGCGCTTTTCATTTCCGCCCAGGTTCTCAGGAAGCAGGGTAAGAACGACGAAGCGGCGGCGCAGTACGAGGCGCTGCTTAAGATCGATCAGGGGAATGCCGCCGCCCACGCAGGAAAGGGATGGGTAGGGATCGCCAAGGGCGATTTCGCCGGTGCTGCGGCCGATTTTGACAAGGCGCTTGCCATAAACGCTGACATGGGGGACGCGCTTGGCGGCAAGGCGATCTCCCTGCAGAAGCAGGGTAAAGGGGCGGAAGCGGTGAAGGTTTTTCAGGATGCGCTTACGAAGCTGCCTGATAACGTGCCGATCCTGGTTTCATACGGGAGGCTTCTCGATGAGACCGGCAAACCGTCAGAGGCGCGGGGCATGTTCGATAAGGCGCTTAAGGCGGACCCCCAGTCTATAGACGGGACCGTCGGCATGGCGGGAACGCTTCGCAAGCTCGGCAAGCTGGCTGATGCGGCGCAGCTCGTTGCTGCGGCGTCGGAAAAGATGCCGAATAATGCGCAGATCGCCCTGGCTTTGGCGGGGGTCTGCCGTGACCAGAAGAGATATGACGAGGCGCTGAAGGCCGGCGAGAAAGCGCTTTCGATCGAACCGGGCAACCTCGCTGTATTGGCAGAGTTGGGCCAGACCTGCATCGACAAAGGCGCGTACGATGATGCCGTGAAGTACTTCCAGCAGATCACCGACAAGGATGCTAATAACCTTGCCGGGTATATCGGCCGTGGTTCGACGCTTTTCAAGCAGGGTGATGTCGAGAAAGGGCTCGAGGAGTTCAAGAAGGGGCTTGCCATACAGCCGAAGAGCGTAGAACTCTATTACGCGCTGGGTCGCGCATATATCGACAGGAATATGTTCTATGAGGGGATCCAGGAGCTGCAGAAGATATTCGAATTCAGCCCCAAGGAGCGGCTGATCCATTATACTGTCGGGCTCGGCTTCCTCAAGGGCGGGTTCGGCGATGTCGCCGTCGAGGAGTTCAAGGCAGAGCTGGCCTTGGACCCGGCTCACGCGCCGTCTCATTTCAACCTCGGGTTGGCGTACGCGAAGGCCGGCAACGTCGACGAAGCGGTGAAAGAGTACAATAAGGCGCTCGATATCGACCCGACACTGTTTGACGCCCGGTACAATCTCGCGCTGCTCGACGCGAAGAACAACCGGGTCGACCAGGCGATAAAAGGTTTTGAGAAGATCCTGGAGATCAGTCCGAGCGATGCGTCGTCGCTGTACAACCTCGGCCTTCTGTATGCGAAATCCAACAAGGCGGACAAGGCTGTCGATACGTTCAAGCAGTTGATCGCGATCGACGACAAGAATATCGATGCCAGGGACAACCTGGCGACGATCTATGAGAGCAAAGGGCAGTTCGATGACGCGATAGCGCAGTATCAAGCGATACTCGCTTTGCCGGGACTTGAAGCCGCAGACGGGGTTAATAACGATCTGGGCATGATTCTGGTTAAGAAGGGCGATATCGCCGGGGCGAAAAACGCATTCCAGAAGGCGGCGGAGATCAACCCGAAGAACGTTCAGGCGTATGTCAATCTCGGTCTGGCCAGCGAGTACAACGGCAGCGGCGAGCGCTACGGCGCAGGGTTTGACGCCCAGGCGTGCATCGGCTGGTATCAGAAAGCGCTGGCGATAGACCCGAACAACGCCCAGGCCGCGGAAAGCCTGAAAACTGTGACGGCGAAGTCCGGCGTCGCTGCGCCGGGGACGGCGCAGGGGCCGCTGGTCGACGACAACGCGACCAAAGCGAAGGAAAGCGTCATTGCCGGAGAGATGTACTACAACCAGGGAAACCTCGAGCAGGCGCGCGCTGAGTGGAGCAAAGGCCTTGCGCTAGACCCGGCCAACGAACAGATCAAGAAGAACCTCGCGATGATCGACGACCTGCAGAAGCGCGACATGCAGCAGGTCGCTCAGGAGAAGGACGCGCAGCGGGCAGCGGCGGAACAGGAGAAGAACGAAGCTCAGAAGAGGATCGATATCGCCAGGCTGCTTGAGTCGGGGCAGTCGGCGTCAAATGCCGGCGACTACGCGAAGGCCCTCGATGAATGGCAGAAAGCGCTCGCCCTGGATCCCGCCAACGAGATCGCAAAGGCGAACATACAGCGGGCGCAGGAAATGCTCGCTCAGCCGGCGCCTGCTGCGGCTGAAGCCGGGGTCGATAAAGAGAAAGCATTGCAGGCTCAGGAGATAGGCAAGCATCTGTCGACGGCGCGCATCTATTTCGAGGAAGGATACGTCAACGAGGCGATCCAGACGTGGCAAAAGGTGCTCGAGCTCGATCCGGAGAACGCGGAAGCGAAGAAGGGTATCGACGATGCGCAGGCCAAGGCGGCGGCTCCTGCGGCCGCAGAAGCCCCTTCCGCAGCGGCCTCTGCAACGACGCCTGCCGCGGCAGGCGCGCCCCAGCAGGAAGTCGAGTTGTCGCCGCTCCAAAAGAAGCTGAACGCGCAGCGCATCGCGGACGCGATGTCGACGGCCGATGTGCTCGTCAAGGTAGGCGATTTCGAGGGAGCGGTAAAGGAATATGAAAATGTCCTTGCGATAGAGCCGAACAATCAGCTCGCCAAACAGCGTATTCAGGAAGCCCGCGAAGGTAAAGGCATCGCGCAGGAGAAGAAACTGCAGATGGACGACATGAAGCGTTTCGAGCAGGACAAGGCTGCGGCGGAGCGTGAGAAGGGGAAAATGATCGCGGAATACCTGACCACCGGCGAGGTGAAGTTCAACCAGGGACAGTTCGAGGCGGCGGTCGCCGCGTGGAACAACATCATCGCGATCGATCCGACGCATCGGATAGCGCGCAAGAAGATAGCCGAGGCGAAGGAGCTGCAGATCGCGCAGGAGAACAGGAAGAAACGCGAGACGGAAGCCAAGGAATTCGCCAAGCAGAAGGCGCTGCTCCGGATCCAGGAGGCGCAGGTCAAGCGGAAGAAGGAGGGTCCCGCGGTTGCACAGAAAACCGGCGGGAAGAAGAAGATGCACGTCGCGAAGAAGCGTGACGCGTTCCTTGACGAGAAATACCTTGAAGAGACGCTGGGGAGTATCACCGGAGACGATGAAGGCGGATTGCCTGAGGAATAGAGAACAACAGAAAGACGGAGGATGATCATGAAGCGATTCTTCTTTGTGTGTCTGTGTGCTGTGGCAGTGATCCTTTCGCCGCTCGGTCATGCGCGCAGCGCCGCCCATGCCCAGGAGGCGCAGAAGGCGAAGAACGTGATCCTGGTCCTGCCCGACGGGCTCGGCTTCGGCGGCCTGACGCTGCTGATCAACTATTCGTACCTCTACAAGAAGCAGCCGCTGGCCATCAACCAGCTCATGGAGCAGGGCAACACCGGCTATTGCCTGACCACGCCGATGAAGTACGTCGTTCCCGAGGGGTCGTCCGGCATCACGGAGATCGCGACGGGGGTCAAGACCGACCTGCTGCGCGTGTCGGTCGACGATAAGGACAACAAGCTCACGACGATCGCCGAGCTGGCGAAAGAGAAGGGCCGCTCGGTCGGCATCGTGACGTCGCACCGCGTGTCGCACTATACGACCGGCGCGTTCAACGCGCACGTCAAGACCAGGGCGATGGAGAACGACATTGCGTCGCAGCTCGCAGACGCGGACGTCGACGTCCTGCTGGGCGGCGGCATCAGGAACTGGATCCCCAAAGGCAAGAAGGCGTCGGACGTGGCTGCGCTGTCCGAAAACTGCGGCGCGAACGAGCAGTCGGCACGCGCAGATGACGCCGACCTGATCGCCAGGGCGGCGGCCCGCGGCTATCAGCTGGCTTTTACGCAGGCCGACCTCGACAAGGTGGCCGGCGGGAAGGTCCTCGGCCTCTTCGCGGGCAGCTCGTTCCCGTTCGTCATCGACCTGCGGAGCGCGAAGGAGACATCGGCGCCCTCGCTTGCACAGATGACGGCGAAAGCGATCGACCTGCTTAAGGGTAACGAAAAGGGATTCTTCCTCGTGGTCGCGGAAGGCGGCATCGATCAGCTGCTCCACGAGAACGACCCGGCCGGCGTCCTCGCCCAGCTGGTGGCGTTCGACGAGGCGGTCAAGGTCATCGCCGATTTCGCGGCGCAGGCGCCGGATACCCTCGTGGTCGTCGCCTCGAGCCACGACGTTGGCGGCGTGACGTTCTCGGCGCGCGAGGACAAGACGCTCGCCATCGAGAACGATTTCGGGTCGCCGCAGGACTTCGGCAAGCTTGACATGCAGCGCAAGTCGTCCCACGCGCTGCTCCAGGAGATGGGGAAGGACCCCTCCAGCTTGAAGATCAAGCAGGTGATATCCGACTCGACCGCCTATGACCTGACCAACGAGGAGGCGATGTGGATCAAGGTGTTCCCCGCGGACGCATTCTTCCCGAAGTACATGGGGTATCCGTACGGCGCACTTGGTAAAATTATCGGCAAGAAGACCGGGATCGTGTGGGCTAGCCAGTACCATACGGCGCTCATGACCCCGCTGTTCGGTATGGGGCCGGGTTCTGACGGCCTGAAGGGTATAAAGAGCACGACCGATATATTCGGCGTGATGAAGAAGGCGATAGAAGAGTAGCGGCGCACGGCGCGATCGTACTATTTTTTGGATGGGTACATGCTTAATTCCTTTCATTATCGCCGGAGCAAAGGCGGGACGTGAAGGGAAGCGGGGGAACCCGGTTTTGATCCCTTGAGGATCTTGGGGCGAATATCTAGAAGCATCTGCAGCGCGGCAGATAAGGGTTTGTTCAACCCGAGCCCGACAGCTAACCTCGTAAGCTCATAGTGAGAGAATACACCAGGGGACGTGTTCTCTGGTTTTTTCTTTTACCGGGATTTCACCTATGGACATTCTTATTGTTTGCGTGCTGCTCGTGCTGGTGTCCGTCACGGTCGCTTTTATCGTCATGTGCACAAAGGTGTGAGGTTGCTATGGATGCGATCTATTGGATTGGCGGCATCATTGCCGTGCTTCTGCTGGTATATCTTTTGATCGCGCTGCTGAAACCGGAGCTGTTCTCATGACGTGGAGCGCCATCATCCACATTATCGTCTATATTGCCGCGCTTCTCGTATTCGTGAAGCTGCTCGGCGCCTATATGGCGCGAGTGTACGAAGGGAGACCTTGCGGCATCGACACGTTTTTTGGCCCGATAGAGCGGATGATCTACCGTGCTGCCGGCATCGCCCCCGAGAGGGGAATGTCGTGGAAGGAATATGCCGTCGCCATGCTCCTTTTCAATATCGCCGGTATCGTTGTTGTCTATCTGCTGCAGCGTTTCCAGGGGATCCTGCCGGTGAATCCGCAGGCATTGCCGGCGGTCCCGCCGGATCTCGCGTTCAACACAGCCGTGAGCTTCGCGACGAATACGAACTGGCAGAGCTATGGCGGCGAGACGACGCTGAGCTATCTGACGCAGATGCTCGGGCTGACGGTGCAGAACTTCGTTTCGGCGGCGACCGGCATGGCGGTGCTCGTCGCATTGATCCGGGGGTTCGCGCAGAAACAGATCGAAACGATCGGGAACTTCTGGGCCGACCTGGTCAGGTCGACGCTGTATATCCTGATTCCCCTGGCGCTCATTCTGGCATGCGCCCTGGTCTCCCAGGGGGTTGTTCAGACGTTTAAGCATAGCGAAAAGGTTGCGCTGCTTCAGGCAGGACATGGAATTACAGAACAAGTCCTGCCCCTCGGTCCTGCCGCGTCGCAGGTAGCCATCAAACAGCTCGGGACGAACGGGGGCGGCTTCTTTAACGTAAATTCGGCCCACCCATTCGAGAACCCGACACCGCTGTCAAACTTTATGGAGATGCTCGCGATCCTGCTGATCCCCGCCGCGTTATGCTATACCTTCGGCGTTATGGTCCGCGACAAACGGCAGGGATGGGCGCTCCTGGCGGCGATGCTGATCATCATCGTGCCCTGCCTCTTTGTCTGTGCGGGTATCGAACAGAAGGGGAATCCGCTGCTGAACGGTCTCGGTGTCGACCAGCGTTGGAGCGCCGCGCAGCCGGGCGGGAATATGGAGGGTAAAGAGGCGCGGTTCGGCATCGCCGGTTCCGCCGTCTGGGCGGTAGCGACGACCGCGGCGTCGAACGGGTCGGTCAACGCGATGCACGATTCCTTCATGCCGCTCGGCGGACTGATCCCGTTGTGGCTGATGCAGCTGGGCGAGGTGATCTTTGGCGGCGTCGGCTCGGGGCTGTACGGCATGCTTGCCTTTGTGATCATTGCCGTATTCATTGCCGGGCTCATGATCGGACGCACGCCGGAGTATCTCGGGAAGAAGATCGAAGCCTATGAGATGAAGATGGCGTCCCTGATCATCCTTATTCCGCCGATACTGGTTCTCATCGGGACGGCCGTTGCGGTCGTTGTCCCGCAGGGGAAGGGGGCAGTACTCAACGCAGGGGCGCACGGGTTCAGCGAGATCCTGTATGCCTTCTCGTCGGCGGGGAACAATAACGGGAGCGCTTTTGCGGGGTTGGGCGCGAATAACTTCTTTTACAATATTGCTCTCGGATTAGCGATGTTCATTGCGCGGTATTGGCTGATCATACCGATCCTGGCGATCGCCGGGTCGTTGTCGCGTAAGAGGACGGTGCCGGTCAGCCAGGGGACGCTGCCGACGCATACGCCGCTCTTCGTCCTGTTTGTGGTGATGGTGGTGCTGGTCGTCGGGGCCCTGACGTTCTTTCCGGCTCTGGCGCTGGGACCTATAGTTGAACATTTAATGCTGTACGGACACTGACGAATGCATACAGCGCACAAAACAAAATCGATGTTTAACCTGTCGATCATCGGGCCGGCGATCTTCGCGTCGGTGCGGAAGCTCGATCCGCGGCATCAGATCAAGAACCCGGTGATGTTCGTGGTCCTTGTCGGCAGCGTTCTGACGACAGGGCTCTATTTTCAGGCACTTTTCGGAAAAGGCGAGGCTCCGGCGTCGTTCATCCTGGCGATATCGCTCTGGCTGTGGTTCACGGTGTTTTTCGCGAACTTTGCCGAGGCGATGGCGGAGGGGCGCGGCAAGGCGCAGGCGGAGAGTCTGCGTAAGGCGCGGAAAGAGACGTTCGCGAAGAAACTCTCGAAGCCGGCGTACGGATCGCATTTTGAGAAAGTGCCGGCGGCGAAGCTCGGAAAAGGCGATGTCGTGCTCGTCGAGGCGGGCGACGTGATCCCGATGGACGGCGAGGCGATCGAGGGCGTCGCGTCTGTCGACGAAAGCGCGATAACCGGCGAGAGCGCCCCGGTCATACGCGAGAGCGGCGGCGACCGCAGCGCAGTGACCGGCGGGACGAAGGTCCTGTCGGACTGGCTGGTCGTGCGGATCACGTCGATGCCGGGGGAAACGTTCCTCGACCGGATGATCTCGATGGTCGAGGGGGCGAAGCGGCAAAAGACGCCGAACGAGATAGCATTGAGCATATTGCTGGCGGTGTTCACGCTGATCTTCCTCCTGGCGACGGTCACGCTGCTGCCGTTCTCCATCTACAGCGTCGGCGCGGCGGGACGCGGCGAGCCGATCACCGTGACGGTCCTTGCCGCTCTCCTTGTCTGCCTCATCCCGACCACGATCGGCGGCCTCCTCCCTGCGATCGGCATAGCTGGCATGGACAGGATGATCCAGGCGAACGTCGTTGCTACGTCCGGCCGGGCCGTCGAGGCGGCGGGCGACGTCGATGTCCTCCTGCTCGATAAGACGGGGACGATCACGCTGGGGAACAGGCAGGCGGTCGCGTTCATCCCCGCGCCCGGCGTCACTACGGAGGCGCTCGCGGACGCAGCGCAGATCTCTTCGCTTGCAGACGAGACGCCGGAAGGGAGAAGCATCGTTGTCCTCGCAAAAGAGAAATACGGTATCCGTGCGCGGCAGATCCACGAGATCGACGCCCACTTCGTGCCGTTCACGGCGCAGACGCGGATGAGCGGCGTTAACCTCGGCGACGGGCGTCAGATCAGGAAGGGCGCTGTCGATGCGATCGAAGAATATGTGCGGGGGCTTGGCGGTTCATTGCCGGAGGATCTGAAAAAATCCGTCGATTCGATAGCGAAGAGCGGCGGGACGCCGCTGGTGGTTGCGGAACATAAGCGGGTCCTCGGCGTCATCCAGCTCAAGGATATCGTTAAGGGCGGCATCAAAGAGCGTTTCGCCGAGCTCCGGCGGATGGGGATCAAGACGGTGATGATCACGGGCGACAACCCGCTGACGGCCGCGGCCATCGCGGCCGAGGCGGGGATGGACGATTTCCTCGCCCAGGCGACACCCGAGACCAAGCTGAAACTGATCCGTGAGATGCAGGCGGGCGGGCGGTTGGTCGCCATGACGGGGGACGGCACGAACGATGCCCCGGCGCTCGCGCAGGCCGATGTCGCCGTCGCCATGAACACAGGGACGCAGGCGGCGAAAGAGGCGGGGAACATGGTCGACCTCGACTCGAACCCGACCAAGCTCATTGAGATCGTCGAGATCGGCAAACAGCTCCTGATGACGCGCGGCTCCTTGACGACGTTCAGCATATCCAACGACGTGGCGAAATATTTCGCGATCATCCCCGCCGCCTTTATCGGGACCTATCCGGCGTTGGGCGCGCTGAATATCATGCGCCTTGCCACGCCCGCGAGCGCCGTGTTGTCGGCAGTGATCTTTAACGCGCTCATCATCATCGTATTGATACCGCTTGCGTTGCGCGGCGTGCCGTATAAGCCAAAACCGGCGAATCGTCTATTACGGGATAATATTCTGATATATGGCGTCGGCGGGATCGTTACGCCATTCATCGGTATGAAGCTCATCGATGTGATCCTGGTTGCATTTCACCTCGTCAAATAGGATAACAGTATGTTCCGCGAACATATCAGACCGATGCTTGTCATATTCGCCATTCTTACGGTTATTACGGGGGTGCTCTACCCCTTGGCCGTTACCGGTGTTGCGCACTGTTTTTTCCGGGATCAGGGGAACGGCAGCCTTGTTGTCCGTGACGGAAGAGCGGTCGGGTCTCGACTGATCGGCCAGCAGTTCGACGATCCAAAATATTTCTGGGGCCGCCTTTCCGCAACGGCTCCGGTGCCATACAACGGTGCTTCGTCCGCCGGTTCGAATCTCGGTCCGATGAATCCGGCGTTCATCGAGGCGGTGAAAGCGAGGATTGCGGCGCTGAAAGCGGCCGATCCCGAGAACACGGACCCTATTCCCGTCGATCTGGTCACCGCTTCGGGGAGCGGATTGGATCCGCATATCAGCGCGGCGGCTGCGCGCTATCAGGTCGGGCGCGTTGCCCGCGCAAGGGGGGTGTCCCCGGATATCGTTACGTCCCTTGTGCAGAAGCATACGGCCGGACGTTTTCTGGGCATCATCGGCGAGCCGATTGTCAACGTGTTAGGGTTGAACCTCGAATTGGATGGATACAAGAATACAAAGACGGAATAGGGTATAATGGGAATACTATGGAACGACCAAATCCTGACGAACTGCTTGCACAGATAAAGGCCGAAGACACAGCGCGCGGCAGGCTGAAGATCTTTTTCGGCGCCGTCGCGGGAGTCGGCAAGACCTACACGATGCTGGAAGCGGCCCGGAGCCGTAAGAAAGAGGGCATCGATATCGTCGTCGGCTATGTCGAGACGCATAAGCGCGCCGAGACGGAGGCGCTGCTCGACGGATTGGAGATACTTCCCTCCAAGCCGATCGCCTACAAGAACGTGACGTTGCGCGAATTCGACGTCGATGCGGCGATCGCGCGCAAGCCGAAGATCATACTGGTCGACGAGATGGCGCATTCAAACGCCCCCGGCTCGAGGCACCTCAAGCGTTGGCAGGACATCGAGGAGTTGCTCGATAACGGGATCGACGTCTATACGACGCTCAACGTCCAGCACTGCGAGAGCGCGAACGACGTGGTGGCGCAGATCACCGGCGTACGCGTCCGCGAAACGATCCCCGATACCTGCATCGAACGGGCGAACGAGCTGGAGCTCGTGGATCTGCCAAGCGAAGAACTGCTCAAACGGTTGAAGGAAGGAAAGGTCTATCTCGGCGAACAGGCAGAACGCGCGGCGCAGAACTTCTTCCAGCCCGGCAACCTGATAGCCCTGCGGCAGCTCGCGCTGCGCTATACGGCGCATAACGTCGACGCCAAGATGCTGTCCTACAAGCAGGCGCACGCAATCTCGAGAGTGTGGAACGTCCGCGACCGCTTTCTCGTGTGCGTCAGCCCCAACCCGAACGCCGTCCGGCTGATCAGGGCGGGGAAGCGGATCGCTTCCGACCTCGGGGCCGAATGGACCGTCGTCTTTGTCGAGACGCCCTCCGGCCTCCGGCCCGGTGACCGGAACAGGGTGTCGGACATGCTCCGGTTCGCCGAGACGCTCGGCGCGCGGTCGGCGACACTGAGCGGGCAGGATGTGGCCGAGACGCTGGTCTCGTATGCGCGCGAGAAGAATGTCACCAAGATCATCGCGGGGAAACCCGGGAAACGGCGCTGGCAGGAGTTCCTTTTCGGATCGTTGATCGACAAGCTTGCGCATCGCTGCGGCGATATCGACCTTTATCTGTTGAGCGGGGAAGCCGAGACGGAACAGGTGATCCTGCGGCACGCGCCTGTCGACCGGTTCTCATGGAAAAACCTGGGCTGGTCGCTCGGCATCGTTACCCTCTGCGCCGCGATCGGCCATGCCTTGTTCCCGTATCTGGCGCCGGTCAACCTGATCATGCCGTATCTTCTTGGGACTGCCTGGATCGCGTCCCGGTACGGGCGCAGAATGTCGATCATCACGTCATTCCTGAGCGTCCTCTGTTTCGATTTCTTTTTCGTCCCGCCGTATTACCGGCTGACGGTGGCGAACGTCGAGTATGTCTTCACCTTCGTTGTCATGCTCGTGGTCGGCTTCACGATCGCGCACCTGACCGGCCAGCTCAAACGGCAGACGCTCGCCATGCGCCTGCGCGAAGACCGGACGCAGGCGCTGTACGCTCTCAGCCGTAATCTGTCCGAGAGTTCCTATCCGGACGATCTGTTCAAGATCGCGAGGACGCACATCGTCGAGGTCTTCAAATGCCGAGCGGTCATCCTGGCCCCGGATGCGGGAGGTAAACTGCAGATCAGGTTCGGCGAGACCGGGCATGGCGCGCCCACGGAAAGCGAGATCGCCGTCGCGCAATGGGCATACGAGCATAAGAGGCCGGCCGGTAAGGGGACCGATACGTTGCCCGGATCCAAGGGTGTCTATCTGCCGTGTGCCGGCGCCGAGAAGGTGGTTGGCGTCGTCGGGGTCTTTCCGGAAACGGATGAACAATTCGAAGACCCCGACCAGTATCATCTTCTCGAAATATTCGTCAGACAGGCGGCTTTGGCCGTCGAAGGCGCGCAGCTCGCCGCCTCGGCGCTCGAGGCGCAGTCCAAGATAGTCAGCCGCACATGAATCTTTTGTTGCGGGGCAGACGGATTTGGGTATAATACACCCCATTGCAGGACTTATGAAATACGTTTGTCTTCTGCTGCCGGTGGGTGGACATCATTTGTACACCGGGCACACGCAGGCGAACGGCCGGGAAGAATAAGTAACAGATATCGGATTCAAGACCAATAGGTTAAGAGATATATCGCTGGTGTAGCTCAGTCGGTAGAGCAGCGGTTTCGTAAACCGCAGGTCGTCGGTTCAAGTCCGACCACCAGCTTGATTTTGCTGAAAAAGGCCGGTCTGCTGCGTTGCGTACGGCGCATCCTCGTCAACGTATTAATCTATACGTTTCCTCGGATGCTTGTACGCGCCTTGCATACCGGCCTTTTTGAGAAGAATTAGTGCCAGGCTTCTTGTTTTGTACGTTTTCACGGGAGCGGGCGTGCGTCGCGCAGGTTGATGGTTCCGGGATCGTACGAGCGTTTAGAACGGTTGAAGCATGCGCTTCAGCCGTTCTTTTTTTCTGCGGCGTTATTTCGACTTGCGCAGGTGCGATGGGGGGATGTTGAGCTCGGAGCGGTATTTGGCGATCGTGCGGCGGGCGATGCTGACGCCTTCCTGCGTCAGCAGGCGGATGATCTGCTGGTCGCTCAACGGGTGCCGCGGGTCCTCGCCCTTGACCAGCTCCTCTATCCGGTTCTTGACGTTCGTCGACGAGACGTCCTCTCCGGAACTCGTCTCGATGCCCCGCGAAAAGAAGAATTTCATCTGGAAGAGCCCTTGCGGCGTTTCCATGTACTTGTTGGCGATCGCGCGGCTGACCGTCGACTCGTGGATGCCGATGCGGTCGGCGACCTCTTTCATCGTCAGCGGCTTGAGGTGGTTGATGCCGTTGTCGAGAAAATCGTTCTGGGTCGCTACGATCTCCGTCGCGATGTTGTAGACCGTCTGCTGCCGCTGCTGGATGTTCTTGATGAACCACATGCCGCCCTTGACCTTCTCTTTGACATACTCGCGCGTTTCGGATGCGGCGTCCTGCTGGTTCATCAGGTTCCGGTAGACTTTGTTGATGCGCAAATGCGGTATGCGGTCGTCGTTCAGAATGACGATATAGGCGTTGTTGAACTTCTTGACGATGACGTCGGGTATGACGTACTGCGTCCGGTCCTCGCCGAACATGCGCCCGGGACGCGGCTCGAGGCGGGCGATGAACTCCGCGGCCTGCTGGACGTCGCTGGGGAGAGCGTCAATCTCTTTTGCTATCTGCTGATACTGTTTGTGGGCGAGCTCGTCGAGGTGGCCGCGTATGATCGACCGGACGACCGGCGTCGCGCCGCCGAGCCGCTCCGCCTGTATGATAAGGCAGTCGGTCAGGTCGCGGGCGCCGACGCCTACCGGGTGGAATGTCTGGATGATCTTCCTGATCGCGGCGACGCGCTCGGGTGTGGTTTGCGTTTCCTGCGCAAGCTCTTCGTCTGACGGAGGCAGATACCCGTTCTCGTCCAGGCTGCCGACAATGGCTTCCCCGATGCGGCGGTCCTCGTCGCCGAGATCGTGCACCGCGAGCTGCTTCTCGATGTGTTCCTGCAGTGTTTCGTCGCGGGTGATGGAGTTCTCGATGTAGCGGCGCTTTTCCTCATCCTCGTCGCTTGTGCGCTTGACCGAGGAGGTTTGCTTGAAATACTCTTTCCACTCGTCGTCCATTTCGGCAAGCTTGTCGAACTCTTCCTTGAACCCCTGTTCGTCATCGAGTTCTTCGGGCGTCTTGAGGTAGTCTTCGCGCTCCTCGGGAGCATCGATGTCTTCCTCGAGCAGGGGGTTGGTGTTCATCTCCTGCTGAGCCTCCATCATCAGCTCGGCGAGCGGTATCTGCAGGAGGTGTATCGCCTGCTGCATCTGCGGCGACAGGATCAGCTTCTGCATCTGCTTCTGGATCTGTTCAAGCTTATAGGCCATGATTACTATCCTCATGTGAATCATAGCATAATTCGTGCCGACTTGGAAGACGAATTGGGGGTGAAACGCGCTCATGGAGTATTTATTGCGGCAAGAAGATCTCAGAGAGGGATTTCAGATGTGTGTGACGGCCGATTTTGATATCATCTTCCAAATGAAACGGCTGATTCTGTCCAATCTCTTCCTGATAGGCTTGTTTACGGCTCTCCATGCCGGGGTGTACCTGCCGCACGGGGCGCTGGGGTTCGAACCGTTCAACAGGTATATCGACTTGCCGTCCGCGCAGACTGCCGTCGAGTATGTCCTGCCGCGGGCTATGCCGTACACGATGAAGTATGTCACGGGGCCGCATGTCGCCGATGCGGATATGCGGTTCAGGATAAACGACAGGCAAGTCATCGGAGTGGAATCGGTGGTGCGAGGCGACCATAAGACCTTCCGCTGCGATATCGCGGAGGATTATTTTATGCCCGGCCCCAATCGCATCGAGTTCGTCAAGGGCGCTCCAGAGCCGGCCGACGCCGTGAACAAGTTCACCCTGCGGAACTTCAAGAAGAACGTTTTTGATCTGAATATCTTCCTGATCGACAAGCCGCGCGCAGGGTATCTGTCTCTGCTGCAGGAAGGTGCGATACCGGCGGCGATCGGACAGCTGGCGGTCTATGGCGCGCTTTTCGTGCTCGTCGCCGTCATCGGCGACGCCGTGTTGCTTAAGATCTGTTCGCTGGAGGCGAGGCGGCTGGCGCGCTATGACATGTGGTGCAATGCGGCGCTCGTGATCGTCGGCGCCCTTTATGTGCTGTCGCAGGTCGTCCTGCCGTTCTACGTCGTCGCGGTGCCTTTGTACAAGATTTTCTCGGTGTTTGTCATCCTGCAGACGGCGAAATGGGCCGGAGTGCTGTCCTGTTTCTATCGCGGCGGATGGGCCGACCGGCTGTATGCCGTTTTTCTTGCCCTTTTTGCCGGTTTTGTGATGCTGCTCCTGACAGACATGGAACAGTTCGCTCGCCCGCTCGCGGACGCCGCGTATCTGTTCTTGGCGGCTGCTGTGGGATGGATGACCGTCAGGGCGGTGCGTGAGACGGCTGCGCGGAAGATGGCTGTATGAAAAAAACAGGCGTATTCATCCTTCTGGCGCTCCTCTTTACCTCCGGAACTTGTCTCCTGTTCCTGCCGGTGATCGGGTTTTTCACGACAAAGCTGCATGGCTTTCCCGGTGATCCCTTCTTCTCGACATGGTTTACCTGGTGGTTCGACTACAGCCGTGCCCACGGCATTGAATGGCGGCTGCCGTCGTTACTGGCGCATCCGTACGGGCTGGACTACAGATCTTCGCCGCTTTACATTGCACGGACCTACTCATTATGGGCGGTCACGCGCGTGCTCGGCGAGATAGGGGCGTACAACTTGCTGGTTTTCCTATCCTTTCCTCTGGCCGGCCTTACGATGTACCTTCTGGCGTATCGCGTGACTCGCAACCGTTACGCGGCCGCGCTGAGCGGGGTCATGTATGCCTTCTGCCCGTACCACATCGCCCATTCGTACCAGCACCTCTCGCTCGCCGATATACAGTGGTTCCCTCTCTACCTCTACGGCCTGTTCCGCCTCTACGAGAAGATCGATCTGCGGGGGATCCTGGTGACGGCGGCCGCATTTTTCCTGATATTCTGCGCGGATTTCTATTACGTCTATTTCGCACTTTTTATGACGGCCGTATTCGTCATGTTTGACGCGGTGAAGAACGGCGTTCCCGCCGCAGCGCGCCGGGGCGCCGCGATTGGCTGCGCGCTTTTGCTCGCGGGAGCCGCGATCTTGCCGGTGAACATTTCTGTGCTGCGCGGCATGTTCGGCGGCGGACAGGGAGGCGGTGTGGTTGACAGCCGGTTCCAGCGTTCCCTTCTCGACCTGACGGTGTTTTCTGCCAAGCCGCTCGATTACCTGCTGCCGTCAAAATACCATCCAGTCCTGGGACGGTTTGTCCCCAATATGGGTATCGGCCCTTGGAAGGGACACCGCTTTGCCGAGCATACGCTGTACGCGGGGGTCGTGCCCGTCGCGCTGGCGTGCATCATGATCGTCGCCCTCATCAGGCGTGGCGTTATCGTGTCGCGCCGGACGAGGTTCTTTTTCTCGTTCGCCGCGGTGCTGGCAGTGTGCGCCGGCCTCTGCTCGCTGCCGCCCGTCATACCGCTGGGTGGCTATACGATCGATGCGGCGGCCAGGGAGATCCGTGCCGCGCACATGGCGTACATGCCGTCGTACTATCTTTATAAGCTTGTCCCGTTTTTCCGGTGTTACGCCCGTTTCGGCATTCTGGTCATGCTGGGGGTCGCGATCCTGGCTGCGGGCGGCTTCGCTCAGCTTGTCGGCCGCCTGCGCGGCGGGTTGCCGCGGACTGCGGCCACCGCTCTGACCGTGATGGCTGTTTTCTTTGAATTCCTCACCGTCCCTCCCGTGCGCGCGGTCGACTCGTCGGCCGTGCCGCCGGCGTATCTCTGGCTGAAGGGGCAGGCGGGCGGTGCGGCCATAGCAGAGTACCCGCTCGGCGACGGCGTCGATCCTTATACCGTTCAGGAATACCAGTTCTGGCAGCGCGTGCACGGCAGGAAGATGGTGAACGGCGCGGTGCCGGGGACGCCGGCATACGGGTTCCACGACAGGGTGGTCGATATCACCGCTCCGGGCGTTGTCGGCGAACTCCGCGATGCGGGGGTCGGTTTCGTTGTGGTGCACGAGGGCAAATACCGCTCGGGCAACGACTATCTCCAGCTGGATTGGGTCACTGCGCTTCCCCGAGATAAGCGCTTTTCCCCGTGCTATATGAACGGGAAAGCGCCGCGTTTGGGGAAAGAGCACGGCGTGACGCAGGTGCGGCGGTTCGGCGATACGGTGATATACCGGGTCGACCGGTGAGACGGGCAGCGGCGTTTTTACGCACAGACGCGCGGAAGGGTTGAGCTATGCTGCGGGAAAAGATCGCGAAGAACACGGCGGTGATCCTGCTCGGCGATATCGTCAATAAGCTGAGCAGTATCGTGCTGCTCTATTTCTTTTCGCGGTATCTGGGGGCCGCCGGTTACGGGAAATTCTCGTTCGTCCTGTTCTACGTCGGCCTTTTCAGCAGCCTCACCGATCTCGGCGTGAAGTCGACGATGGTTCGGGAGCTTTCCCGCGCGCGTGACGACAGGGAGCTGTTTTTCGGCGCATCGCTGTTCCTCGCTTTCTGCGGGTCGCTTGCGGCGGTCGCTCTCTGTTCGGCCGTCGCGCTTTGCGCGGGGTATGCGCCCGACGTGCGGGTTCTCATAGCGATCGCGTCCGTGACGCTGATCGTATCGTTCAGGGACCTGACGTTCCGGCAGATGTTCGAGGCCGTCTTCCAGGTGCAGCTCAAGATGGCCTATCCGACGTTGATCAACGCGCTCAACGAAGTCCTGGTCGTTGCCGCGTGCCTGGGAGTTGTCGCCCTGCGCGGGTCGATCGGGGCGCTGCTCGCGACGTATACATTTGCGTATGTTCCCGGTTTTATCGCGATCATGCTGTATGCAAGAAGGCTGGTGCGGCCGCGCTTCACGTTCGACCGCGCATTGCTGATCCAGATATCGCGGATGGCGCTGCCGCTGGGCGTCGCGGTCGCGCTGAGCAGCGTGTACGACAAGATCGGCGGCGTCATGCTCCGCATGATGCGCGGCGACGAGGCGGTGGGGTATTTTTCGGTCGCGTACCGCATCGCGATATCTCTAAAAGTTGTGCCGGTCGCGCTGATGATCTCGGTGTTCCCGCTCCTGAGCGGGGCGTATCTCGAGGACAGAAAAGAGTTTTTGAAAATTCTCAGGACAACTGTTACAGTGGTGATGCTGATCGGGTTGCCGATCGCGGGAGGTTTCACGGTCTTTTCCCGAGAGATCATTACGCTCGTGTCGGGCCGGGGCTTTCTGCCGGCGTCCGGCGCGCTTGTCTTCGTGATGTGGGCGGCCGCGGTATTGTTCGTCAACCTGGTGTTCCTGTACGCGTTCGTCGCGATGAACCGCCAGAAGACCGCCATGCTGGTGTCGTGCGTGACGCTTGCGGCGAACGTCCTGGCCAACGTGTACCTTATCCCGCGGTTCAGCTATCTCGGCGCGACGGCGGCGCTGGTGCTGTCGGAATCGGCAGGCCTGCTGTGCGGCGTGCTGTTCATCAGGCGGTGCGTGAGCGAGTTTTCGCTGTCGGTCTTTCCCCGGGCGGCCGTTGCGGGCGGCGCAATGGCGGCTGCGCTGTTCCTGCCGGCGGGGCCTTTGATCCGGTTCCCGCTGGCGATGGCCGTTTTCGCGCTCGCGGCATGTGCCGCGCGTTTGGTCACGCGCGATGAGCTGCTTTTGCTGAGGTCACTGGTGCGAAAAAGATGAAAAAATACTTACCTGTCCTTATCCTGGCCGCGCTGGCGGGGCTGAGCGCCGCCCTTCTGACATACCGGCTCGGCATGTTCAGCTACTGGGGCGACGAGGTCGGCAGCATCATGTATGCGCGGAACGATCTTGTGCCGATGATCAAGGTGCTCCTCAGGGAAGATGTCCATCCACCGCTGTACTACGCCATCCTCCACTGGTGGATCTCGCTGTTCGGGGAAGGCGAGGCGGCGCTGCGGTTCCTGTCGGTCATCCCCGCCGTCCTGGCTCTTTTCGTGACGTACCGCCTGGGAAGAGAGCTGTTCGGCGAGCGGGTCGCGCTCCTGACGGTCCTGCTGCTCGCCGTGTCGCCCGAGCTGCTGCTCTTCGGGCGGATGGTCCGGTATTATTCGCTGGCGATGCTCTTCGCCGCGTGTGCGACGCTGTCGTTCTTCCGCTTTCTTCGAGACGGCAGGGCGAGGCACCTGGCCGCATATGTGGTCTGGGCGGCGCTTCTGCTCTATACGACATATACCACGCTGTCCGTTGTTATCGCTCACAACCTGATCGTGCTGTTGTCCCTGAGGCGGAACGGCGGGGTGAGAGCGCGCCTGCTCCCGTGGTTCGCCGGACAGGCGGCGCTGGCGCTGCTTTATGCGCCGTGCATCGTCCTGTTCTGCATGATGATAGCCCGCATGTCGCGCGAAGCGCTTCCTCCCTCCGATCTCAGTTCGGGGATCGCGGGCGTTCTGCTGAAATGCGCGTATGCGTTGTATGGTTTTTGCTGCGGCGAGACGCTGTTCCCCTGGCGCTTCGGAGTCGTCGTTCCGGTTTTCGGGGTGGTTGCGGCGGCGTTCTGGTCTGCGTGCAGGAAGCGGACGCCGGCGGTCATGCCGCTCGTCCTGCTGGTAGCCGTGCCTGTCGTTTTTACCGTGGCGATCCTGAGCAGCGTCAAGACCAGCTCGTCGTTCCTGTATACGCCGTCGCGCACGCTCTTTGCGTTGCCGTACTTCTGTATGCTCATCTCGTACGGGTTGTGCGCGCTGGACCGGCCGCGGCTGCGCGCCGCGATGGCCGCCGTGCTCGTCTTCGGCGCCGCGGTTTCGGCGCGTAATTATTTTACGGCGAGCGATGTCATTATGCCGGCCTATGTCGCTCCCTGGAGCGAGGTGCTGCGCGACATACAGCGCCGCGCCGATCCCCAGGACATCGTCGTCGCCGAAGAGACGCGCGAGTTCCTGTATTATTATGACCGGGACAAGTACCGTTTCCGGTTCTTCGCCGACGAAGACGCCGCCCGCGATTACCTGATCCAGCGGCCGTTCGTGAAGATCTTCTATGTCAGGACCGGTCGCGACCATCAGCCGTCGGGCCTGTCGCCGTCGTTCGGCGGATGGGTCACCTCACAGTACCGTATGGTGAACCGGACCGGCTATGTGCCGGTCGACCCCGTTTACATGCGGATAAAACAACGCGCCCTCAAGCGGGCGCCCTACGCGTACAAGATCGAAGTCTTCGAATATCGCCGCAAGGACGGCGAAACGCAGATCGCTTATCTCGGGCGCGATACTCAATGACGCACAAAGACCGTTTCACCATACCGTTCGTCTTCCTCAAGCTCTGCTGCGACGTTGCCGTTATCTACGCCGCGTTCCTCTGTTCGTTCTATATCAGGTTCCATGCCGGGCTGTTCGACTCGCCGCGGGGGATCCCTTCGCTTGGCGATTACCAGCCATTTTTCCTGCTCGGTACGCTGATGATAGTCCTTCTCTTCAGGGGCAAAGGGCTCTACCGCGGCTTCTGGCGCGGGAAATTCGCAGACGAGATCTTCGAGGTGTGCAAGGCGGTGGCCGCCGGCATTTTTGTGATGATGGCATTCAGCTTCATGTACCGCGGCTTCACCTTTTCCCGCGGCATCGTCCTGATCGCGCTCCCGCTTGAGATCGTCGCGATCACGATCGAGAGGCTGGTTATCGAGCGCTCCGAGCTGGCGCTGCGGCGCGCCCGCAGCCTGTTCACGAGGGTGATCGTCGTCGGCGCCGGCGAGCCCGCGCGGAAGATCGCAAGGGGCATACGGGACAACAAGGTGCTGGGGTACGAGTTCAAGGGGTGTATCGCCGACGCGGCGGACGCGGGTTCCGTTCCCGGAGAACTGCAGCCGTGCCTCGGCGGGAGGGATAAGCTCGAGGCGGCGATCGCAGGGGGGGCTATCGACGAGGTCATCATGGCGGAAAAGCGGCTGACGCAGGACGAGATGATGGGCGTCGTGCTGCTGTGCGAAAAACACCTCGTCGCCTGCAAGCTGGTGCCCGGCATACTCGATCTGCTGACCAACCACCTTAACATATTGAGCATCGAGGGGGTGTCGCTCCTGGATATCCACCGTTTTCCCCTGCAGAGCCTCTGGGCGCGATCGCTGAAGCGCGCGCTGGATGTCGCGGGGTCGTTCTGCGGCCTTGTCGTCTGCTCGCCGATCTTCGCGTTCGTCGCCGCGCTGATCAAGCTCGATTCGAAAGGCCCGGTGTTCTATCTCCAGGAGCGGTGCGGACAGGACGGGGGGACGTTCAACATCGTGAAGTTCCGCACGATGGTCGTCGGGGCGGAAAAGGAGACCGGCCCGGTCTGGGCGACCAAGGACGACCGGCGCCGCACGCGCCTCGGCGAGTTCCTTCGCAGGACGAACCTCGACGAATTGCCGCAGCTGATCAACGTCCTCAAAGGCGACATGAGCCTGGTCGGCCCGCGCCCCGAGCGGCCCCATTTCGTCGACCAGTTCAAAGAGGATATCCCCCGCTACATGTCCAGGCACTTCATCAAATCCGGGATGACGGGATGGGCGCAGGTGAACGGCCTGCGCGGCGATACCTCGATCGAGGAGCGCATCAAATACGACCTCTATTACATCGAGAACTGGTCGATCTACTTCGACATCAAGATCCTCTTTCTTACCCTCTTTGCCCGCGAAAACGCATATTAACCACCTCCTCACACATTGTGCTGACGCAAGCATTCCCCGCCTGTACCGACTCTCCGATAGACATTTCCTAAAAGATTTGATAGATTTAACCGTTTTTGGGGTATAGAGGAGAGTTTTATGACTCACAAAGGCAAAATTCTCGATTTCAGCAAGATAAAGACCTATCCGCTGCGCGAGCGGGAGAATAAGGTGAAGCGCGAGGATTTCGCGCTGGCGCAGAAACGGGACGGCAAGTTCGGCGATTTTCTGAGCGGACTTCCCAAGATACTCGCCGCCAATGATTTCCGTTCGATCGTCCAGGCGATAATCAACGCCCGCAAGCAGCAAAAGCCGGTTATTTTCGCGATCGGCGGACACGTGATCAAATGCGGCGTCGGCCCGATACTGATCGACCTGATGCAGCGGGGTATCGTCACGCACCTGGCCATGAACGGGTCGGCCGCGGTGCACGACTTCGAGATAGCGATGATCGGCCAGACGTCCGAGGACGTGGCGTCCAGCCTCCGAGACGGCACGTTCGGCATGGCCGAAGAGACGGGCCGGTTGATGAACAACGCGCTCCGCAGCGGCGTGAAGCAGGGGCTCGGCGCGGGCCAGGCTTTCGGCGAGATGATCCTCAAGGGCGACTTCCGTTTCAAGGAGCTGAGCGTCCTGTCCCGCGCGATCGAATGCGGCGTCAGCGCGACGGTCCACGTCGCGATCGGGACCGACATCATCCATCAGCATCCCGCCGCAGACGGGGCGGTTATCGGCGAGGCGACGTTCAAGGATTTTCAGCTGTTCTGCGGGTCGGTGAGCCAGATGGGGGCGGGCGGCGTGTTCTGCAACGTCGGCAGCGCCGTGGTCATGCCGGAGGTATTCCTGAAGGCGCTGTCGATCAGCCGGAACCTCGGGTATCCGCTGAAGGGCTTCGTTACGGCTAATTTCGACATGATCTATCAGTACCGTCAGAGGGAGAACGTGGTGCGCAGGCCGCACGGGGACGACGCGAAAGGGTACGTGATCATCGGGCACCATGAGATCATGTTGCCGCTCCTTGCCCGTGCCGTCATCGACAAACTCGATTCCTAACGCATACAGGGGTGTCATGAAGACGATTCCGTTGAAGAGGTTGCAGCAGATCTTGTCCCGTTTTTCCAAGGCGAGGATACTTGTCGTCGGAGACGTTATGCTCGACCAGTTCATCTGGGGGCAGGTGACGCGCATATCTCCGGAGGCGCCGGTGCCTGTGGTGAAGGTCGTCCGTGAGTCGTTCATGCCGGGCGGGTCGGCGAACGTGGTCAAGAACATCCACGCGCTTGGCGCGTCGGTATACGTCGCGGGGGTCATCGGGAACGATCACGCGGGGGAGACGCTCAAGCAGGCGCTCAGCCTCGGCCGCATCAACACCGACGGCCTTATCGTCGACAAGGACCGCTCGACGATCCTGAAGACGCGGGTCATCGCGTCGCATCAGCAGGTCGTGCGGGTCGATCGCGACGGGAAGCCGATCGTCGAGAACGAATATATCGAGCGGATCATCAAGTATGTCGGCAGAGTTATCGAAAAGGTCGACGGCGTTATCATCGAGGATTACGGCAAAGGGGTGATCACGCAGGAGCTTGTCGATGCGATCGTACGGCTCGCGCGCGCGCACGGCCGCGTGACGTCGGTCGACCCGAAGGACGGCCATTTTCTCGATTACAGCGGCGCCACGGTCGTGACGCCCAACCACCACGAGGCCTTCTCCGCCGCGCGCCGTATCGAGACCGAAAAGAACGGGCTCGACGAGGTCGGCAGGCTGCTCTTGCGGAAGTGGAACTGCGAGAATGTCCTGATCACCTGCGGCGAGGACGGGATGTGCCTGTTCGAGAAGAACAAGGAATCGTTCAAGATACCGACTGTCGCGCGCGAAGTGTTCGACGTGTCCGGCGCCGGCGACACGGTCATTTCCGCGTTCACGACCTGCCTGGCGAGCGGCGCGACGCTCAGGGAATCGGCGATCATATCGAACTACGCCGCCGGAATAGTGGTCGGCAAGCTCGGCACGGCGACGACGTCATGCGACGAGATCGCCGCGGCGATGAAGAGGTAACGTACGCCCGCGCGCATTCGATAGGGTCGCGGGCCACCAGTTGCGGGTAGCGTGTTGTATGTCGGACAGAGCGGTATTTCTCGATCGCGACGGCACGATCAACGTCGATTACGGGTATGTCGGCAAGACCGACACGTTCACGTTCCTGCCGCGTGTTCGTGAAGCGCTGGTATTGTTGCAGGGCAGGGGCTTTAAGCTGTTCGTCATCAGCAACCAGTCAGGGGTCAACCGCGGTTATTACACGCACGAAGACCTGCAGGCGGTGCACGACAAGATGGTCTCCGAGTTGGGGCGCTCCGGCGTTACGTTCAGCGACGTCTTCTACTGCGTCCACCGGCCCGACGAGAAATGCGAGTGCCGGAAACCGTCGCCGAAAGCGGTTCGGGATATCGCGGCGCGTTTCGGCATAGACCTCCGCCGGTCGTATTTTGTCGGCGACAGGGAGACGGATATTCAGACGGGGAAGAACGCCGGCACAAGAACGGTGCTGCTGTCGACGGGGCCCGCGGCCATCGCCTGCGATCACCGCGCGGCCGACCTGTACAGCGCCGCGGAGTGGATCATCGGAGACGCGAAGGTATGAAGGCGGTCGGGATCATTCCGGCGCGGTATGCGTCGACGCGTTTTGAGGGGAAGCCGCTCGCGGACCTGTGCGGGAAGCCGGTGATCCGCTGGGTGTATGAGTCGGCCTCCCGGGCGCGTCTGCTCGAGCGGGTGGTGGTGGCGACCGACGACGAACGGATCCGCGAATGCGTCAGACAGTTCGGCGGCGACGTCGTCATGACGGGTTCTCATCACCGGAGCGGAACCGACCGGATCATCGAGGCGTCAAAACGGGTACGCGCCGAGATAGTGGTGAACATCCAGGGCGATGAACCATTTATCCAGGGGCAGGTGATCGACGCCGTCGTGCGGCCGCTTGTCAAAGAACGCAAAGTCTGCGTGACCACCGCGGCGGCGCAGGCGGCGCCCGGCGAGATAGACGACCCCAATTGCGTGAAGGTGGTCGTCGACAGGAAAGGGAACGCGCTCTATTTTTCGCGCGCCGCAATCCCGTTCGTGAGGGATCCTCAGGATAGGGAGGCAGCGCGCTATTTGAAGCATATCGGGATTTACGGATATCGGCGGACGTTCCTGAGCAGGTACGGCAGGCTGCCGCATTCGATGCTCGAGGAAACGGAAAAGCTCGAGCAGCTGCGCATACTCGAGGCGGGTTATGACATACGGGTCGTCGTGACGCAGTATAGCTCGGTGGGTATCGATACCAGGGCTGACCTCGAAAGGGCCCGTTCACTAGCGCAAAAGGACAGGGGTTAACGTGACGAAATATATCTTTGTGACGGGTGGAGTCGTGTCGTCGCTCGGCAAGGGGATCGCCTCGGCGTCGATCGGCATGCTCCTGGAGAACGACGGGTTGAAGGTGACCCTCCAGAAGTTTGATCCCTATATCAACGTGGATCCCGGGACGATGAGCCCGTTCCAGCACGGCGAGGTGTATGTGACCGAGGACGGCGCCGAGACCGACCTCGACCTGGGGCATTATGAGCGCTTCACCGGCGCTACGATGTCGAAGGCGAACAACGTGACCACCGGGCGCATCTACGAGTCGGTGATCAGGAAAGAGCGCCGAGGTGATTATCTCGGGCGGACCGTCCAGGTGGTCCCGCATATCACCAACGAGATCAAGGAGCGGATCAGGGAGGTCGCGAAGCGGACCCGGGTCGACGTCGTGATCACCGAGATCGGCGGCACCGTCGGCGACATCGAGAGCCTGCCGTTCCTCGAAGCGATCAGGCAGTTCCGTCAGGACGCCGGCAGGGAGAACGTCCTGTTCATCCATCTGACGCTCGTGCCGTATATCGAGGCGGCCGGAGAGCTCAAGACCAAGCCGACGCAGCACAGCGTGGGCAAGCTGCGGGAGATCGGTATTCAGCCGGACATCCTGATGTGCCGCACGGTGAAGCCGCTCGCGCGCGAGATGCGCGACAAGATCGGGCTGTTCTGCAACGTCGACCCGGAGGCGGTCATCCAGGCAAAGGATGTGAGCTCCATCTACGAGTGTCCTCTCGCCTATCGGAACGAGGGGCTGGACAAGCTGATCGTTAGGATGCTCGGATTGCGCGAGAAGATCCGGGCCCGCAAACGCAGTGCCGGGAGGCGCGAGCGCCCGATGAAACGGTGGCTGGAGATGCTCCGCAGGCTTCGCGAGCCGCAGCACACCGCCACGATAGCGGTTATCGGCAAATACATAGAGCTCCAGGACGCGTACAAGAGCCTCTACGAAGCGATCACGCACGGCGGCATCGCGAATAACTGCCGAGTGGAGATCAAGCGCATCGACGCAGAGCACATCGAGCAGCACGGCGCCGAGAAGTACCTCAAACATGTGAACGGCGTCCTGGTCCCGGGCGGGTTCGGTACGCGCGGCGTCGAGGGGAAGATCGCCGCCATACGCTTCGCGCGGGAGAGCGGTACGCCGTTTTTCGGGATCTGCCTCGGGATGCAGTGCGCGGTGATCGAGCTTTCGCGAAACCTGTGCGGTATGCAAAAAGCGAATTCCACCGAATTCGACCAGGCGACCCCGCATCCGGTGATCTCTCTTTTGAGCGAGCAGAAAAAGGTGGTCAACAAGGGAGGGACGATGCGGCTGGGGGCGTGGGAGTGCCACCTGGCGAAAGGGACGCGCGCCCACAAGGCGTACGGCAAGGTGCGGATATTCGAGCGCCACCGCCATCGCTATGAGTTCAATAACGAATTCAAGGACGCGCTGAAAGCGGCCGGCTGTACTATCAGCGGCGTTCACCCCGAAAATAACCTCGCCGAGATCGTCGAGTATGCGGCGCACCCGTGGTTTGTCGCGACGCAGTTCCACCCCGAGTTCAAGTCGAAGCCGACGCAGGCGCACCCGCTGTTCCGCGAGTTCATCAAAGCATCGCTGGAAAAGAAGCGTTCGTCGGGGGAGCTTGCGCAATGACCGCCGCGAAGCGCACGAAGACATTCAGGATCGGTGAGATCACCGTCGGCGGCGGCAGCCCGCTGTTCCTTATCGCCGGCCCCTGCGTGATCGAGAGCGAATCCCGTGTCCTCAAGATAGCGCGGCTGCTCAAGGAGCTGTCGCTGGAACACGAGATCCCCCTTGTGTTCAAGGCGTCGTATGACAAGGCCAACCGCTCGTCGATCGATTCGTACCGCGGCCCGGGGATCGTCAAGGGGCTGAAGATACTCTCGAAGGTGAAGGAGCGCTTTGGCCTGCCGATACTGACCGATGTGCACTGCCGCGGCGACGTTGCGGCTGCCGCCCGGGTCGCCGATATCCTGCAGATACCGGCGTTCCTGTCGCGCCAGACCGACATGATCGTGGCGGTGGCGAAGAGCGGCAAGGTCGTGAATATCAAGAAAGGGCAGTTCCTCGCCCCCTGGGACATCAAACATGCCATCGAAAAGACCGAGATGTCCGGCAACGAGAAGATCATGCTGACCGAGCGGGGCGTCAGCTTCGGGTACAACAACCTGGTCAACGATATGCGTGCGCTCGTGATCATGCGCGATTACGGCTATCCGGTCGTCTACGATGCGACGCACAGCGTCCAGCTGCCCGGCGGGATGGGGAACCGGTCGGGCGGCGACCGGAGGTTCGTTCCGGCGCTTTCCCGCGCTGCGGTCGCCACAGGCTGTGACGGGCTGTTCCTCGAGGTTCATGAAGAGCCGGATAAGGCGCTGTGCGACGGGCCGAACTCGGTGGCGCTCAAGGACCTGTCGAGTCTGCTGGCATCGGTGAAGAAGATTGACGCGGTCGTCAAAAACAGAGAGGAAAAGGTATGCTGCAAAAAGGAACGTTCATAAAGAAGGGTGTTGATATGTCAAAACTGACTGACGTGCGGTCGTCAAACGACATCGCGAAAATGGTCCTGCAGATCGAGGCGGAGGCGGTCGCTTCGATCGCGAACCACCTGGACGACAACTTCGAAAAGGCGATCGATATCCTGCTGAGCTGCCGCGGGCGCGTGATCGTGACCGGGATGGGGAAGCCGGGCATCATCGGCAGGAAGATATCGGCGACGCTCGCCAGCACCGGCACGCCGTCGTTGTGGCTTCATCCCGCAGAGGCGGTGCACGGCGACCTTGGGATGGTGGTCAAGGACGACGTGGTTATCGCGATATCGAACAGCGGCGAGACCGACGAGATCAAGAAGCTGCTGCCGACGATCAAGAAGATCGGCGCGAAGCTGATCGCCTTCACGGGGAACCTGAAATCGACGCTGTCCGAATACAGCGACGTGACGCTTTACGTCGGCGTCGAGAAAGAGGCGTGTCCCTTCGATCTCGTTCCGACGGCAAGCACGGTGGCTGCCCTCGCGCTCGGCGACGCGATCGCGATCGTCCTGATGCAGAAACGCGGGTTCCGGCCTGAGGAGTACGCCTTCTATCACCCCGGCGGGGCGCTCGGTAAACGGCTGCTGCTCACGGTCGGGGACATCATGCGGACCGGCGCCGATATACCGCTCGTCACCGAAGAGACGCTGATCAAGGACGTGCTGTTCGCGATCACCGATGCGCGCGCGGGCGCGGCGGTAGTCGTCGACGGAGACAAGCAGCTGATAGGGATATTCACCGACGGCGACCTCCGGCGGTCGATCGAAAAGGAGCCGAACGTCGGCGCTATGAAGGTGTCGTCGTTCATGACTCGCCGCCCGATCACCATGACACCGGACAAGCTTGCCACCGAGGCGCTCCGTATCATCAAGGAGCGCAGGATCGACGAGCTGATCGTGGTAGACAAGGACGGCCACCCGATAGGCATCGTCGACGAGAAAGACCTCCTCGGCCTCGGCTGATGCGCCACGCAGAAAGGATGTTCCCATGAGCGAGCACGCGGCAAAATTGAAGAAGGTCAGGATCTTTGTGACGGACGTCGACGGTGTGCTCACCGACGGCCGGTTTATCCTCGACTACGCGGGGAAAGAGCTGAAGATGTTCCATGTGCACGACGGCGCAGCCGCCAAACTGGCCGCTTCGGTCGGCTTCCAGACGGTGCTGGTGTCCGGGAGGCGGTCCGAGGTGGTCGAGCGCCGGGCGAAAGAGCTCGGCATCCGCCAGGTATATCAGGAAGCGGACGACAAATGGAAGGTCGTGCAGGAGTTCATGCATAAGGAGCGTATCGGCGCCGATACGATATGCTATATCGGCGACGACCTCGCAGACCTGCCGGTGCTCCGGCGCGTCGGCTTTTCCGTGGCGGTGGGCAATGCGGTCCCCGAGGTGAAGAAGGCCGTCGATTACGTGACGGAGCGCTGCGGCGGCGACGGGGCGTTCCGCGAGGTTGTCGAGCTGGTCTTCAAGGCGCAGGGGCGTTGGAAAGAGATCGTCGAACGCTATACGACATAAGCCTCATACCGGTCAAACCGCCGTGAAGAACAAGTTCCACCGAAAGATCCTGTATGCCGGCCTGCGCGTCCTGATCGCCGTCGCCCGGGTGGTTCCGCGGCGCGCTTTGCTGCGTTGCGCTTCGGCCGCCGGTTCGGGCGTCTTCAGGCTGCTGCGCAAAGAGCGCGAGAAGACGCTCCGCAACCTTCGGTCGGTTTTTGCCGCGGAGAAGACTGAGCAGGATATCGTGCGGATCGGCTGCGCCGTATTCGTCAATTTGGCGAAGAACCTGGCCGAGTGGATACTCCTCGACCGCATGACGGAAGGCGAGCTCGGCCGGCTGGTCGAGATCCGCGGCCGCGAACATATAGAAGGGGTTCTCGCGCGCGGCAAAGGTGTGCTGGTGTTGACCGCGCACATCGGCAACTGGGAGTTCCTCGCCGCCTATGTCGCCCTCTTTATCAGGCACGGCGGCGTTATCGGGCGCAAGGTGTACGTCGAGGCATACGACCGGTTGCTCGTTGAAATGCGCCGGAAGAAGAGGGTTGAGACGTTCTACAGCACCGATTCGCCGAAACGTATTTTACAGATGCTGAAGGCGAACTGCGTGATCGGGGTCCTGCCGGACCAGGACGTCGGGTATCTGAACGGTGTTTTCGTCGATTTTATGGGACGGCCGGCCTACACGCCGACCGGGCCGGTGGCGCTGGCGCTGGCGAGCGGGGCGGATATCGTCCCGGCGTTCCTCATCAGGCAGCCTGACGACCGGTACGTCATCCATGTCGAGCCCCCGGTCGGCATCGCCGCTTCGGGCGATAAGAAGAGCGACCTGCTGGAATATACGGCGCGGTGGAGCGGCGTGTGCGAGAAGTACATACGCGCCTATCCCGAACAGTGGGTGTGGATGCATAACCGATGGAAGACCAAGCAGCCCGCCGTTGCCGCCCGGACCGGCGCCGGACGGTGAGAACAGGATGGTCAGGATGATCAAGGTACCGATTAAGACAATACTCGTGCTGAGTGCGCTGGCAGCTGCCGTTTCCACTGCGTGCGCAAAAGACGAATTTCGCGGCACCCTGAAAGGGTTTACGTTCGAGGTGCCGAATAAGAACGGCGGACGCTGCGCGCTGATAGACGGGAATAACGCCACGACACTCTCCGGCGGGCAGGTCGAGATCACCGATATCAAGACCAAGATCTTTTGCGAGGACGGGCGGGAAGTCGACGTGACGTCCCCCCGCGCGGTTTTCAATAAAAATACCCGCGATGTCACTACCGATGCGCCGGTCAGGGTCGTCACCAGGGACATGATCATCGACGGTATCGGGCTTTTTTGGAATCCGAATAATAAGTTGATTGAAATAAAGGAGAATGTTAAAGTAGAACTGACGGTCGAGCAGGACGGGAAAGGGTTGTTGCAATGATTTGTTTCGTACGCATTATCAGTGTGTTATGTTTTATCTTCGCGTGCGGCGACGCCTGCTTTTCAGCCGAAAAGACGGCTGCTGCTCCGGGTGTCGCCAAGCAGCCGACCGTTATTACGGCCGACGGAGGATTGTATCTCGATTACACGAAGAATATAGCCCTGTTCAAGCAGAACGTGGTGGTTAAAGACGCGCAGGGTTTTATGAAGGCCGATGAAATGAAGGTCTATTTCGACCCCAAAGGGTCGGCCATCAGCAAGATCGAGGCGTTCGGCAATGTGTCGATCGACCAGACCGGGCGCCAGGCGGAAAGCCAGAAGGTCGTGATGTATATGAACGAAGGCAAGATTGTGCTGACCGGCGATCCCCGGATCAAGCAGGGGACCGACACGTACAGCGCGGAGAAGATCACGATATTCAAAAAGACCAACCAGATAATCTTTCAGCCGAAGGCCAAGCTGATCATCTATCAGGACGGGAAAGGGGATATTTTTTGACGACGCATCACGGCCACGGCCATTCAACTGAACTGCTCAGGACGGAGAACCTCGTCAAGTCGTATAAGGCGCGTAAAGTGGTGAACGGCGTCAGCATTACCGTCAACAAGGGCGAGATCGTCGGGCTTCTCGGCCCGAACGGCGCGGGGAAGACGACGACGTTCTACATGATCGTCGGGCTGATCAAGCCGAACGACGGCAAGGTCTCGTTCAAGAAGCTCGACGTCACGAGGCTGCCGATGAGCCGCAGGGCGCAGCTCGGCATCGGCTATCTCTCGCAGGAGCCGTCGATCTTCCGCAAGCTGACTGTCGAGGAGAACATCATGGCGATCCTCGAGACGCTGCATTTGTCGTACGCGGAACGCCGCAAGCGGCTCAAGCACCTGCTCGACGAGCTGAAGATCGGCCATCTGGCGAAGAGCATGGCGTACACGCTGTCCGGCGGCGAACGGCGTCGGCTCGAGATCACGAGGGCGATGGTCACCAACCCGTCGTTCATCCTGCTCGACGAACCGTTCTCCGGCGTCGACCCGATCGCGGTCTTCGACGTGCAGCAGATCATCCTCGAGCTGAAGAAGAAGGGACTCGGCATCCTGCTGACCGATCACAGCGTCCGTGAGACGCTGTCGATCACCGACCGCGCCTATATCATGTACAACAGCAAGATCCTGATATCGGGTACGGCAGACGAGCTGGTCAACAACCCAAAAGCACGGGAGATATATCTCGGCGAACGGTTCACGATGTGACCGCGCCGGGCTCTCATAACCCTGGAGGAGACGATGGAGATACATTTTATCAAGCGTTCGGACGACGTGACGGCGGCGATGAAGGAGTACATCGAGGATAAGCTGACGAAGGTCGAGAAGCTGCCGATCAATATCATCGACGCGCGGATCATCATGGACATCCACAAGTACCGCCATTTCGTCGAAGTGACGCTGGTGGGCAAGCACCTGACGATCAACGCCAAGGACGAGGATAACGACATGTACGCCGCGGTGGACAAGGTCATCGACAAGCTCGACCACCAGTTGAAGAAATTCAAGGAGATCAAGCAGGGGCACAAGTTCCGCGACGGCGGCATCAAAGAGAAAGAAGCGGTTCAGGAGGCGGAGGAGGAATAATGCCGGCGCAGGGCATCACCGTCGATCATTTCTACAAGACCTTCAAGGACCGGCTCCGTCTCAAGCAGATCGCCGGCCGGGACGGCATGACACGGGTAATAAAGGTGCCCGAGTTCAACCGGCCGGGACTTGCGCTCGCCGATTATTTCGAGTATTTCGCGTCGAAGCGGATCCAGGTCATCGGCAAGGTAGAGGTAACCTATCTCCGGTCGCTGTCGAGCGAGGGGCGCAAGGCGAAGCTGGAGAAGCTGTTCAGACAGAATTTTCCGTGCCTGGTTGTTGCGCGCAACTTCGTGCCGCTGCCGGAGCTGCTCGCCATCGCCGACCGGAAGTCGATCCCCGTGTTCCGTTCGCACCTGATCACGATGCACCTGATCAACAAGGGGACGGCGTTCCTCGAGGACGAGTTCGCCGAGAGCACCACGATGAGCGGCGACCTGCTGGAGGTGTACGGCGTCGGAGTGCTGCTGCGCGGTAAGAGCGGCGTGGGCAAGAGCGAGTGCGCCCTGGCCCTCATCAAGCGCGGCCACCGGCTGATCACCGACGACGTCGTCAGGATCAGGGTAGAGGACGGCAAGCAGCTGATCGGGAGCGGTGCCCAGCTGACGCGCCACCATATGGAGATACGGGGGCTGGGGATCATCAACGTCCAGACGCTTTTTGGCGTCGGCTGCGTGCGCGACCAGAAGCGGATCGACGTGATGATCACCCTCGAGGAGTGGGACAGCGACAAGGAGTACGAGCGGCTCGGGTTGGTCGACAAGGTGGTCAATATCCTCGGGATACAGATACCGCACGTGGTCATACCGGTGCGCCCCGGACGGGATATCGCGCTCCTGGTTGAGACCGCGTCGCTGAACCAGCGGCTCAAATGGATGGGATACCACGCCGCGCAGGACCTAAATAAGAAGTTGCTGCAGGAGATCAAGAAGAACAATCAGTCAACGCAACAATGACACCCATGTTGGAACGCATACTATGAGAAGCACGAAAGCGCCCCGTATCGAAAAAGAAGTGACCATCGTCAACGAGCTCGGCATACATGCGCGGCCGGCCGCCATGCTGGTGAAGCTCGCCAACAAGTTCATGTCCGAGATCATGGTCGAGAAGGGTTCGGAGCAGGTCAACGGCAAAAGCATCATGGGGATCATGATGCTCGCGGCGGGCAAAGGCTCCCGCATCAAGATCTCGGCCGTCGGCGAGGACGCTCCGGCCGCCGTCCGCGATATCGAAGAGCTGATACAGAACAAGTTCGGGGAAGAGTAGCCATGAGCGAGAAAGAATACTCGGGTATAGCGGCGTCGCCTGGCGTTGCCATTGGTAAGGTTTTCCTGCTCGACAGCGAAGAGGATGTCATCCTCAAGCGAAGGATCCTCTCCCGCGATATCCCGCACGAGATCACCCGTTTCGAGGCCGCGCTGATCGCGGCCCGCCGCGAGATACTCGACATCCAGAAGAAGATCGCGAAGGTGATGGGCGGCGAGCACGCCGAGATCTTCAACGCGCACCTGCTGGTACTCGAGGACCGCGCGCTTATAGAGGAAGTGATCAAGAAGCTCGAGAAGCAGAAGCTGAACGTCGAATATATCTTCATCCAGGTCTCCAAGAAGTACTCGAGGATCTTCGCGCGGATGGAGGATGATTATCTCAAGGAGCGAGCCAGCGACATTCGCGACGTCTCGCGGCGCGTGCTGCACAAGCTTATCGGCAAGAAGAAGCAGGACCTTGCCAACCTGGCCGACGAGGTGATCATCGCCGCGTATGACCTGTCGCCGTCAGATACTGCGCTCATGCACAAGGAGCGGGTGATCGGCTTCATTACCGATATCGGAGGCAAGACGTCGCATACCGCGATCATGGCGCGCTCGCTCGGGATTCCTGCCGTCGTCGGCCTCCACGACGTAAGCAGTAAGATCAGGCCGGATGTGACGCTGATCGTCGACGGCAACCGCGGCGTTGTGATCCTCAACCCGTCCAAGACGACCCTCAAGCGCTACGCCGATGAGCAGACCAAGTTCGAGATATTCGAAGAGAAGCTCGCCGGCCTCAAGAACCTTCCCGCGGAGACCAAGGACGGGTGCCGCGTTTCCCTGGCGGCGAACATCGAGCTGCCCGAGGACGTGCCGAGCGTGATCGCGCACGGTGCCGACGGTATCGGGCTCTACCGGACCGAGTTCCTGTACATGAACCGGACCGACCTGCCGACGGAAGAAGAGCAGCTGAAGTCGTACCGGCACGTCGTGGAAAAGATCGCTCCGCAGTCGGTCATTATCAGGACGCTGGACCTCGGCGGCGACAAGTTCCTGAGCCACCTGCAGTTCCCCCGCGAGATGAACCCCTTTCTCGGATGGCGCGCCATCAGGTTCTGTCTCGAGCGCCTGGACGTCTTCAAGGTGCAGCTTCGCGCGATCCTCAGGGCGAGCGCCCACGGCAATGTGAAGATGATGTACCCGATGATCTCTGGCGTGCAGGAGATCCGGAAGGCGAATGCGGTCGTGGAAGAGGTGAAAAAGGAGCTTCGCGCAGAGAAGAAGAAGTTCGATGATAACATGGAGATCGGCGCGATGATCGAGATCCCGTCGGCGGCGACCACGGCGGACATCCTTGCAAAAGAGGCCGATTTCTTCAGCATCGGCACGAACGACCTGATCCAGTATTCGCTGGCCATCGACCGCGTCAACGAAAAGGTCGCCTATCTCTATGAGCCGATGCACCCGGCGATAATCCGCCTGGTCAAGTTCGTCATTGACGCCGCCCACAAGGAAGGGCTTTGGGTCGGGATGTGCGGAGAGATGGCGGGCGACCCGGTGAGCGCGCTCATCCTGATCGGCCTCGGGTTGAACGAGCTCTCGACGAGCTCGGTGATGGTGCCCGAGATCAAGAAGGTCATACGGTCGGTTACTTTGAAAGAGGCCCAGGATCTTGTCGTCAGGGTCAGTCAGCTGACAACGGCTGACGAGATCAGGCACGAAACGATGAAGCTCCTGAAGAAGGCGGCCCCCGAACTGGCGGCGCTCGAATAGGAACGACCCCGGGAGAGATGCGATGAAGGCGCTGATCCTTGCCGCAGGTTTCGCAACGCGGCTTTACCCTCTTACCGAGAAGACGGCGAAGCCGCTTCTGCCGGTGGCGGGAAAACCGATGATAGAGTATATAACCGACAGCCTTCGCGGCCTCTCGGGGCTCGACACGGTCTATGTCGTCACCAACCGGAAGTTCCACGACGATTTCTGCGCCTGGCGGAAGGGGTATCGCCACGACGCCGCTATCGAGATCATCAACGACGGGTCAACGTCGGACCAGAATAAGCTCGGCGCTATCGGCGACATAGACTTCGCCGTCCGCGAGAAGGGCATAACCGACGATCTCTTGGTGATCGCCGGCGATAACCTCTTCGATCTGCAGATACCTGAGTTTGTCCGTTTTGCCGAGGGGCGGGGAGCGACGATCGCGGCATACGACATCGGCAGCGTAGCTGACGCGCGTCGTTTCGGAGTGGTGTCGGTCGACCGAAATAATTTTGTTGAAGGTTTTGAGGAAAAGCCGTACAATCCTCGCTCTTCTTTGGTCGCGATGTGCCTGTATTACTTCCCGAAGGGCAAGCTGCCTTTGATCGGGAAATACCTCTCCGGGGGGAACAGCCCGGACGCCCCGGGGAACTATATCGCCTGGTTGAGCCGGGCGGAAAAAGTGGCGTGCTACGTCTTTACGGGCAGCTGGTTCGATATCGGCTCGTTCGAGAGCCTGGATACGGCAAACAGGTATTGGGAAGGGCGAAAAGAGAAGGGTTGGAATATAGGTCGGAAAACGGAACAGGAAAGCACAAGGAGGAGTGAATGAGTAAAAGGAAGTTGTTCACGTCAGAAGCGGTCTCGATGGGGCATCCCGACAAGATCGCCGACCAGATATCGGACGCGGTTGTCGATGCGATCTTCGCGCAGGACCCGATGGCGCGCGTCGCGTGCGAAACGCTGGTCTGTACCGGGATGATCGTCGTCGCCGGCGAGATCACCACGAAGGCCACGGTCAACTACGTCGATATCGTCCGCCAGACGGTCAAAGAGATCGGCTATAACGACTCGTCGATGGGCTTCGATTACGAGACCTGCGGCGTCATGGTGGGAATAAACAGCCAGAGTCCCGACATCTCGCAGGGTGTCACGGAGGGCGCCGGCCTGCACAAAGAGCAGGGCGCGGGCGACCAGGGGATGATGTTCGGATACGCCTGCAACGAAACGCCCGAACTGATGCCGCTGCCCCTCATGCTGTCCCGGCATCTCGTCGACTATCTCGCTGAGCTGCGCCAGAAGGGCACGCTGCCGTATCTCAGGCCGGATTCCAAGTCGCAGGTCACGGTGGAGTACGAGGACGGAAAACCGGTGAGGGTGAACACCGTCGTTATCTCGACGCAGCATTCTCCCGACGTCGAATATGAGACGATCAAGAAGGATGTCATTGAGAAGGTCATCAAGAAGATCATCCCCGCGAAATACCTCGACGACAAGACCATCTATTATGTCAACCCTACCGGGCGGTTCGTCGTCGGCGGCCCGAAGGGCGACACGGGGCTTACCGGGAGAAAGATCATCGTCGATACCTACGGCGGCATGGGCCGTCACGGCGGCGGGTGTTTCTCGGGCAAGGATCCAACGAAGGTCGACCGGAGCGCGGCATACGCGGCCCGGTATGTGGCGAAGAACATCGTGGCTGCCGGCCTCGCGGAGCGCTGCGAGGTGCAGCTGTCGTACGCGATCGGCGTCGCTAAGCCGACCTCGATCGATGTCGATACGTTCGGCACGGCGAAGATCCCCGAACATAAGATCGTCGAGCTGGTTACCAAGCACTTCGATATGACCCCGAAGGGGATCATCACGGGGCTGAACCTGCGCCGGCCGATCTACAAGGATACCGCGCGTCACGGTCACTTCGGCAGGACCGAGGAACGGTTCACGTGGGAGCGGACCGACAAGGCGGATGTGCTTCGCAAAGAGGCGGGGCTGGAGAAGGTTGCTACGAAATAATAACGCGCATCTGCGCCGGCCCGATTTGCGGCCGGCGCAGACCGCTTCTGTGATCAGAGAACGGAGTTGCTATGGGACACGCAGTCGTGAACGGTACCAAGAAAAAAGTTAATTCCAAGATGGGGAGCTCGATGGGGTTCGATGTCAAAGATATGAGCCTTGCCGCGACCGGCACGAAGCGGATCGAGTGGGCGAATAAGGATATGCCGGTCCTCCAGGAGGTGCGAAAGCGCTTCGGGAAGGAGAAGCCGCTGAAGGGGCTGCGCATGAGCGCCTGCCTGCACGTCACCGCGGAGACGGCGAACCTTTGCCGGACGCTCAAGGAAGGCGGCGCCGACCTGGTGTTGTGCGCCTCCAATCCGCTGTCGACGCAGGATGACGTCGCGGCGTCGCTGGTGAAGGAGTACGGCATCCCCACCTACGCGATCAAGGGCGAGGACAACAAGACCTATTACAACCACATCCATGCGGCGCTCAACCACCGGCCGAACGTTACGATGGACGACGGCGCCGACCTGGTGTCGCTGCTCCACTCCGAGTACAAGGACCTGGTGAAAGAGGTCATCGGCAGCATGGAAGAGACGACGACCGGAGTTATCAGGCTCAAAGCGATGGAGAAAGACAAGGCGCTGAAGATCCCGGTGATCGCTGTCAACGACGCAGACACCAAGCACCTTTTCGATAACCGCTACGGGACCGGACAGTCGACGATCGACGGAATCATCCGCGCGACGGACGTCCTTCTTGCGGGTCGGAACGTCGTCGTCGCCGGGTACGGCTGGTGCGGCAAAGGGTTCGCGCTGCGGGCGAAGGGGATGGGGGCCAACGTGATCGTCACAGAGATCGATCCGATCAAGGCGCTCGAGGCGGTCATGGACGGCAACCGCGTCATGGATATGGACGAGGCTTCGCAAATCGGCGACGTCTTCTGTACCCTGACCGGCAACATCAACGTCATCCGCAAAGAGCACTTTTTGAAGATGAAGGACGGCGCCCTTGTATGCAATTCTGGGCATTTCAACGTCGAGCTCGACCTCAAGGGGCTTAAAGAGGTATCGACAGCGGTCAACAAGAACGTGCGTAACTTCGTCGACGAGTATGTCATGAAGAACGGCAAGTCGGTGTGCGTCCTCGGCGAGGGCAGGCTGATCAACCTTGCCGCAGCCGAAGGGCATCCGGCGTGCGTCATGGACATGAGCTTCGCTACGCAGGCGCTGGCGACCGAGTTCTGCGTGAAGAACAAAGGGAAGCTGGAGCCGAAAGTCTACGACGTCCCGAAAGAGATCGACAAGTGGGTCGCCGAGCTGAAGCTCAAGACGATGGGCGTCACCATGGAGAAGCTCACCGCGGAGCAGGTGAAATACCTCGCGTCGTGGGAGATGGGGACGTAAGCGCCGCGCAGTACAGGAAAAGAAAAAAGGCCGAAGGGTTTTCCCTTCGGCCTTTTTTAATGTAATACCTCTCGCACGCCTTATTAATCCATCTTATTCGTGATGACCAGCCCCTTCGGCGTCTCCGCAAGGACGGTCATCGGCGGGAGCTCCCCGGATATCTCAGAGAAGCCGTTCTTCTTTATCAGCATGTAGACCGGATCATCGCGCCGCGCGAGCTCCTTGAATTCGTCCAGAGAGATGAAATACGGCTTATTCCCCGCGGGGTCTGCGTCCCGGCCGAACGTCAGCTCGCCAGCATTGTCGCCGACCACCGTGATGCGCTGCTTCAGGTAGAAGGCGCAATCGCTCCAGCGTTCGTAGCCGCCGTATGCGCAGACGACGCTCTTGGCTGGCGATGAATTGCGGATCGCCATGGCAAGGTCCCTGGCGCTTTGCGACGTATTCATCCGCTCCATGGCAAGGATGATCACCGCATAGCCGAACATGAAGAGCATGACGAAGGCGATGAACGGGGCGGCGCGCAGCCGCCTGGAAGGAGCGTTGCCGGTTTTTTTCCAGATACGGAGGATCACGGCGATGGCGGCCGCCAGGAGAGTGAACAGCGTTATCAGCGCGATCGCGTGCGGGAAGACAAGCGGCGCGTCGGCGTCGGTCTTCAGGCTGGTGACGAATTCCCAGAGGATGTAGGGGATCAGGCACGCGATGACCGCCGTGAAGAGCAACAGGCTCTTGCGTATATAGCGCATACCCGACAGTTGCGAATAGAAATCGGAGAGGTAGACGCCGGCGATCATGGCGAGCGGCGGCGTCATCGGGAGGATGTACGGCGGCAGTTTAGACTTCGAAAGCGAGAAAAAGACGATCACGACCGCCCACCAGCAGTGAAGGAAGGCGAGTGTCTTCCGCCGCCGCGGGTCGGAGTCGCTCCACGCCTGTTTCACGAACGCCGGGATCAGCAGTGTCCACGGCAGGAAGAAGACGGCGCCGACGATCAGGAAATAGTAGAAGGGCTCCTCGCGCTGCGCGATCGGCGTCAGGTACCGCATGAAATGCTCCCGGATAAAGAAGAAGTCGAAGAACGACGGGTGTTTCAGCGTAACGGCGACGAACCACGGGGCGGTGACGAGCAGGAAAAGCGCCGCGCCCGACGGTATGCGCATGCGGCGGAGCGAGAGGCGCTCGCGCGCGACGGCGGCCCAGCAGAGGATTATCAGGCCCGGCAGGACGACCCCGATCAGCCCTTTTGTCAGGACGGCCAGCCCCATGAAGACGTAGAAGCCCCTCATGCTCGCCGGGCGGTCATTCATCCAGCCGTCCAAAAAGCAGAAGAGAGATACGGCGAAGAAGAACGTGAAGGGACCGTCGATGACGAGGAACCTCGAGACGAGGAAAAAACCGATCGTCATCAGAAGCACCATTGCGCCGATAAACCCCGGACGCTCGCCGAAAAGGCGCCTGCCGAACACGAACGTTGCGACCAGCGTCAGGAGGCCGAGCGCGGACAGCGGGAACCGGGCGGCCCCCTCATTGACGCCGAAAAGCCGGTAGCTCCCCGCGGTGAGCCAGTACGAGAGCGCCGGCTTCTCGAAATAGAGGACATAGTTCAGCCGGGGGGTGACGTAGTCGCGCATCTCTACCATCTCCCGGGGGATCTCCGCGTAGCGCCCTTCGTCTTTGGAGTAGAGTGCCCGGTCGCCGATCCTGAAGAAGAGCAGGAACCCGCCCGCGAGGATGATCAGCAGCAGGTAGCGTTGCGATGAGAAAAAGGCATTGAGTGAACCCATGCTGTATCTTTCTTTGTGACAGATGCGGCCCTGTCACCCGCTGTAGAGACCGAGTCTCAATTATTGACTTTTGCCAGGAACGTCGCCCCGAGCGCGGTGAAAAAAAGGTTCGGCAGCCACGCGGCGAGCAGCGCGGGGATAAACTCCTGCTTGCCCATCGCGAGGCTGACGATCGAGAGCCCGTAGTAGGCGATGAAGATGGCGACGCAGGTCCCCACGCCGATCAGCAGCCCCCCGCGCGTCGTCCGGAGGCCGAAAGCGACCCCGGTCAGCATGACGATGAAGCTGACGAACGGTCCGGCGTATTTGTAGTACAGGTCGACCTTCTCCTCGACGTAGATCTTCGAGTGTTTCGGGTGCGTCTTGATGTGCGCGCGGAGCTCGAACGCGCTCATGTACATCGGGTCTTTCTGGCTGTTGATAAGGAGCTCCGGCGTTTCGGCGTAGTCGAACGACATCGTCTCGAAATCCCGCTTGTCGATCTCCTGCGTCTCGGAAGGGTCTGGCGAGTAGACGAAGATCTTGCCGTTCTTGAACGACCACGTCTTGGCGTTCTCGTCGTAGACGAGTTCGCGCGCCGATATCTTCCGGATGACGTGCCCGTTGGGGTCGAACTCTCGGACCTCGAAATCGTACATCTTGTCGCTCGAGAGGTCGATTGTCCCGACCCAGGACCGCTTTTGCGAGATGTTGTAGAACGCGATGATCTTGGTGAGGCTCTCTTTGGATTCTTTTTTCAGCCGCTGCGTCTCGATAATGTTGAGCTTGTAGAGCGACTGCGGCACGAAGAACTCCCCGATGGTGAATGAAAATGCCGAGATCGCGACGCCGCAGGCGAGCAGCGGCGCGATGATCCTCGCGTTGCTGATGCCGCTGGCGCGGAACGCGATGATCTCGTTGAAACGCTGGAAATTGCCCAGCTCGTAGAGGACCGCCATCAGCGCGGCGATCGGCATCGTGTTGACGGCGATCACCGGCATCAGCAGCAGATAGTACTCGATAAGGAGGCCGAACCCGATCTTTTTGCTGATGAACGTGTCCAGGTTCACCGAGATGTCGTAGACGATGCTGATCATGAAGAAGGCCATGACGCAGTACAGGAACGGCGTCAGGAAGTGCTTTACGAGATATTTATCGACGAGTTTCATCTGTTATGTCCTCGATACTTTGTACAGCATGGCTATGCCGACCATCGAAAGGACGATGTTCGGCAGCTGTATGATCAGCCAGGGGTAATACTGGGGCAGGTCCTCGAGCGCGTTGCCGACCAGGACCATCCCGTAATGGACCAGGACGAGCCCGAGGCTGATCGCGATACCGATCGATTTCTCTTTCCGGTGGGACTTGATCCCCAGCGGGATGCCGATCAGCGCGAAGGCGATGCAGGCGAGCGCGAACGACAGCCGCTCCTGAATGCGCGTGTTCAAAAACGAGATCCGCTTCACGATGAACGCTTGCTCGTCCGGGCTCGCGTGCGGCAGCTTCTGCTCGAAGAGCATCCGCTCGCCGATCAGCTCGCGGGTGGTCTTGTCCTTGGTCGCCTTCCGCAACGACGATTGGCCGCCCTTGTCGATGAGCGTGACGAAATATGCCTCGAAGTTCCCCCTGATCGACTGGCCGGAGCCGGACGTGTCGGGCTCTTCGAGTGATCCATTGTAGAGCTTGAGCGTCAGGTCCTTGCTCTCGGCGCTGCCGAGGAGCTCGCCGCGGTTCGCCTTGATGAAGCTGATCGTGTTGTTCGGCTTTATCTCGTGGATAACGACGTCCTTGAAATGGTTGCCTTTTTTCTCGCCGATGTAGATGAGGAAGGGGGCGAATTCGTCAACGAACGTTCCCGACTTGATCAAATTAGCCGGCTCGCTGATCCCGACCTTGTATTTGAGCTTGCGGAGATTGTAATGGCAGTAGGCCTGCGCGAAGTTGTTCAGGTAGATACAGACGATGCTCAGGAGGATCGCGATCGCGATGATCGGGAAGATGATCTTTGTCATCCGGATGCCGCTGGAGCGCATCGCGGTCAGCTCGTTGTCGACCGACAGCCGCCCGAAGATGATCAGGATCGACGTCAGGAGCGACATCGCGATAGAGTGGGTCATGATCGCCGGTATGATGTTGACCATGAACTGGAGTATGACGAGCAGGCTGACGCCCCTGATGATGAACTCCACGATCTTGAGCATGTTGCCGAGGAAGAGGACGAAGGTAAAGACAAGCAGTGAGAATAAAAACGTCGTTAAAAGTTGTCTAGTGACGTAGTTATGTAGAATTCTCATGGTCGTTCGCTGCGGATAACTGCCGAAAAGGGCGACAGCCCCTGTCGCCCTTTTTCCGCCCATCCTATGGTTGCGTCAATTATAGGTATAATAAGACAATATGCAACTTATTTTGCTGAGCGTGCGGGCGCGTATGGCAGCATTTGGATTGACTTGATGCCGTTATTGATATACCGTACTGTCCCATGAAGCCGTCGGTCGTGTTGTGTCTGATCTTGCTGGGGGTGCTTGCCATCGGAGCGGTCCTGACGCCGCTGGTGATGATCGCGATCGGCTGGGCGCTCCATCTCTTTCCGGCTCTTCAAAAGGTGTCGTCATTCGATATCGACCGGGTCCTGAGCCGGGTGCTCCTGATCGCCTCGTTCCTTCTCCTATACCTGTTTAGGAAGCAGCTCGCGTTGAAGGATATATTCCGTACGGCGTTTCCCCGCCGCGCCGGCTGGTTTTCCGAGGTCATGCAGGGGGCCGGGCTGGGCGTCGCGACGCTGGCGGTGCTCATCGGCATAACGCTCTTTACCGGCATCAGGAGGCTCGAGATCGAGCCGTTCGGCATGAGATATGGTACGGTGGTGTCTCAGGCGCTTCTCACGGCGGCTGTCGTCGCATGCATCGAGGAAGTCTTTTTCCGGGGATTCATCCTGAAGACGCTGATGAACGACATCAAGGCCGTATGGGCCGTCGTCATTTCCGCCGCCTTTTATTCTATCGTCCATTTCACGCAGATCGGCTCCCATCCGCATTTTGCCCAGGGCGACCTGCTCTCCGGCTTCAAGACGGTCGGGCTGATGTTGGAACCGCTGTCGCATCCGTCGGTGTACTTGCCGGAATTTATCGGGCTCTTTGCATTCGGCATTGTGCTCGCGTACGCATATGTTTGGACAAAAAGCCTGTATGTTTCGATCGGCATCCATGCCGGCTGCGTCTTTATCGTCAAGGCCGACAGCCTGTTCGTTGCGGTCAATCAGGGACAGCGGTACGGCTTCTACGGCACGGAGAAGATGGTCGACGGTGTGTTGAGCTGGATCATCCTTGGCGTCCTGCTCGTTGCGCTGTGGATGCTTATCGGCCGGAGGGGCGCTTTTCTTCCCGGGCGCGCGGCCGACCTGTCGCGATAGGGTTTGCGTATGTCGTTCTGCGCGAGGTGTACGGAATATCTCCATGCTTTTGCCGATCTGCTCTATCCCCGCATATGCCCATTGTGCAACCTCCCTGTCTCCGGACTCATCGCCGTGTTTGCGCCGAGTGTGCGAACAAGATCGGCCAGCTGAAGGAACCGTATTGCGCGCGCTGCTCATATCCGCTTTCCGGTGAGCCCGGCGAAGCGCGGTTGTGCGGCGTCTGCGCGGGAGGGGGGCAGTTTCGGCATATCGACCGCCTGATCGCTTCAGGTATATACGCGGGCGCGATGCGGGATGCGATATGCCTCATGAAATTCGGCAAAAAGGAGTTTCTCGGGAGATGGTTTGCCGCGCGCATGGTCTCATGGGCATCGGCGAACGGCGTCGAGACAGGCGGGTATGACTGTATCGTCTCGGTCCCGATGCACCCGGTAAAGATGCGGGAACGCGGCTTTGATCAGTCGCAGGTCATAGCCCGCGAGATCGCCCGGCTGTCGGGCGCCGCCTATGCGGCCGGCGTGATACGCAGAAAACGCGCGGGCGCGGTGCAGAGCACGCTCAGCAAGCGGGATCGTCTTGAAAACGTGCGTAACGCGTTTGGTGTCGTTCGGCCGGAAGCGGTCAAGGGATGCCGCGTCCTGCTGGTCGATGATATCTTCACGACGGGCGCTACCGCAGAGGAATGCGCGCGCGCTCTCATTGCCGCCGGCGCGCGTTCGGTCGACGTTTTTGTCGCCGCCCGAGGCGTAGAAAAATGGAATTGACAATAAATCACCGTATGATAAAATTTCACATCTTTCAAGATAACGTATTCCTGATATTTACGTTATTGTCGTTGCAATAGTTGCGAAATCCTGAAAGGAGGATTACGTCAATGTGTAAGCGTATACTCTTCTCCGTCCTGACATCCTGCATCGGCTTTTCTCTGTGCTCACCCGCCGCATTTGCGCAGCAGCGAGACCCTTCGAGCTCGGCCCAAATGGGCGCTATGACCGAACAACATCTTTCGGAAATGCAGCAGCGAATGGAAACGTCGGCAGCACAGGCACCGACGGACGCTTCGGTCGAGCAACCTCAGGCAGACGCTCAGGTAAAGCAGGCGCAAACGGGCGCTACGCCGAAAAAGGGGCCCCGGGTGATATCCGGCGAGCCGGAAGAGCCTCGTTATAAGACCTGGAAGGATGTCAACTACCTCGATCTTATGATATGGGGCGACGGGTATGCGTTTCCGTATCACGTCAAACGGATGAACATCTATGACCTGTTTATCGACTGGGGCGGATCGACGGCAGCCATGTTCAGATGGGACTTGAACAGGGATAAGAACGCGAATTTCAAGGATAAGCCGTATGACATACAACGCATGTTCCTCTATCTCTATTTCAATGCCCGCTACCAGAACTGGCTCAGGTATTACGTGAAGTTCAGGGATATATACCACGGCAATGATTATGCGCCGACGGATAACATGAACGAGGGGCCCGATGTCGACCAGATGTACGTGGATTTGATGTTTGAGCCGTTCACGCTGACGGCCGGGCGGCAATTCCACAAGATCGGCCGCGGCCATGTCTACCGAGATAATATTGACGCCTTCAAGCTGATCTATTCCGACGATTTCGTCGATGTCGACATGTATGTCGGAAAGATGCTTGGCGACAATCAGGATCCGTATATCCCGAACAACCACCAGAATAAATATCCCCTGGGTATCACCGCGACCTATAAGGAATTCATGAAGCACCTGTTCCAGGGGTACGTCCTCGGCGTTGTCGATAAGAGCGACGACCAGCTTTACTATCGCCAGACACATTACAAGCCGGTATATTTTGGATTATATGGTGTCGGCCGGTTCGATATCGATAAATATCGGGTCAAGAGCATCAGCTATTACACGGAGACGGTCAAGGTGTATGGCCGCAGCAACGTCAGCGACTTCAGCCCCATGGCTAACCGGTATGACACGGAAACGATCGATGCCTTCCTGCTTGACTTTGGCGCGATCGTCAAGTTTGACCATCGCTGGAAGCCGGAATGGGAAAACGAGTTTGCGTGGGGATCGGGCGATGACACGGTGCCGATCGCCTCGACGATCGTTGTGCCGCCTTCGAGTATCGATGTTGACAGGATAGCGGCGGCGAATAATCCTGGTTTTAAAGGGACTCCTGGCGTTTACCTTAACCAGGGCGGCAGCGTCTACAGCACCATGCGCGGCAACCCGAAGGGGTCGCGCGACACCAACTTCAAGTCGGCGGACGGCTATGTCAACTATGGCGTGGCGCTGAACCCGGTCCTCTCGAACCTGCTTGTCTGGAAATCGGGGTTGAAGTTCAACCCGATGAAACGGATCGTCGCAGAGATCAATCATTTCGCCTACTGGAAGCAGTGTGTGAACGGGCCGATGTCGGATGCGGTTGCGACGCTGCAGCGCGCATACGTGGGAAACGAAATTGACCTTGGCCTGGAATACGAGATGACGAAATACTCCCGCCTGACATTCAATTACGGTCATTTCTTTACCGGGTCAGCCTATCCGCAGGACTGGCATACTGACGAAGACTTCTTTCAGATGATCTATCAGTATGTATTCTAGTTTGGCGCATAGCATGATCGCGGTGATCCGTAATGGAGCAAATATTGGTTTGGCAAGAGTATTGCATAGGCGCAATCTGGTATAGTACTTGCTTATAAATATTTTACCGAACGGTAAAATTTAACGATATATATAGAAAGAGGTGATGGTATGAAAAAGCTACATAAAATATTGATGATAGGTTTACTGTTGGGGATATCGGGGATAGCCATATCCCTGGCGCAACAGGAGGTAAAGCCGGCCGCTACCGGTCAGGCGAGCGGTAAGGCGGATGAAAGTATGCAGATGAAGCAGATGACGGTAACGAGGCTTGACGGGATGGTCGACGTGAAGAGGGTTGGTACGGACGTATGGGTGCCGGCCGAGGTCGGTATGAAGCTTGCGTTGGGAGACAGGATCCGCACGACGCTCGACTCGGTAGTTGACCTTACGTTCGATGATGGCGGTGTTATGCAACTATCCGAAGAGACTAATCTTACGATCCTTGATCTCTCGAAGAAGGTCGAAAAGTCGAGGTTCCTCTACTTTTTCAAGCGGCCAGTTGAGGCTGAGAAGAAGCAATTCTACCTGAAAGAGGGTACTATCACGGCGCATGTACAACCGTTGCCGAATAACAGATCGAAATATACGTTACAAACGCCGCGAGGTATAGCCGGTGTTCGCGGTACGATATTTAAGATCAGTTCTTCAGAAAAGTCCGATAACGTAGATTGCAGCACGGGGACGGTAAACTACTGGAAATTCCCTGATCCGGCAACTGAGCAGAAATTTGAAGCAGCAGTGCAAGCGTACTTAAAAGTATGCGATGAGACGTATGCCGCTGCGGCAGGTGGGACAGAAGGGGCCGCGGCCGGGGCGGCTCAGACAGAAGCTGCAGCAGATAGGGCAGAAGGACATGCGGGGGCGATTGGTGGTCAAACACAGCGCGTGTTCGAGGTGTCAGCGGCGGAATATGCTAAGATAGTCGAGGGAACTGCGACATATGCGGAGCAGGTAAACACTATTCAGGAGAAGCCGCCGACGACTTCAGCTATTGACGGGGCTTCGGCGGCAATAACCGACAAAGTAACGTCGATCGGGTGTATTACTCCTGAAGCTGCGAACACTATTCAGGTGTTTGCCGTAGAAGAGCAGAAACTTCCTCTCAACGTTACTCAACCGGCAGATCAAGTGGCAGCGATCCAGAATATCGTTACCGAACAGACGAATCCTACGGCCGGCACCGTCGTTCTTGGGCAGGCGGATTTGCAATCTATGCAAACCCCGCAGCAGGCAGCGCAGAACGTCGGTGGTGATCCTAACCATAACTTCGCGCCGCCGCCGCCGCCGTTTGACCCGTCGCATACTGGACCGCCTCCTCCTCCGCCGCCTCCTCCTCACCATATGCCGTGATGACGAGAATGCGCGGTATCTGTTGGTGATACAAAACGCCCACTCATGGAAGTGGGCGTTTTGGTAAAGGGAGAGAGAAACAATGTCAGCCGCATTCCTTGTCCGCTATGTTTCGCTGCTAGGGGTCCTTCTTATATCCGGCATATCCTATGCCGTGCAACCTGGCGGCCGTGTACAGGTTACTATCGTTGCCGTGCAGGGCCTTGTCGATGCTCAGAAGGCCGGGGAGCAAAAATGGATCTCGGCGCAAAAGGGCATGGCGTTGTCTGCCGGCGACAGCGTCAGGACGGCGATCGATTCAACAGCCGATATTGCGTTCGACGACGGGAGCGTGGTCCGGATCAACGAGGAGACAACGCTGTTCATTGATGGTTTGTCTCTTTTCCGGGAGACGGGCAGGTTCCTCTATTGCTTCGATCGAGACTGCATCGCGAGACGTGTTGATCTGAAGTTGCAGCAAGGGAGCGTTTATGCCAGTGTCAGGGAGCTGCCGAACAGCCTTTCACAGTTCACCGTTGAAACCCCCCGCGGCATTGCCGGTGTGCGCGGTACGAACTGGACTGTCGGAGAAAAAATGATCGGTGTGGTGTCAGGTTTTATCGATTGGGTGCCGCGCAAAGCCATCGGAAAGCCGCCGGGCGGCAACATCATTGCCGGCATGCGCCGTTTCGCCGCAGGCGGGAGAAGCGCAGGGATGGACCGTTACGATTATATCAGGATCAACGAAGGAGGGATCGCCGATGTCGATCCTGATGGCAGCCTGCGAAATCTCAGGGTGATGAAGGACGCGATGGCCGCGCGTATCTGCAGTTTCGTCGAGCGGCGCGCCGGGCCGCAGTATCTCCCGACCCATTCGCAGGTGGCGGCGACAGAGTATTTCACCGAACAGCTGGACCCGGCTGACGGTATTCAGATCGACGGTCAGGGCCAGCGGCTGGCCGAGGAGAGGTCGGATGTCGCAGCGAGAGGCGGATCGCTCAATCTTCCGCCGGCGCGGCAGTCAACCCCGCAATAACCGCTTCCAAAGAGCAATGCGCACTATGTTCATTAAGCGAGTGATCCATTATTTTCGCAGCGCCGAGTTGCTTATCTGCATAGGCGTCACTGTCGTTGTTGCCGGGTTGCACGCTGCCGGGGTCTTCGAACGGTTTGAGCTCACCACTATCGACACCCGTTTCAAGCTTCGCGGGAATATCCCGACGCGTCCCGAGATCGCCTTTATCGATATGGCAGAGGACAGTATCAGGAGCATCGGCCGCTGGCCCTGGCCGCGCGAATGGCATGCCACACTGGTCTCCGTCCTGAACGAATTCAAGCCGAAGGCGGTCGCGTTCGATGTGCTCTTCGTCGAGCCGAGCGCGCCGGAGATGGATGGCGCGCTCGCGAAGGCGCTCAAGGACGCGGGGTTCGTATATCTGCCGTTCCTTATCGAATATGACAAGGATGCCGTCTCCGGGATCACCTTCCCGATCCCGGAGCTGCAAGAAAGCGCTCATGCCTTCGGGTACCTCGATTTTGCGTCGGATGTCGATGGTGTCGTCAGGCGCGTCCCTCTAGCGAAGAAGATCCAGGGAAAGTATTATTACCATATGGCGTTCAAGGTCGTTTGTGACTATCTCGGCGTCCCCGAGAGCAATATTGAGATCGTTCCCGGCGAGAATATATACCTGCGCGGCACGAAGAAAGGGGATATCACGATCCCGATCGACGACAAATGCCAGATGATGCTCAACTGGGCGGGGAGGTGGGCCGAGACGTTCTCCCACTATTCGTTTTACGAGACGATCCTTGCGTACAAACAGCTCGAGGAGAAGCAGGAGCCGGTCATGAACCTGAACCTCTACCGCGGCAAGATCTGCTTTGTCGGCCTCACGGCGACGGGGACGTTCGACACCAAGCCGATCCCGTTCGAGACGCTTTACCCGATGGTTGGGGTGCACGGGACGGTCGTGAACTGCATACTGAACGGGTGTTTTCTTCGGGAGATGCCGCTCCATGTCGACCTGCTGTGCCTTTTTGCGCTCTGTTTTCTGACCAGCCTGATCGTCTATTTCCTGCGGCCGCTTTTCGGCGGCATCCTGACCGGCGTTCTCGTGCTCCTGTATCTTGCGGCGGGGTATCTCTCCTTTGCTCGGCAAGGGCTGCTCACCGACGTCGTCGCGCCGTCCTGCGGTGTTATCTTCACCTACCTGTCGATCGTGCTCTACCGCTATCTTGCCGAAGAGAAACAGCGGAAATGGATCAAGAACATCTTCTCCCACTACCTGTCGCCGGAGATCATCGAACAGCTCATCAACAACCCCGACCAGCTGAAGCTGGGCGGCGTCCGGCGCGAACTGACCGTGCTTTTTTCCGACATCAGAAGTTTCACCACCTTTTCCGAGAGCCATACGCCCGAAGAGGTCGTGGCGCTGCTCAACGAGTATCTCGATGCGATGACCAAGGTGATCCTGAAAAACCGGGGGACGCTCGACAAGTTCGTCGGCGACGAGATCATGGCGGTCTGGGGCGCTCCGCTTGAGCTGCCGACAAAAGAGCAGGCGATCCTTGCGACCAGAACGGCCGTCGAGATGTGCGACCGGCTGATGGAGCTGCACGACAAGTGGCAGAAAGAGGGGAAGATCCCGCTCGGCATGGGCGTCGGCATCAACACGGGCGAGATGATCTCGGGGAACATGGGCTCGGCGGAGGTGTTCGACTACACCGTCATCGGCGATAACGTGAATATCGGGGCGCGCGTCGAGGCTCTGACGCGAAAATATCCCACGAATATCATCATTACCGAAGCCACATACAGCTACATCAAAGACGAGCCCTTCATCTTCCGCGAGCTCGACTCGATCGTCGTGAAGGGTAAGACGAAGCCGATCAAGATCTATTCCGTCGACGGGTTCGCGGCTGAAGGGACGGAAGAGGGCACTGCCACTTCAGACGGGCCCACGTGACACGGTTTATCGAGCGGATCAAACGCATTTCGCCTCCCGTTGAAGCGTATGTTCTCACGGCGTTGGTTGTCGCCTTTTTTCTCCCGTTTCTCCTTGCCGGCAAAGTGCCCTTCCTGAGATTCCTGTTCTATGCGATCTACCCTGATTGGATCTTCTTCAAGGAATGCCTGTTGCGGCTGCAGATCCCGTTCTGGACGCCGTATACCGGCTGCGGAGAGCCGTTCCTCGCGAACAGCGAGTCGGCTGCGCTCTACCCCCTTAATTGTCTCTTTTTGTTTCTGCCTGTCGGGATCGCGGTCGTGGTGTGGATGGCTCTCCATTTCCTTATCGGCGGGTGGGGGGTGTTTTACGCGTGCAGGTTATGGAAGATATCGCCGAGGGGAGCGTTGCTGGCATCTGTTTCTTTCATATTCTCCAATGCGATGATCACGCGGATGGAATTTGCGCCGTCTTTCGCGGCTTTTGCATGGTACCCTTCCTGCGTTGCGCTGTTTTCGCTATGGCTCGCCAAACGCCGTGTGTGGGTGATGCTGCTCCTGGCCTTGATCATGTCCCTGCAGTACTACGCGGGCTGGCCTGAGGCCGCGGCTTTTACCGGGATGAGCCTGGGACTCTATGCCGCGATAGCAGGCTTTCACGGATGGAGGAGGGACGGCCGGATAAGGCAGCTCTTCATGCCGGCAGGATGCCTCCTTGTCGCCGCCGCCGTGGCGGTCATGCTCTCGATGGCGCAGATGCTGCCCCAGTGGGAACTCGTTTCGATGAGTTCCCGCGGCGGGATCGTCGACCCTCAGCTGCATTTCGGCTCGGTACACCCCCTGTCGTTGTTTACTTTATTGATCCCGTCGCTGTACGGCATTCCCGGCTATTTCGTGACCTACTGGTACTGGGCGCCTTCTGCGTTCGAGTACGAGGTCGGGGCGATGTATGTCGGCGTCGTCCCCATTATTATCCTCGGTATGGTGTGTGTCACGTACGTTATGGGGGTGGCGTCGCGCGGAGAGACTTCTCTCGTGCCGCAGCGGAACCCCCCGAACCCTGCGGCCGTCTTCCTGCTCGTCTTGCTTATCTTTTCTTTTCTGTATGCGATGGGGTGGTACTCCCTCTTTTTTCTGACGATCCGGGAAATGATCCCATTGCTGAAGAAATTCCGGTGGCCGGCGAAGATCCTGCCGTGTTTCTGTTTCGCGCTGTGTTGTCTTGCCGGGATGGGGCTCGACCGGTTGGGCCGATTGGCCGGCAGGACGGAGAAACCGGAAAGCAGGCGCGCCTTCGCGGCAAGGTGGGCGATGCCGCTGATCGTCTCGGTATGCGCCGCGGGGGTGCTTGTATGTGTCGCAAATCCCGGCGATCGCGGTATGGCTATCCTGAATACCGTATTCAACTTTAAATCGGTGCCCGAGCCGTTCCGTCACGGGCTGCCGCTGCAGAAGGTCGTATCCGACAGCATCTTTTTTGCGGCGGCGGCGTTTGTCTCGGTCTGGGTCCTGTATGCGTATCTGTTTCGCCCGGCGATGCGCGCGGCTGCATGGTGGACGCTCCTGGCCGTTGCTGTCCTCGATCTCATGCGCGTCGCCATCCCCCTTGTCCCCGCGGGAGATCGGAAGCTGTTCGACAACGTTTACGTGCCGGCGCCTCTGAATGCTTCGGGCGAGGGGCTCTTCCGGTTCCATACCGACGATTATTGTTTCCCGTCATACCTGTACGGGAAGGCATCGCCGGCACTGTACCAGATCGCGCGCGGTACGCTGATCGGGGGATGGGCGCAGGTCTGCGGAGGTTTTAACGTCGAGCACCACTGCAACACGGAAACCTTGTACTATCGCAGTTTTATCCGGATAATCGACGACCATCGGATCAATGCGGATGTAAAGCGGGGACTGCTCAGGATGGTCAACTGCCGTTTTGACGTGATGTTCCCCCACGAAGTGTTGTTCAAATGGGGTGATCCGCCGTTGACGATGACGATCGTGCCGGTGGCGGATGCGTTGCCGCGGGCATACGTCGTCGGCCAGGTCACGCTTTGTAAAGATAACGCGGATGTGTTCCGCGTTATGAGGGGGCAGACGATCGATTACGCCAGTACGGCCCTGGTTTCCGCCGAGGAATACCGTCCGGAAGATTTCTCCTGGCTGCCGCACGGAAAGGTCGATCACTCTGTTGACTATGTCCGATACGGTATCAACGATATGAGCGTTCGCGTGAAAAGCGGGGCCGAGGCGTTGCTGGTGATAAGCGATTCGTATTACCCCGGATGGAAGGCAACCGTGAACGGACGGCCGGCGAGGATACATCGCGTCAACGGTGCTTTCAGAGGGATCCGCGTGCCGGAAGGGTACAGCGCGGTTCGCCTGTCGTATTTCCCGGAATCGTTCAAGAGGGGGGCGCTACTCACGCTTCTTTCCCTGGCCGTCGTTGTGCTGGCAATGTTCGTCTCTCTGAGGCGCGGCAGGAAGAGCGGATCGGAGCTCGCGGGAAATTAAAAGGCCGCAGAACGTCGATACTACCGGACGGTTCTGCGGCCTTTTTTTTGATTCTATCTATCAGTAGGAGTACATGTTCAGGAAGTAGTAGAACGGGTTCTCGTTCTCTTCCCGGAACGTATCCGTAATGTTGTCGAGTTTCCTGAGAAGGTCGTCGAGGTCGTTATCGTTGTCGCCGAACTGATCGAACGAATCGGTCGGGTCATCGAAAAGCTTGTTATTGATGATCTCGTTCTCGACCAGCGCGTCCCTTACCTCAACCTCATCCACCTTCACTCTGCGATTTCTCTTCATGGAACCCTCCTTTGTTTTGTGCCATATATAAGCAACGGCTGTGCCAACCGCAAAAATAATATTGCTAAATTATCGTAATGTGCGTGTTTTCAATATATTGCTTGTTTTGCTTGGTATATGGTGCGCAGAGGAATCGAGAAAATGATGCCGGTTTGGCATGACAAAAATGTAAGGTTTTTTTTGTATTTACAGAAATGCACAGCTCCTTTAGAATTCTCATATATATGAAGGGCGGCGGGATATATGCTTGATATAAAGATTGTCGGCGGAAAGATATATAACGGTACGCTGAGCCCCGCGTCTTTAGGCGATGTCGGTATCAGGATGGACAGGATCGAAGCGGTCGGCGATCTTTCCTCTCGCGATGCGCACGAGACTATTGACGCCGCCGGACTTGCCGTCGCCCCCGGGTTCATCGATATCCATTCCCATTCCGACTTCACGGTGCTGGTAAATCCGCTTTCGGAAAGTAAGGTTCGCCAGGGCGTTACGACCGAGGTTATCGGCAACTGCGGCTCTTCGGCTGCGCCCCTGTACGGGCCCTGCCTCGAGCATATAAAGGACTCGAATAAGGAATACAATATTGGCATCGACTGGAATGACCTTGACGGCTACGCGGATCGGCTCAGGAAGTCGGGATCGTCGGTCAACCTTGCCCCTTTGATCGGCCACGGCAACATACGCGCCTCGGTGATCGGGTACGAAAAGCGCGCGCCGACGAAAGGCGAGATGACGCGTATGAAGGAACTGCTCAGGGACGCCATGCGGCAGGGGGCGTACGGCCTGTCGACGGGCCTGATCTACCCGCCAGGGACGTTTGCGACGACCGACGAGCTGGCGGAGCTTGCCAAGGTGCTCGAAGAGTTCCAGGGTATCTACGCGACGCATATGAGGAGCGAAGGCAACGGCCTGGTCGAAGCGGTAACCGAGGCGATATTCATCGGCGAGAGCGCCAATATCCCGGTGCAGATATCGCACCTCAAAACGGCCGGAAAACAGAACTGGGGAAAGATATCGGAGGTGTTTCAGCTGATCGAGCGGGCCGTGAAGCGCGGCGTCGAGGTGACCGTCGACCGGTATCCGTATATCGCGTCGAGCACCGACCTCGATGCCATACTGCCGTCCTGGATGTACGAAGGGGGCAACGAGAAAGAGCTCGAGCGGCTGAAAGACACTGCGATCCTCGAAAGGCTGTCAGCCGAGTTCAAGAAGATGACAGACGAGGACTGGCAGCGGATGATGGTAGCGACCGTCTCTACCGATGCGAACCGCGATTGCGAAGGGCTGACAGTCGGCGAGATCGCGCGCCTGAGAAAGAAAGAGCCGTTCACGGCGGTCGTCGACCTGCTGGTCGAGGAGCGTCTGAAGGTCGCGGCGGTATTTTTCGGGATGTGCGAAGAAAATCTCCGATCAGTGCTGCGGAAGCCGTACGCGATGGTCGGCAGCGACGGGTCGTCGAAGGCGCATTACGGGCCGCTGGCCAGCGGGAAACCCCACCCGCGGTGCTACGGTACGTTCGCGCGCGTCCTCGGTCAATATGTGAGGGAGAACGTCGTCACGCTCGAGGAGGCGGTCCATAAGATGACGCAGATGCCGGCGCGCAAGATAGGCATCCAGAAGCGTGGCGTCATCGAGCAGGGGATGTTCGCCGATATCGTCGTGTTCGATCCGCGCACCGTCGCGGACGTCGCCACCTACCAGCAGCCGCATCAGTATCCGGCCGGCATCCGGACGGTCATCGTCGGCGGAGAGGCCGTCGTTCGCGACGGCAGGCACACCGGTGCCATGCCGGGCCGGCTGCTGAAAAAGTCGATAGGTTGACATGACGTCTTTTCATTACGCGCGCAACCCCTTACGCATTGCGTATGCGCTCACCTGTTCGGTCTCTGTCATTATTGCTCTCGGCCTCGCCGGCTGCGGCGCTCCCCGCGATGATTTCCGGACGCTGAAGCTCGCCCTGGACGAGAACCCCACGACGCTCGACCCGGCATATATCATCGATGTGTCGGGCGGGAGCGTCGCCGCGAAGCTCTACAATGGTTTGGTCGCCGTCGATCAGAAGCTTGCGCTGAAAGGCGACCTTGCCGAACGGTATGAAGTGTCTCCCGATGGCAGGGTCTACACGTTCTTTCTCAAGCGCGGCGTGCGTTTCCATAACGGCAGGGAACTGACCGCCGAGGATGTGCGCTATTCTTTCACGAGAGTCCTCGATCCGGCGACGGTCTCGACCCGGACATGGGTCCTGGACAAGATCATGGGAGCCGAGGCCTTCCTTCAGGGGAAAGCGGACCGTGTTTCGGGGATCGCCTGCCCTGACGGCATGACCGTGCAGATCACTCTCGAGCGGCCCTGTGCCTCGTTTCTCTGGCTCCTGACAATGCCGAACGCCTACGTCGTTCCGCGCGAGGAGGTGGAAAAATGGGGAAAGGACTTCGCCCGCCACGCCGTCGGCACGGGACCGTACCGGCTGGGGGAATGGAGGCAGGATTACCGGCTGCTGTTGGAGCGGTTTGACGGATATTTCGAAGGGGCTCCCCGGATGGAGCGGATCGAATACCGGATCATACCCGACCAGTTCACCGCGTTCACCGAATTTGAGCGGGGAAATCTCGATATCGTCGGCGTGCCGGCGTCGGAGTTCCGGCGGATCACGGTTGACCCGGCGCGCGCGGCGTACATCCATAGCAATGTCGGGATGAATACCTATTATATCGGATTCAATTGTACACGGTCTCCGTTCGACAAGCCGGCGGTTCGCCGGGCGTTCAATTACATGATCGACCGCGCGAAGATGGTCGACAAGCTTCTCGACGGCCGGGCGATCGCGGCGGTGTCGGCGCTTCCGCCCGGGCTTCCCGGCAGCGAGCTTCCCGCGGAAGGATACCGGTACGACCCTCAGCTGGCCGGCGCGCTACTGAAAGAGGCGGGCGTGCCGGACGGCTTCGAGTGCACGCTCTACCAGAACAAGACCAAAGAGGCGTCGCACATCATCGAGGCGATACACTATTACCTGCGCCAGGCGGGCGTTCGCGTCCGGATCGTTGAGCGCGAGTGGAGCTCCTACAAAGAGGCGCTGATCAAAGGGGAGGCGGACCTTTTCTTCCTCTCGTGGTGGGCCGACTACCCCGATGCCGAGAATTTCTTCTTTCCGAACTTCTTTTCCGGTAATGCCGGTGCCGGCGGCAACAAGACATTCTTTAAGGATGCGCGCATCGACGCGATGATCGAAGCGGCAAACGGCGTCGCCGGCGAAAAAGAGCGCGCCGGGATGTACGCTGCGATCAACGAGGAGATCTTCGCGCAGGCGCCGTGGGTTTTCCTGTGGCACAGGAAAGAGTTTGTCATTACGCAGCCGTGGGTGAAGGGATATTTCCTGTACCCGATATACAATGCCGACAAGGGGACGGATGTTTCGATCGATCTAAGCAAGACGAGCGGTAGGTGACGATTTTAACAGTGTGCTTTAATTCAGCTGAGGACAGGGTTCGGCTTTTACAGCATCGCTCGGGGCCCTCTGGCGGGGCCCCTCGCTCAGCGAGAATTTCTGCGCTCCGACGTTCCGTCGGAGGCCAAGCCCCCATGCGGGGGCTGGTCCGCAAATCTTACGATTTGCCGGCTTGCCGCAGAAATTCTCAATGTGCTGTAAAAACCGAACCCTGCCCTCGCTGAAGATATTCGATAGTGCGACACCAGGTGATACGATGGGTAGCTATATTCTCAAACGGGTCCTCACGGCGGTGCCGACCCTGTTCGGTATCGTCCTGATCACCTTTATCCTGATGAAGTGTGTGCCGGGCGACCCGGTCTACGGGATGATCGGCCAGCATGCGCCGCAGGAGGTGATCGAGCGCTATCGGAAGACGATGGGGCTCCAGGAGAACGTCGCGCGCCAGTTCGTCAACTATGTCGCCTTGTTGCTCCGGGGAGACATGGGTCGCTCATACTACACCAACTACCCGGTGGGCGAGGCGATCATGGAGAAATTCCCTAATACCTTGAAGCTCGCCTGCGCCGCGATGGCGCTGGCGGTCTGCGCGGGCGCCCTTATCGGCATCGCCGCGGCCTATTGGCGGGATTCGGCCGCGGACCGGCTGCTCTCCTGGCTCATGTCGCTCAGCATCGCGATGCCGGTATTCTGGGTCGGGCTGATCCTGATCTACCTGTTGGCGTACCGGTGGCCGCTCTTTCCCCCGTCGGGGATGGGGCACGGCGAACCGGCATACCTGGTCCTGCCGGCGCTGACCTTAGGGATCAGGTCGATGGCCTACATCGGGCGGATGATGCGCTCGAGCATGATCGAGATCCTGCATGAGCAATATATCCTGGCCGCGCGCGCGAAGGGGATCTCCGCCGCGCGGACGCTCTTTGTGCACGCGCTGCGGAACGCGGCGATACCGGTGGTGACGCTGATAGGGATCGATTTCGCCAGCTACCTGAACGGCGCGGTCCTCACCGAGACGATCTTCGGCTGGGACGGCCTGGGGCGTTTCACGATGACGGCGATCTTCCGGCGCGACTACCCGGTGATCCTCGGCTCGGTCCTGTTCGGCGCGTTCGTGTTCGTCGCGATCAATATCCTGACCGATGTCGTGTACCGGTTTTTTAACCCGCGGATAGAATACAAGTGAAGAGAGAGGAGAATGGGGCAGGGGGCAGCTCCGAATGGCATACGTATGGCGACGAAAGAACATAAAGAGATCGGCTCGTTCAGGAAGGTCTTCGGGAGAAACCGGAGCGCGATATGCGCGCTGGCGGTGATCCTGCTGCTGGTCGCCGGGGCTGCCGCTGCTTCGTATATCGCCCCGTTCGATCCCTATAAGATAGACCTCGATGCGGCGAAAGAGATGCCGAGCCTCGCGCATCCGTTCGGGACCGACGTGCTCGGCCGGGACATCATGAGCCGGGTCATGCTCGGCGGCCGGGTCTCGCTGGTCGTCGGGTTCGTCTCGACGCTCAGCGCTTTCCTGATCGGGCTCCTCTTCGGCATCCTTGCCGGCTACTGCGGCGGCAAGGTCGACCGGCTGGTCCTGGGGTTCATCGATATGACGCTCGCCTTCCCGAGCCTGCTTTTGGCGATCGGGATCACCGCCGTCTCCCGCGGCGGGATCGTCACGGTCCTGATCGCGCTGTCGGCGGTCGGCTGGGCGGCGTTCGCGCGCATCATCAGGAGCGCCGTCCTCTCGCTGAAGTCCAAGGAGTTCGTGGAGGCGGCGCACGGCGCCGGCGCCGCGCCGTGGAGCATCGTCCGCCGGCATATCATGCCGAACCTGCTGCCGGTGTCGGTCGTGGTGATGACGATGAAGATCGGCGGGTTCATCATGAGCGAGGCGTCGCTGAGCTTCCTCGGCCTCGGGATCGAGCCGCCGTTCCCGTCGTGGGGCTCTATGATCAGCGACGGCGTGGCGTACATCAGGGCCTGCCCGTGGATCACCTTTTTTCCCGGGCTCGCGCTCTGCCTGACCGTCCTGTCGTTCAACACGCTGGGCGATGCCCTGCGGGATGTCTACGATCCGAAGGCCGATTGATAAGGGCGCTATGGATTATATTCAGTATCTGTTACTACGCGCGATGGTTTGGGCTGTCGGGCTGATTCCGGCGGGGGCGTTGCGCCCTGTCTCCCAGGCGGCCGGGACGCTGATGTGGCATGCAGACCCCTGGCACCGGCGGACGATCGTGAACAACCTCGAGCGTGCGCTCGGCGGGGAAAAAAGCGCGGAAGAACGGATGAGGATCGGCAAGGCGGTCTTTGACAACCTCATATACAACATCTGTTTATTCCTGAGGATCGGGCGCTACTCGTTCGAGCAGATACAGGAAATGACGGAGGGCGAAAATCTCGATTACGTCGACAGGGTCATGGAAAAAGGGAAGGGCCTGATATTCGTGACCGCTCATTTCGGCAACTGGGAATACCTGGGGATCATGGGGAGCATCGTTTTGCGCCGATACCGTCCGGTCTCGATCGGCAGGGAGCTGAGGAACCGGTATGTCGACCGGTATATCCACGCGCTGCGCGAGCATACCAACAACAGGCTTATAGCCAAGAAGAACGCCGTGTTCGAGATCATGAGGACGCTGAAAGGGAACGGCATCGTCAGTTTTCTGGCCGACCAGATCGGCGGCAACGACAGCGTGATGGCCGATTTCTTCGGGGTCAAGGTCCCGACGGTATCGTCGCCGGCCTATTTCGCCGCCCGTACCGGGGCGCCGGTCGTCCCGACCTTCATTGTGCAGAAAGGAGAACGGTACACGGTCGTTTTCGAGAAGCCGATTGCTCCCGACCTCTCGAAGCCGGTCGATGAGGAGGTTAGCCGGATCACCCAGGCGTATACTGCGGTGATCGAGCGGTATGTCCGCGCCTATCCCGACCAGTGGTTCTGGATGCACAAGCGGTGGAAGTCCAAGCGCGCGAAAAAGAAGTTCTCCGACAGCTATCGCATCGCCGTGCATGCGCCGAACTGGATCGGCGACGCGGTTTTGTCTCTGCCGTCCCTGAAAGGCCTGCGTGAATTATTTCCGAATTCCAGGATAACCGTGCTATGTCGCGGCCATCTTGCGCCGCTCTTCAGGAACGATCCGAATATAGATGCGGTGATGACGCTGGACGACCGCGCCGGATTTCTCGGTGCGGCTCGGGATATCCGAGTCGGGCGTTTCGATCTGGGAATCCTGCTGCCGAACTCGTTCCGGTCGGCGCTCCTGTTCCTGCTG
>JAKLEM010000010.1 GCA_022711655.1 Candidatus Auribacterota bacterium
GGCTCCGGCCCGATCATCGGCTTGCCTGCCCCACCCGGTACTGTCGGCTCTGCCGTCGTCGGCGTAATTGGCGGCCTCACCGGCGACCGCGCGGCCGGATCTCCACCGATATTCACCGGCTCCGGCGCGATCATCGGCTTGCCAGAAGTGGCCGCCGGCCCCGTTGGCGCCGTACCGCTTTGAGCGGGTTGCCCCGGAGTTGTCCCCTTAACCGGCGCCGGGATCATGTTCGCCGTCAGCTTCGGCAGCATCTCCAACCCTTTTACCGGTTGAGCTCCGGGCTTTGCCTGCAGCGTCTGGCCCTGCTGGCTCGCCTGAGACTGGGCAACCTTGGACTGGGACGCTTTAAGCCGCTCGAGCATCACGTTCATCCGTGCAGTCGCCTTTTCGCTCCTGGTCACCGCCTTTTTCTGGACGCCCGGCTTGATGATCGGGGCCTGGGCCGGCCCATTGAAAGACTGTTGTTTATCGACATCGGCCGCACTCCGCCCGCCGCCCGGACCGGCCTGCTCGCCCGCCCGTTGCTGATCGGCTGTTTCCGCCCGCACTGCCGGCGTATATAACGGCATAAAACCGAGAACAAGCGCTGCGACGTTTACGAAGACCAGGAACCTCACAACAATACTTTTCAACGTTTTCAATAGTGCATCCCTTTCAAACGACCGCACCCTTTCCTGATAAGCTCTCGTATCGCCCTTATCCGTTCTTTGCGTTCTTCATCCTCCATATTCCGAAACCTATCAGCGGCAGGAGCAAGAGCAGCGTCGAGGGCTCGGGGACATCCTCGCTCGGCAAGGGCTCATCCGGATCCGGATCGATCAGGTCTCTTTCGCACGGCCCGGGGGTAAAGACCAGGTTGAGGTTATTCCCTTCCTTCGCGACAGAGAAGCTCCCCGACCCGTAATAATTGTAAAAATCCTGCGTGTTCACCGAGAACTTGTCGCTCGAGAACCCGGTTATCCCCAGCGTCGTCGTCACGATCGTCCACACGTCATCCTCGTAATAATCGAAATCCGCCATTTCGCCGGGCTGGTTGCTCGAGGTCAATGTTGCCAGGTCTATGATGAATGGTTCCGCTGCATTGGCGTTTATCGTCAGGCGGCCGGTGACGTCGATAAGGTCCCACGCGCTCCCCGCCACCCCGTCGGCATCGTTGATCTCCCAGATATAATGCCCGTCCTCGCTCCATGTCATGTCACCCGTCTCCAGTATCCCCGGGCTCGACCCGGGGGAGACAGACGCCCCGCTCTCAAGCAGGAGATCGCCCAGGATATCCCCGGACCCCGCGATCATCGCCCCGCCCTCTACATCAACCAACGGGCTTGCGAGGCTCCCGTTCACCGCCAGCGTGCCGCTCTGCACGTACGTATTTCCCGTGTACGTGTTGCGGCCCGAAAGGGCCCATTTCCATTCCTTTCCGCCGTTTAGGTACACATCACCCGTCCCGCTTATTGTCCCGCCGAAAGTACTGCTTTCAAAATATTCTCTCGCATTATTGATCGTCAGGTCGCCGGCTCCCAGTTTCACGCCCCCGTTCCCTGTCAGAGATGAGATGCTCTGGTTGAAGCCGGCAAGGTCATACACGGCCCCGGAGGCGACGTTGACGTCACCGGAATAGAGGTAGATGCATGACTCTATACCCATCTTGAGCGTCCCGGCATTGATCATGGTAGGGCCCTCATATGCATTATATCCGCTCAGCGTCATCGTCCCCGTACCGTTCTTGACAAGCGAGCCAAGCCCGCTGATGGCGCCGGCATACGTCGTCGACTGGTTGTTCCCGCCAACGGTCAATGTCCCGTTCATCGCGACGGTGCTGTTTTCGTTCAGGCTTGCAAGCGACCCGATCGTGTCGCTGAAACTGCGGAGGTCAAGCGTGCCCGCCACCGTCACCGCCACAAGATCGCCTATCCTGTCTGACGAGGCGTAGGTCATCGCGTTAAAGCCAAAGCCGCCTGTCCCTTGAACAGCGCCTGTCAGATTGACGGTATCGGCTACGAACAGATCCCCGGTCCCCAGGCTGACGTTGCCCGCACCGTTCAACGTCGCAATCGTGTCGCTGTAACCGTTCAGGTTGTACAGGGCGCCCTCGCCTACGGTAACGATAGTGTCGTCGGCCGCCACGTTCGATGCCGTTACCCTGAACGTCCCGCCCTGTATGTCGATATCCCAATCAAGGCCGCCCGGCTTCGACATAGTCAGCGTCCCGGTCCCCTCTTTCACCAGCAGCCCCGAACCGCCCATCGTCCCCGGAAACACAGACGAGCTGTTCGTACACCCGACCGAAAGGACTCCGCCATCAAGAAGGATGTTACCGGCGCCGGAGATACCCGATATCCTCTCTTCATATAAGGACAGGGCCGCCCCGGCATTGACAGTGACGGTCGCCCCTTCGCCAAGGGTATGGTTGTATGAGACATAGCCAAGCCCTAAAGCGAGCGTCCCGGCGCTGACCGTCACATTTCCCGCGTAATCGCTGTTGCAGTCGTAATTATCAATCCCTAATATTCCAAAGGTCCCCGTCCCGATCTTCGTCAGCTGGCCATACCCGGACAGGTCGCCCCAAAAATCGGAAGACGCATTGTTCAACCCGACGGCCAGTGTCCCGCCCGCCAGGGCGACCTTGCCGGACCCGCCCAGCGTCCTCATCGTATCGCTGTGCGCCCCCAGGTCGAGGACCCCGTCGACCGTTATGTCGCTCGCATCGGAGATCGCATTGTCCACCCCGTATTTCAACGTCCCCGTGGTCACCACCGTCGGCCCGGTATAGGTGTTTTGCTTCGTGAGCGTCACCGTCCAGTCCGTCTCAGCAGACGCCTTTTCCAGCGAAGCCGCGCCGGCAAGCACGACGTCGACCGTGCCGTCGTTCACGACGAACGACGTGCCGGCGGTCAGGGATTGAGAGCCCGTGATCGTCCCGTGCGTCAACGTCACCGTGCCCACGCTGTCCGTATAACCGCCGAGGTCGAGCACGCCGCCGTTAACGGCCACATCGTTTCCCGCTATCACATCGTTTATCCCGTATTTGAATGTCCCGTCATAGACATACGTCGTCCCGAGGTAGGCGTTCGCCTTGTTCAGCGTAAGCGTCCCGGTCCCCGCCTTGATAAACCCGCTCGGCCCGTCGATCACGCTGTTTACCGCCAGCGGGCCGTTAACGAAAAATATCCCTTCGGCCCCCAGGGCAAGCGCCGGGACGTTGAGCGCGCTGGCGCCGTTGTTGATAAGGGCGCCGCCGCCGAGCGTCAGCGTATATGCGCCGCCGACGGTCTTGTTGTCCAGGTTCAGGGTATAGACCTCCTTGTCGGCCGAGAGGTTCTCGCTGTTCGCCAGCCTGACATTGCTCGCCGCCGAGGCCCCCGTGAAGCTCGCCGCATACGACGCATACGGCTTGATCCCGTACGACCCGTATGAGGCGAAGTCGCTGCCGTTCGCGGTCGCAAAGGGGATGATACCGTTCGTCGAAACCACGTCCGGCGCCGCCGTGAACATCACCCGCGAGTTGGCCCCGCCCTGGCCGAGCCCCGCGCCGCGGAAATCGATCACCGCGCCTTCGTAGCGCCCTAGGGCAGCGCTCGTCAGCGTCGCACCCACTAATTCGCCGTGCGACACCTCGACAACGGACGACCCCGTGGTAACACAAATTTCTCCGACAGTCTCCGTGCCGGCCAGCGTCGGGTTCCCGGCAAAATTCACGGATCCGCCATTCATAAAGAGCGTCGCGCTGTTATATATCCTGTTGCCCGAGTTGTTAACGGTATTATCGAGCACGAGCGCCCCCCCGTTGTTTGCAGACACGCTCGAGGTCGCGGACAATGCGCCGGCTGTGCCGGAAAGGACGAGCGACCCGCCGAAAACGATCGTGGCGTCGGCATACGTATTGTTTTTCATAAGAGAGAGGGTCCCTGTCCCTATCTTGCCCAGGCCACCGTACGCACCGCTGATCACGCCGTCGAACGACGAATCGGCGTCATACGCTCCGACAAAAAGCGTCGCGTAGGATGATGTCCCCACGATCACCTTACCGGATCCGGACAAAGACCTGATGGTGTCGGAATAATCCGCAGCCAACACCGCCCCGGAGGCGACAGAGACGCCGCTCGCATCCGGCAGGACATTCGCGTGACCGATGAGGAGCGTGCCTGCGCTGACCGTCGTCGCGCCCGTATAGGTATATTCCCCATTTACGATCGTCAGCGTCCCGGTCCCGGATTTCGTTATTCCGCCCGAACCCGAGATCCCGCCCCCGTACGTTGTGGCATAGGCCCCGGGGGCGATGGTCAGCGTGCCGCTGCCGAGCTTCACCATCCCGGAGCCGCTCAGCCCGGCGACCGTCTCGTCGAAGCCATTCAGATCGAACACGGCAACACCGATCTCGACACTTGACAGATCGCTTATTCTTTCGGATGCGCCGAGGCGCAGGACGCCTTGACGGACCCCGGTCTCCCCCGTGTAGGTATTCGCCCCGGATAAGGTAAGCACGCCGGCCCCGTATTTCTCGAAAGGGCCGTCTCCTTTTATCACGCCGCTAAACGTCGTGCTCGTGCCGTCTGAACCGGCGATGAGCCCATAGCCGCCGCCCGCCAGCTCGATATCGCCGGCCCCGGAGATCGAGCCCACGCCATCGTCGGCCGTCTTGAACAATGCGCCCGCGCTCACGTTCACGCGCCCCGCAAAAGGCTGACACGAGGGGGGGGCATCGATGAGCAACGTCCCCCCGGCGACTGTCATTGGGCCCGTGTATGTCACCGAACCTGTCAGGACCATCTCGCCCGTCCCCTGCTTGACCAGCCCGCCGGCGCCGGAGATAGGACCGGAAAATGTCGTGCTCTTGTTATTGCCGCCCGTCTTAAGCGTGCCCCCGCCAAGAACCACCCCGCCAATCCCTTCGAGAGAGCCTATCGTCTCGTTAAAGCCGTTCAGCCAGAACGAACCCGCATCGAAGCCGCCGCCAAGCAAGTTCACCGAGATCTGATCGCCGATCCTCTCGGACCCGGTTAAAAGCATCTCCTGATATGCCCCCCAGGAAAGATCTCCTGTCCCGATGACCGATCCTCTAAACGCACCTTCGTAGATTGTCAGGCTGCCTGTCCCCAGATCGACGGTGCCATCTCCTCTCAGCGACCCGCAGAGCATGGAAAGATCGTTTATATCGAGGACAGCGCCTTTCCTGACAATCAGGTCAGCGCCACTGATACACTCCGCAGACCCCATTTTGAGCGTCCCCTGATTAACGTAGGTCTGCCCGGAGATCCAAATTGGCCCCGTCAACGTCAATGTCCCCGTCCCTTCTTTTATCAAGTGTGCCGCGCCGTAAGGGGATCCCCCGCCGGTGATATTGCCGGCAAAAGTCGTCGAGCGGTTATTCCTGCCGACCGCGAGCGTCCGGCCATAGCCGATAGCCCCGTAGAATAAGACGTCGCCGCTTCCCGACAATGACCCTATTGTTTCCTTATGCCCTTGCTCCAGGGTACCGCTAACAGGCAGCACAAACGTCCCGCCCGCATCGATCTGCATGGCGGTCACGTCGCTGAGCCTTTCAGACCCAACCGTCTCAAGAGAGGCGCCAGATCTGATGACCGTTGCGCCTGAATAGGTGTTCGCGTTCCCCAAACTGACACTAGCAGGTGTGATCCCGTCACCGACCGTCAGGCTCCCCCTGCCGCTGATCACCCCATCGAAAGAACCCCAGTTCTTAACCGTCAGATCCCCATCCCGTAACATGACTGCGCCCGACCCCGTCAACATTCCGATGGTTTCATTGTAATTATTCAGATCCAGCGTCCCCCCGGTGATATCGACTCTGCCGGCGTCGTTGATCCGGTCCGTCCCCCAGAGCTTTAGGAGCCCCCCGGATATGTTTGTATCGCCGGCATAGGCGGCGGTCCCGTACAAGCACATGATCCCCGGCCCGGCCTTGGTGAACGACCCGTCGCCCGATATGGTACCGTAGAACTTTTCATGGCCTGCGGGGGCGTCATTGGTGAGCTCTGATCCCACGACGACATTCCCGGACCCCTTCAACCCGCCTATCGTGCCGGAATAGGCGCTCACGTCCAGTACGGCCCCCGAGGCAATGTTCACGCGCGAATTGCTCATACTCCAACTGTTATTCGCTCCCAGTTTGACAATCCCCTGGTTGATAGCGGTTTCTCCCGAATAGGTGTGGCTTCCCGACAGCGCGAGGGTGCCGCCGCCCGTCTTTATGATCCCGCCCGCGCCGCTCACGGCGCCGCTGACGGTAAGCGAGCTCCCCGCGGCTACCGCGACCTGACGGTCGCCGGCGATCAGCAGGGGCAGCGCCACCGTATTGTCCCCGGAAAGGTTATTGATGCCTGTCTGTAGCGAGACGCGATTGTCGACAAGGATGAAGTCACCGTTATTGAACGTGATGGTGCCGAACGGGGTATCCGCCGCATAATTATTCGATGTATTTGTCTGGTCTCCGGTAAATACCAGATCGCCGCCGGACGCAGGCTTCACGTCGCCTGACCAATTATAACGGTTCTGCCAGTAGACATCAGTCCCCCCGCCATCCCAGGTGGATGCGGCAGAGGCGACGCAGGGCGCCAGCAAGAGCATTGCGGCAAAAACGATCAGCAGACAGGACTTTTTTCCCAGGATCCTTCTCAATCCGAAACCCGCAAGCGGCAGCAACAACAAAAGAGTCGACGGCTCGGGAACATCGCCGCCGCCCTGCTGCTCCAGAGTAAATTGCGCCACATAGCCGCCTCCCCACGCCGTCTCTTCCGGAACCGTTGCCAGCGACATGGCGTAGCCGGCCAGCTCGGCGTAGTTCGTGCCGTTGTAGACGATCGCTCCAGTCGGGTCGCTCACATAATAGTTATAATCCGCTGATTTGATCGAGTCGTAAAAAGGCGAGTCCAGATCAGTAAAGAACGCACCTTCGATAGCGGCGCCGTCGCCGATAAGCGCGGCGGCGAAATAGACGTTCACTTCGTTGTCACCGTCAAGCGCCGAAGTGAACGGCGCCGTCAGATCCGTTATCCTTAACACATCATTGTCGCTGCCGGCCGGGCTGGCGTAATCGGGCGCGAGGGCAGTCAGCTCAAATGAGAAATCCAGGCCGTCCGACGGATCTACCTGATCGGCCGTCAATATCCCCGGGCTGTTTCCCGGCTCCACCATGCCCGAGCCGAGTATCTCACCCACGCTGCCGGACCCTCCCAAAGAACCGTCTCCATTGACCAACAGATCGCCTGTAACACTGCCATCGACAACAAGCCTGCCTTCATCAACCGTCGTCCCTCCCAGATATGCATTACTGCCGGTCAATACAAACGTGCCGGCGCCGGTCTTAACCAGCGATCCATTCCCGCTTATGGCACCGCTGACCGTCAGCGTCCCGCCGTCGACGGCAATTGTGTCCTCAACGTTTACAACCATGGGTAATGCAATCGTATTAGCCCCGGAAATGTTCGTAACACCTGAAGCGATTTGAAGGCTATTGCCTGAAAGGGTGATCGATGAGCCGCTATCAGGGTCCAGCGTTATTGAATTGACCGCCGAGCTAGTGTCATTATTGGAGGTTTGTGTGGACCCCGCAATACTCACGTCGCTCGAAGCGCCCGGCAGTACGCCCCCCGCCCAGTTAGCGGCCGTAGACCAGTTTGAATCGCCTCCCCCGCCAGTCCAGACGCTTGTGCCGTACTGGTCAATTCCTGCGGTATACAAAAGCGCCACTTCGCTTGCGCTCAAGGCCCTGTTCCAGATCCCTACCTCATCAAGAGCGCCGATATATCTATTTACCGTATTCGACCTATACCCTATCCCTAAGTAATGCCCGGCGGTAAAAGCAGAATGAATTTGCGACACCGCTTGTGTCCAGGCAGAACTGCCATCCTTATACAATTGCAACTGGGTCTGTTTCTTAACAAGCGTCATTTGATGCCAGGTGCCATCGACAAAAGAAACTCCGGTATTATATTCGGTATTATTAGAAAACCCACCGACAGTCAAAGTCGTTTTCAACATAATGTACCAATCCTGGTAAGGCTGCAGGTCATAATTGGCGTCATAGAATATTATGCCGTTCGCCGCTTGTGCCGTAGAAGATTTCATCCACAGAGAGATAGTCATATCCTGTGCTGCATTATTTATTGCCGGTATGTTCCCTACGATCACGTGATCATTACTGCCATCAAAACTAAATGCAGTTCCATTCCTTCCGGCAGTACCCGTCATCGTTGCGTCGCTGATCGTCCCACTGTTCCCATTAGTTGTGGCGTCATAGGCAATGGTCCCGCTTGTCTCGTCGAAAGTCCAATATCCGACAAGGGAATCTTCATACGCAAAAAGACAAACCGGCATAAGTGAGAGCCATACAGCCATTCCCGCTAGGACCGCCAACGTTCTCAACTGTGTTTTCATGACGACCTCTCTTTTTTTGATCTCATCCCAAATAAAAAACCCCAACCATCGAAAGGATAGTTGGGGTCCACAAAGCGCTGCCCCCCTCGCGGGGGTTGCATCATCCTCCCCGTCCGGGGAGGCGATCTTTTTTAACGTGGTCTGATCCACGGCAACTGGCTGCCACGCTCATCACGAGCAAGGCCCTTTAGCTTTGCACCCCGGCGAATTGTCAGATTCGCGGAGCTGTTCCCGGCTGGGTCAAGCCGGCGGATCGAAGATCCGCGGACCAGTCCCATTTGGGAACGCCCCATCCTTTCAGATGGTTTGCCCTTACTAATCTCTTCTTCTCTCCTCCTCACCTATCTCTGTTTACAAGCAAACTTTATCTTTTTTCTTTTTCAAGGCTTATTATATATCTAAGTAGCCTATTTTGTCAAGCCAAATGTCTAAAAATAGTCGAGAAGCCCGAAGCGCCGGACTCGAAAGCTCGAGTCAACAAAAGCTCTGGAACCTTAACTCCTGAACGCATATACAGTATAAAATACTGCACATAAATTAGTTATAAATTAACTGCCGCGCAGCGGCGACACTCAACACCGCTCTGTAACAACAGAGCGCAAAACGCAGCATTTTCCCTTGTCAAAACGCCCGAAATTTTATTTAATATAAGCTCCTTCCTTACTATCGTAGCGGGTCACGTTTCCGATTCAGACGGAACCTTCCCCCTTACACGGTTTTTGGGTCGCTTTAGGGCGATTTAGAGAATAGAAAAACGTACAGGCATTACATGAAAGGAACGCGTATGTCGATCTCTTCCGTTAAGAAGCCCCGCAGCTTATCCCTGATGGCATCAATCGCTCTTTCCATGATGGCGATATTCGCCGCCGTCGCAGTGTCGACCGTATCGGCGGCCGACCAGCAACAGGGGCCGTCGTCATACACGCTGATCAACGCCCGCGAGCGCGGCGCGTTCGACATCGGATCGGCGGTCAGCGGCGTCTCGACGGAAAACGACGCCGAGGCGGGGCGCGAGGTCCTGAAATTCGACTTCCAGGTGGCCGCCAAGTCGTATACCGGCGTCTTCACCAAGAAATACCCCAAGGGTCTGAAGCCGGCCAAGGCCGATGCGATCACGCTCGGCGTCAAGGCGACCGACCCCGAACTGGTAAAGCAGGTCTCAATAAAGGTCGAGATCAAGGGGCCGGGCGGCGCGCAGGTGGTGCCGCTCATAGTCAAGGAAGGCTGGGCATACCAGAAGCAGCCGATCAACTGGGGAACGCTCGGCGGTTCGCTGAACGAGATCGTCTTCGTCGTCAGCCCGATCATCCTCACCGGCCAGGCCGAAGGGATCCTGCTGTTCGACGCCCAGACGTTCAAGCTCTCCTTTATCCAGAAATACGACATCTTCGTAAAGATCGGGATGGTGGCGGCCCTCGGGCTGATCATCGGCCTTTTCGCCGCCGCGTTCGGCCTCGTCTTCAAGGGCTCGCGGTCTAAAAGCGATAAGGTCTCCGCGGTCGCCATCCTTTCGCGCGATCTCCTCTACGGCGCGGTCGCGGTCGTCATCGCCGCGGTCACCCTCTACGTCTACAATATCGGCGCGGTCAACCCCCTCGATCAGGGGATGGACTATTCGTTCCTCGTTGTCGCAGCGGTCGGCGGCACCGTCGCGTGGCTCCTGAAACGCGCCATCACCGGGCGCCACCTCACCGCAGGCGAGGCGTTCCAGGACGTCTTCGTCACAGGGCTCCTGACCGTCGCTTCGAGCAACCTCGAGATCCTGCAGGCGCCCGGCTCGTGGTCGCAGGTCTTCATGCTGAACAGCGTCATGGCATGCCTCGCCATCATCGTCTATCACGCGGCAAACGGGATGTCACTCGCGTCGACCGGCAAGCACATCAAGCCGGTGACTGCGCTCCTGGTCGCCGCCGCGCCGTTCGCCCTCAACTGGCTGATGGTTTCGGAAGACACGAGTTTCATCGGCACCCTGTTCGGCGCGATCTCGGCGGGCGCATTGACAAAACTGCCGGTCGTCACCACGATCCTTGGACGGCTCCTCGTCGTCTTCATCTTCAACGAGATCTTCACCAACGGCATCAGCCTGGCGACTGACGGAAAACTCCTCAAGGCCGGCAAGGCGCACCTGGTGATCTTCCTGGTGGCGCTCGGCGCGTCGGCCGCGTCGGTCGTCGCCGACCTCGGATCGGCCGCGAACGTCGCCGCGCTCCCGGCACCGCTCATGGCCCTCATCACGACCGTCGCATCGATGCTCGCCTTCGCGGGCCTCTGGGCCGAGGTCTACCTTATCACCGGCGTCGCGCTCGACGGCGGCAAGCGCAACGCGCCGACCGGCGATTCGGTCGCCAGCCACGTCCTCTCGGGACTCAAGAAAGGGGCGGCGTACAGCGGCATATTAATGGTGTTCCTTTTCGCCGTCTCGATGGTCCTCGACATCGGGGCGCTCTACCGCGCCATGGTCTCCTGGCCGCTGGCCGTCGGGACCGTCGCGGGGGCGCTGCTCTTCCCGATCCTCAAGACGATCATCGAATCGTTCGACGGCAGCATGCCGTTCGTCGAACGCACCCGCTACGGCTACCGCGACGGGACGCTCTACGCGCGCGGCGCCGTCGCCGGCTGGGGGTTCGCGTACGCGCTGGCCAACGGATTCATAAAGCAGGAGATGGGAGACCGGGTCCTCTTCGGCTGTATCGTCGGCGTCGCCGCCTCGGGCGGCGTCAGCCTTGTCCGCGACATCGCCTATATGCTGAAAAACCAGGGCAAGGTCCAGACGTGGAAGCTCTACCTCGTCGATTCGCTCATGGGCGCCTTCGTCGGCAGCGGCCTCGCCTTCTACCTCGACGCCCTGCAGGTCCCGGTGATCATCGACAAGTTCAAGCTCTACACCAGCGCCGGGTTCGAGGCGAAAGAATATATCACCTACCCGCTGCTCAACAAGTGGGGCCGTATCAACCTCGGCACCTACGCGGGCGGGGCGAAGCTGCTCTACACCGAATCGCTGGCCGGGGTGATCAACTGGTCGATCGCGGCGTGGCTCTTCGCCGTCAACAAGGCGTTTTTGCAGGCGATCATAGAGAAGCACATCGCGCCGGTGAAGAACTTCTTCTCGGCCGAAGGGTTCGGACTCCTGGTCGAGAACATGATCTACGTACTCCGGTGGGGACTCTGGATGTCGCCCATCATCTTTACTTTCCTGCGGATGATGCCCGACCCGACCTGGTACAACCAGGACGGCGCGGTCCGCACTGTCTGCGCGATCTACAACAACGTCACCATGTCGCCGCAGGCGTTCCGGGAATGGAGCATGACCGTCTTCGTCTGGATCCTCGCGTTCGACTTCGTCCGCGTCCTGATCTGGATGGACCACATGGGTCTGCGCGTGGCGACGCTGGTCAACCTCAGCTTCATGGGCCTGGACCGGCTCGACGAGCGGCTCGCGAAGTGGATCGGCCCGGCGGCGGCGCAGCGCTACATCCCCGAAGGGGTCAAGCGGTTCGCAACGTGGGCGCCGCTGCTCATCCCCTTCTTCATCCCGCGCGGCAAGGAATGGGAGCAGGTATGGAACACGGCCGAGGCGATCCAGAACGCGGCCCGGCTCAAAGGCGGCGGCGTCCTCCAGTCATTCATGGCGCTCGGCGCGCCGCAGAAGGCTGCCGTCGTCGGCGGCGCGGTGCTCCTGTGCTCCCTCGTCTCCTGCCTATCCCGCGCCCTCCAGCGCAAGTCGCTGGCCAAGCGCGTCCGGACGTTCGTCCTGGGCAACAAGCTCTACCGGGTATTCCTGAAAGCGACGGGCGAGATATACAGCGAGTACGACCACAAGAAGCCGACCGTCTACCCGAAAGAGTACGACATCACAAGGCGCTCGTACGACCCGATGCACCCGTGCGGAAGGGTCCTCTTTATGGTCGATGCGGCAGGCGGCCAGACAGGCCCTTCGTGCTGGCCGATGGTCGGCAACTTCCCGACCGAGACGTTCGCGGCGTCGACGTTCGAGAAAGACGGCGAGTCGCTCAGGATCGTCAACACCGCCAACGGCGTAAAGACGACGGTGGAGATCACCCTGCCGGAGCCGTTCACGCCGGCCGAGATCTGGAACGTCACCGTCGAGAACCTGACCGACCAGGCGCGCGAGCTGAAGGTGGTCCCCTACTGCGAGTGGGTGCTTAACGGCGGCCTGCATGACCGGTTCCATACGCAGTACACGCGCCTGTCGGTAGAGTCGGAATATGTCAGCAATATCAACGCCATCCTGGCGTGGCAAAAGGGATCGAAATCGATGGGGATACTCGCGTCGAGCGTCCCGACACAGGGGTTCCAGACGTCGCGCATGGACTTCGTCGGCCGCGCCCAGAGCATCTGGCGGCCGCGCATCCTGGAGACGATGGCCTTCAGCCCGGCGCGGGACACCGAAGGATATCCGACGTTCGACCCGATCGGGAGCCTGCTGGTCCCCGTGTCGGTCGGCGCGAAAGGGACCCAGCAGTTCAAGCTGATGATCGGCTACGCGAAGAACAGGAAGTACGCCGTCGACACGGTCGAGAAATATCTCAAGCCGCAGGCGGGCGTCTCGGCGCCGCAGGTCGCGGAGCGGAAGAAGAAGGTCCTGATCGGCCACGGCGAGATCCTCCCGGGGACGCCCCAGCCGTACTCCTCATTCGCCGACAACGGCAACAAGCTCGTCGTCCACACGCCGTACACGCCGCGGCCGATCGACCACGCGATGTCGAACCCGCTCCATTCGGTGATGGTGACCAACCGCGGGCTCCACACGTCGTGCAACGGCAACTCGCAGCAGAACCGCCTCACGCCCGACTGGCCGGATTTCGTAACGCAGGAAGTGCCGTCGGAGGCGATCTACCTCTACGACGTCGACCGGCACGAGTGGTATTCGCCGGCATACTTCCCGCTCTACGAGAAGAGCGCGCAATACGAGTCCGAGTTCGGCGTCGACGGGACGGCGATACTGCGGATGTCGCGCGGGACGGTATCGACCGAACTCACCGTCTTCGTGCCGACGGAAGACCCGCTCGGCGTCTACCTGCTGAAGATAAAGAACAGCGACGACAAGCCGCGCCGCATGCGCGTCGCCCCCTACTTCACGATGGTGCTTGAGTTCCAGGCGGAGCGGTCGGGCAAGCTGCAGACCCGCTACGACAGGAAAGCGGGCGCGCTGTTCTTCCACAACCCGCGCAACATCTTCCGCAAAGGGTGGGCATTCGCGTCGATGTCGGAGACAGCCGAGGTTGCGGAAACGAACCGCGGCAAGTTCTTCGGCGCCGGGCGCAGCGTCGCCCATCCCTACCTGGCGGAGAAAGGCGCTCCCGACGCGACGCACCTCACCGACGGCCAGCAGGCCGCGGGGCTCGCGGCGACGGTCGAGATACCGGCGCACGGCGAGCACACGGTAGCGATCGTCATGGGACAGACCGACAGGAAGAAAGACGCGGAGCGGCTGGTACAGAAATACAAGAGCCTCGATAGCGTCAGGAAAACGCTCGAGGATACGAAGAAATGGTGGCTCGGGTTCGTGAAGACGGTCGCGATCGAGACCTCGAACCCGCAGTTCAACTACCTCCAGAACTGGCTGAAATACCAGGCGCTCGCGGAACGGATCTGGGCGCGGCGCGGCTTCTACCAGACCAGCGGCGCCTTCGGGTTCCGCGACCAGCTGCAGGACACGGTTAATCTAATGTGGGTCGACCCGGCCCTCGCGCGCAAGCAGATCCTCCTGCACGCGTCGCAGCAGTTCCTGGAAGGCGACGTCTTCCACTGGTTCTTCACGCTGACCGATGGGCGGACCGCATTCTCATGCCGCACACACGCATCGGACAACCCGGCGTGGCTCCCGTGGGCGATGTGCGAGTACGTGCGGGCGACCGGCGACTACACGATCCTCGACGAAAAAACGTCCTACGTCTGGAGCGAGTTCCCGTTCGCCGACCTGCCGAAGAACCAGGGCGGCATCGGGCATATGTACCACCGTTGCACGCGCGAGGACACGCTCTACAAGCACAGCATGCGGTCGATCGACCTGATCCTCAAGAAGCGGATGGGAAGGAACGGCCTGCCGCTGATGCGAACCGGCGACTGGAACGACGGCCTCGACGAGATCGGCGCGCACGGCAAGGGCGAGAGCGTCTGGCTGGGCTTCTTCGTCTATTACATCATGAAAGGCCTTCTCGACATCATCGGCAAGCGGGAGGGCGAGAAGAAGAAAGCGGAATACGCCGCGCGGATGAAGGCGCTGGGAGATGCGATCGAAAAGACCTGGCGCAACGACCGATACCTGCGCGCCATCAACGACGATGGGATCGAGATCGGCATCAAGGGAAGCGGCGTATGGGAGATCGACGCGCTGAACGGCGCCTGGGCGGTGATGGCCGACATCAACTTCGACCGCGCGCTGGTCGGCTTCAACACGGCAATATCGATCCTCGAGAGGGACAACGTGATCCTGCTCGGGTGGCCCGCGCTTCGCGAGGACAGCAAGCCGTACCTCGGACGGAGCAGCAAATACCCCGAGGGGGTGCGCGAGAACGGCATGTACTGCCACGGCGAGCAGTGGCTGGTGCGCGCGGCGCGGATCCTCGCGGAAAAGTTCGCAGAACGAGGCGATCAGGCGAAGGCGCAGGAGTACCGCGACATCGCCTACCGCCTCTGGCTGAAGATCTCGCCGATCGCCCATGTCCAGGGCGAAGAGATCGAGCTGTACGGCGGCCAGCCGAACAAGCAGTCGGCAGACATGCTGACCAAGTACGACGTCGGCAGGATGATCTGGCACGGCTACACCGGCGCGGCAGGCTGGATGGTCCGCCAGGCGATCGAAGGGGTCGTCGGGGCGACGCTTAACAAAGGCGAAGTGGTACTGCCGAACGACCTCGACAAGCCGCGCGGCGACATGAAGGTGCACCGCGTCCTGCGCGACCTCGGCAAGAGCCCGATCAGGGCGGCGGGGCGGCCCTCAGAGGGACGGAATAACGCGAGCGGAGAGCGGGAGAAAGAGCTCGCGGGGGTATAGCGGTTTACCAACGGTGACGGCAGGAATAAAAAAAGGCGCCGGAGAGATCCGGCGCCTTTTTTCTTTTCTGCCGTTCAGACTATTCCAGACAGATGTCGTCTATGTATATGACACCCGTCTTCTTCGTGCTGGTGAGGTCGTCAAAGACGATGACCAGCTCGGTGAGCGCAGACCGGTCGGTGAGGCCGTTGAACTGATCGAGCGGCACGACGATCTTCTGCCAGCCGTCCGTTATCCCGTTGACCTGATATCTGCCGGTCTCTTTCACGTTCTTCAGCTCGACCTTCATCCGCGTCGTGAACCCCTTTGCCGCGTCACCTTTTACGAAGAAAACAAGGTTCTTGCGGGCCGAGGCATTGACGTTCTGGAGCTTGGTCCAGAAACCGTTGTAGGCCGGGTTTGAGCTTTCGACGTCGTATTCGATGCGCAGCGAATAGCCGCCGTCACCGTTCTTCACCGCGGGATCGTAGGTGATCGCGCACGACTGTGAGCGGTCGCCCGGATCCTTGTCCCATGCGCCGAGATCGCCGCCAAGCTTGTTCGGCTTGTCGCCGGCGTTGAAATCGTCGATCACGCAGGCCGCCCCAGGGGCAGTTTCGGCTTTCAACTGAGCTGCCTCCGGAACGGCAGGAACTGCCGGCTTCGCTTCCGGCTCAGGCGCCGGGACCGGCGCGACTTCTGCTGCAGGCGCTGCCGCAGCGGCGGCCGGAGCCGGCGGAGTTTCCGGCTTCGCCGGTTCCGCAGGCGCTATTTCCTTCACCTGTTCCTTCTCGGGCTGCGCGAACGCCAGCGGCGCCGCCTCCGTCGGCTTGGCCGCTTCCGCAGCTGACGTCACCTCTTTCACCGCGGCCGCCTCGACGGCGGATGCCGTCGCCGATCTAGCCGTCTCTTCCGCGACTGCGGATGCGGAGCTCTTCTGCGCTCGTGTTTTGCTGCGATAGCTCGTCGTCACCGCCGCAGACTTCTTTTCAGCCGTCGGCGCGGCTGCCGCCGCCTGAGCGCTCTCTTTAAGACCGAGCCCTTTCAGGGAGTTGTCTACCCCCTTCTGGACGTCCTGAATGACCGCGCAGCCGGCGCACATCGTTCCGAGCGATAAAACCGAAAGAAACGCTACGACCCTTTTCATCAACTCCCCCTGGGTATCAACCCGTTCTGCCGCTATTCGAAATAGATATCGTCGATATTGATCGAGCCGAATTTTTCGGTAGAGTTCGTATCGTCGAACACGATGACCATCTCCGTCAGGGCCGAACGGTCGGTAAGGCCGACGAACTTTTCGAGAGGGATCACGATCTTCTGCCAGGCCTCGTTGACGCCGGTCACGATGTAGCTCCCGGTCTCCTTGGCGCTCTTGAGTTCCACCTTGAACTTCTGGGTAAACCCTTTTTCAGCGTCGCCGCGGACGAACAGGACGAGGTTTTTGTAGCCGGCGGCGTTCAGGTTCTCCAGCTTCATCCAGAAGCCGTTGTACGCCGGATTCGGGCTTTCCACATCGTAGTCGAGCCTGACCGAGTAGCCGCTGTCGCCGTTCTTCACCGCCGAATCGTACGTCATGATGCAGGTCTGCGTCTCGTCTTTGGGATCTTTGTCCCACGCCCCGAGGTCGCCGCCCAGCTTATTGGGCTTGGTACCGGTATTGAAGTCGTCGACGATGATCTTCTCGACCACGACGGCGGTCTGCGCAGTATCTGCGGCGGCTTTCTCCTCGGCCTTTTCTTCTTTGCCGCCCGAGCAGCCCGAGAACATCATCGCCGCAAGGACTATTGCGCATACTATCGAATACGTCTTCATCACGAGGCCCTCCTTCTGACATGTACGATACAGTGGGTTAATGCGTGGAACGATACGATATCATCCCGAACGGATATATTATTCACAAAAACGGGCGGTTTGTCAAAGAGGTTATTAAGGGCCATTCTCGGCGATCTCGGTCCTCACTTCGCCCAGCGGGCCGCCCGAAACCTCCACGATGTCGCCGGGCTTGAGGAACCGGGGGTTCTTGCGGCCGGCCCTGATCAGGAAGCCGAGCTTCGTGAAGCGGTCGAGGCGGAGAGTGTCGGAAAGGGCGGCTTTCCATCCCGGTATCCGGAGAGCGACGCCGCTCGGCGTGCCGGTGAGAACGACGTCCCCTTTACGCGGAAGGTCTTGAGGATACTTCTGAGCGATGAATATCAGCATCTGCCGCGGCGTATAGATCATATCGGTGGTCGACTGGCGCTGCCTGACCTCGCCGTTCACCCTCGTGGTGATCACCGCCGAGAGGATTGCGTCGGGGCGGTGCGTATCGGGGACCCACATCATCCTGCCGGCAGGCAGGAACCCGTCGAAACTCTTCGATGCGCCCCAGTAGGCATACCGGCCGTCCATCCCCTCGCCGAGCGCCGCGATCGTGCGGGCGCTGATGTCGTTTGCGACGAAATAGCCGATGGCAGGGGCATAGGAGGGATCGCGGACCTTCTTCCAGTCGACGTCCTCGAGCAGGACGAAGCCGAGCTCGCCTTCGTAGTCGAGGAGCGCCGGAAGCTCCTTGAAATCCTTGTCGAGACGTTTGCCGAGGCCGGGTTCGACCGATTCGGCGCAGGCGATCAGCGCCTGCCGGTCCGGCAGCCTCACCGGCCTGCCCGAGGGATTCCATGAAACGGATTGCTTCCTGAATACCGGCGGCGCCTCATGCGGGTCGAAACGGGAGGCCGTTTCCCTGATATGCGTCGCGTAGGTCAGCCCCATGCCATAGATGTTCTTCGGCCGTAACTCCAGAGGAACAAGCCTGCCCGCCCCCTCGCGCGCCTCCAGACAGGCAAAATCGGCAGGTTGCGGCTGGTGCTGTTTCCCGGCAACAAACGAACATCCGGAAACAGCGCAGCACCACGCGGCAAAGGCAATAAGGTATCGTATTCTTCTCTTCACGATTTTTCCATTCGGCTTTTGCAAGCTGTAAAGATCACGCCGAACCGGCCAGGCCGATCCCGAGCGCAGAGCCCTACGGAAGAATGCCGATCGGGGTCAAAAGCGACGGAGCCGGGCAGCGTCCGCGAGATCGATAAACGGATCCCCGATCATTGGTCCTTATTCACGGGATGTTTCTTCAGCGTTTCTTTCTGCCATATATTCTCCTCCCTGGTCCAGTTAACCCAGTAAGGGTTCGGCGTGGCGGATACGCCCCATCGGGGGTTATATGACGGATAATAGCCTGAAGGGCTGTTGATATCGAATAACTGCATCGGCGCTATTGGCGCAGGTTGCCGGTCAATAACCGGTTGTTCATATGAAACGAAGTTCTGTTCGTTATATGTGCGCTGCTTTGCCTGGTCGCTGACGTCATAGTCTTCCGCATACGCCGCGATAGACATAAAGATCAAGCCGGCCAGTAATACGTTCATTGCCGTATGCATATCGTACACCCCTTCATTTGTCTTTTGCGTTCCTGATGAGAAAATGGGTTGCCGCAGAGCTCAACGCGATCTCCGGCTTCCTTTCTTCTGCATCTCGGTCATGCGGTCCAGCTCTTTCAGGCTCGACTCCAGGGCGCGGCGGTCGGCCGCGCTGAGGTTCGGGTCCTGAAGCGCCCGGAGGGTCTGATCGCGCTGGCTTTGGAACTGATCCATGTCGGCCTGCCGCATCTGCTCGCGGCGCTGGTCGGGCGTCATCCGCCGCTGCGCTTCCATCTGTTCCTCCTCGATCCTGTTGCGTCCGGCTCGGAACTCTTCGATCAGCGCGTTCTTCCGCGCCTCGAGCTCCTTCGGCAGGCCCCACGGCCATCCTTCGCCGCTGATCAGCTCGCGGGAGGCCGCATCGTTATCCTTGTTGGCGACCGCCGCCTCCGCGATCCCCAGGCGCGCCCATGCGTCGACGACGTTCATCGTCTCGCGGTCCTTCGCCGTGGCCGGCCAGTTGGCGAGATAGAGACGTATCGCGCGAAACTCCGCCTGCGCCTCCGCCGGGCGGTTGAGCGCCAGCAGGGCGCGCGCCGAACCGAGCCGAGACCAGGCCATCAGGCTCGCCAGCGACGGGGCCGCCGGTGTCGCGTTCTGTTCCGCCGCCGGGTCGGGCAGCATCGCCGTCGGCAGCAGCGTCCAGAGGTCGTCGCCGGCGGCGCGCTTCTCGATCGCCATGTTCGCCGCGAACGCCGCCAGGGCCTCGCCGCCGCGCTTCTCGGCCGCGAACGCATCGCCCTGCTGACGGCGCACGACGATCGTCAGGCCAAGCTCGTCAAGCCACAGCGGCGTATTGTTCGCGGCGACGAAACTGGTCCCCATCAGACGGGCGCGCGCTTCCTCGAGGGCGAGCGCCGCCGTGCGCTGACGGGCGGCTCCCGCAGCGTCCTGCCGCCCGGCGGCGATGACGCCGCGGTATGCCGGGACCCGCGCGTCGGCCGGATCGATCGCCGCCGCCGCGTCAAGCAGCTCCGTCGAATTTTTCCAATCGGTCAGGCCGATATGTTCCCACGCCGTCTTGAGCTGTTCGGCGGCAGTCGTGTGTTGGAGCGGCTCCGCCATGAGCGCGTACATCCTTTGGGCTTTCGCATCGCCGCGCTTGCGCGCCATCTCCGCCAGGCCGCGGTTCACGTCGTCGCGGTCGGCATCGAGCGCCGCCGCCTTGTCGGCTTTTCCCTTTTTTAACAGGGCGGGGACGACCTCGTTGCGGACCTTATCGGCCCCGGCCTGCAACCCCGCCGCCTTCTTCCTGAGCTCAGCCGCCTCGGCGTCGCAGCGCGCCGCCCGGGCAAGCTCCTCGGCCGTCGGCGGGTAGTAGGTCGAGACCTCATACTCGCCGTCGCTGCGCGTCTCCCGGTGCCTCTCCGTGCGCCCGGCGCGCAAGGCCGCCGCCTGCGCGTTAAGCTGGTCGGCGCGGTCCAGCAGGATGCGGATCTTCAGCAGGAGCGCCCGGACGTTGCGCGGCTCGATCTCGAGCGCCTGATCGGCCGCTTTCTCGGCGGCATTTTGATTCCCACATGTGAGATAGATCAGCCCCTTGGTCACGAGCGCGTTCACGTGGCGCGGGTCGATCGTGAGCGCCTCGTCGGCCGACGCCATCGCCCGGTCGAGTTCCGCGTCATGCTCGGCAGCGCTCTGCGGCCTGAGCTGTTCGACGGCGCGGGGCCCGTTCCATATCGCCGGGACGATGTGGTTGTTGTGGAGGAAGCGCGCCAGCATCTCATGACGGTCGGGGTCCTTCCCTTTGGCGCGGATCGCGTCGCTTACGGCGAAGATGCGGTCCTGATAGTCCTCGTCGTAGCGCAGGCGCCGGTTGTTGAACCAGCGGTGAAGCGCGAGCGCCGCATCGACCGTTTCATCCCACGCCGCACCGGCATTGACCTTCTGCGCGAACGCCTCGACCGCGCCGCCGGCCGGTGCCGTCTTCGCGAGCCCGCGTATCTTTTTCTGCACGTCGCCCGCCTTGACGCCGAGCGACTCCGCGGTATCGAGGTCGGCGTTGGCCCGGCGGATGTCGCCGATGGCCGCCGCCGCCTGCGCGCGGCCGAGATACCCCTCGCCCCACAGCGGGTCGATGCACAGGACATGCGTGAACTCCGCGCGCGCGTGCAGGGCGTCTCCGAAACCGAGCAGGCACGTCGCGGCGTCCGCCCGCAGAGGCACGTCGCCGGGGACGGTGCGCCGCAGGACGACAAGGTCTTTCCACGCGGCCGTCCAGTCGCCCCGCGCCAGCGCGGCCTTCATCCGCTCCGCAACGAGCTTGTTCGCCCCGGCGCCGGCCGCCTTGTGACGCCCGGCATACGCCTTCGCGGCGTCGGGAAACAGTGTCTTGACCGTCGTTTTCGTTTCCACCAGCCGACGCTGTTCGTAGTCGTAGTAGTTCCCGACCGTGCGCGACGACCAGTAATCCCGCGCCATGATGTTGTAGATCATGTTGGCGTAGTTGGGGGGAACGCCGTTCGTGGTGAAATACTGCGACCCGTTCGCCGAGTCGCCGCTCATCATGTATGCCGCGGCGAGCCAGAGCTTCGCCTCATGGTCGTCCGGACGGAGCTTGAACGCCCGCTGGAGGTCGGCGATCGCCGCGGGGAACTTCTCGGCCAGCGTGTTCGCGACGCCGCGCGCCCGGAAATAATCGGCGTTGCTGTCGTCGGAAGCGATCGCCTTGTCGAAGTCTCCGGCCGCCTTGTTAAAATCGCCGGTCTCGAGCGACTCAATCCCCTCGATGTAGGCAGCGGCCACTTCGCGCTCCTGTGCCGGGCAATTCGTCACGCCGGGATACGCTATTCCTGCGCAGGCGGCGATGAGTGCGGTCGCCCCGCGCAACCCGATACGACATACGATCTTCTTCATATCCATCCTCCTATTCGGCCCTGTCAGACACATGGGCGCCGGAACTCCGGCGCCGTCTACTATTGTTTCTTCGCGGCGGCCGATCCTTTTTTCATGGCCTGTATCTGCTCTCTGACCTGCCGTAACTGTTCCGGCGTTATGCCCGCCATATCCTCCCTGAACGCGTCCCGGTACTCCCGCCTGTTCTTTTCGGCGAGGGCCGGCCAGCCCTTCTCGGGGACGGTCAGCGGCGCTTCCTTCTGCTGCTGAGCGGTGGCGCTCATGACGGCGCCCATGCCGTGCAGGGCGATCCAGCGCGGGTCGTAGTTGTACGGCGTCCGGCGGTCCCACTCGAGCGCCTTCTCCACGATCTTGGCGGTACCCTCCGGATCCTCGAACTGTATCAGCCGCAACAGGTCGGGAACAGACCCGTTCAGGTCATCGTAGCCTCCCGCAACGGTCTCGTCGGTGCACCGCCTGATGTCGAACTGCGTCCGTATCCGCCCCGCGTACAGCCAGAAGATCGCGTCACCTGTCTTGCCGTCGTCGAACAGCGCCGCGGCAAGCGAGAAAAAGACGGCCGGGCAATACCTGTCGGGATGCGCGATAACGTCCGAGGCCGCATTCGCCCGCTGTTCGGCCGTGCCGTCGCGCAGGGCATCGATCGCCTGCATCGACGATGCGGTGTCTATCGTCGCATAGACCCCCTGCGGTTGGATCGTTTCCGTTTCTCCGAATACGCGGGGACAAAGGGCTGCAACGGCGATCACTAACATGATCAGTCTGTTATGCATAGGATATCTGCTTATTCAAGGCGTTAGCTCAGTCGAGCCGATAGAAATATATCCTCTTCCAGCCGAGCGGCGCCGATGCGGTGACGCCGTTGGCCCTCATGGTAACGTTGCCTTTGCCGAAACGGAGGTATTGCACCGGCGGATCGGCCTGAAAATCCCAGAACTCGACCTTGCCGCCGCTGTTGCGGACGTTGAAGACGTGATAGGGCGTGTCCGGTCCGCCGTCCACGAAAACCAGCCCCTGGCTCCTGTCGCCCGCCCTTTTCAGGGCGCGCTCGATCTTCGTTTGCGAGCTCGTGACCGGGATACCCTCCTGATGGCCGGCGTACCCGCGCGCGCCGCCGTGGAACGGGTTCTTCGCCTTGCCGCTGCCGAATTCCTTTTTCAGGGCCCTCATAACCGCGTAACCGGGGGTCGGGACGTCATCGTACACGAACTTGTTGATTGACGGGTCGTAGAGAGGGACATGCGGGTTGTGGTCAGGGGCGACATAGGGCCGTCCCGTTTTCCATCTCTTCGCCGCGGCAAGGGCAACGGGGAAACAGTTCTGGTTTCCGGCATTCTTGTCTATCGCCTTGGCGATGTTGACCGGGCCCTTGGCTTCCGCCGACGGCGGGAAAATCTTCGGGAAATCGGGGCCTGCGACGCCGGCGGCGCCATAGCCGGAGAACTCCCGCGAATCATCCACCATCCCCTTCAGCGTCCGGCCGGCCTTCTCAAGGTCCCGTGCATCCCGAAGCTGTGCACGTCCCTGCTCTTCGAGCCCGCTGACCGCCGCCCTTCCGCCCGGCTTCGGCCATCCTTCAACCCCTTCGATCTCGGCCGGTATCTCCAGCACATCAGGCGATCCTTGCGGTTGAGGCTGTCCCGGCGGCTGTTGCCGCTGCGGCCCCTTGCTTGATCGCTCCTCGCGCAGGCGTTCTTTGTTCTCACGTATCCGCTCGGCCTGCTTCTCGGCGGCGGTCATCCCTTCATCCGCAGACCCGGGCTTGGCGTCCTCGCCTGTTATCTTCTTCGTGCTCTTCAAGTCCTCGGCAGGCTGCTGCATCGGCCGCGTCTGGTCGAGCGGCTGCTCCTGGCTCACGCCCCCTTGCTGCGGTTTCCCTGCTGGAGGGCCGCCCTTTTCGCCCGCGCTCCCCGCGCCACCGGACTTCGGCCACCCCTCTGCCCCTTCGATCTCGGCCGGAACCTCCAGCGTCCCGTCCTCCGGCTGCTTTGACGGTTGTTGCTGCTGCGGCCCGCCGCTCGAACGGCTCTTGCGCAGCTGCTCTTTGTTCTGCCGTATCCGCTCGGCCTGCTTTTCGGCGGCAGTCATCGCTTCATCCGCCGCTCCAGGCTTGGCGTCCTCGCCTGTTATCTTCTTCGTTTCCCCAAGATCCTCCTCCGGCTGCTTCTTTTGCATCGGCGGCGACCGGCGCGCCTGCTCCTCTTGCATCCGTTGCTTTTCCGCCCGAGCCCGTTCCTCCGCGCGGCGCATGCGATCAGCCTGCTGTTCTTTGCTGACGTTACCCTGCGGAGATTGTTTGCCTGCTCTTTGGGGCGGCGGCTGCTGTTGCGGCCCCGAACCGCCCGACCGTTCCCGGCGAAGCTGTTCTTTCGCCTGCCGCACCCGCTCCGCCTGTTTCTGCTGTTGCGCCGCCATTTTTTCTGCCGCTTTGCCCTCCCGCGCGACACCGCCTGCGGCCTGAGCCCCTTCTCCCGCCGCCTTTCCGCCGGCCTTTTCCATCCCCTTGGCTATCTGCCCCATCTTGCCGGCCGCGCCTGCCTCCCCGGCGGCCTCCGCCGCGCGCGGTATCGCCCCCATTTCTCCCATTGCGCCGCCCGCGGCGAGGGCGATATCGCCGGCGTGCTCGCCGAAGAAGCGCGCGGGGTTCTTCTGTATCTCGTCAACCGCCTTGACCGCTTCGTCGTACAGCTTCTGGTTGTTCTCTTTATAATCGTTGGTCAGATAGTCAGAGATGTTCTTGGCCATCTGCGGCACGCACGAACCCGGCTTCTGGGCCAGGAATTCGGCGGAGCGCTTGATCGAATCGGCCATCCCGCCGAAGAACTCGTTACTGGCCTCCGTCGCATGTTTCTGCATCTCGGTGGCGACGCGGTCCATCTCCCGCGCGAGATCCATCATCCGCTCGGGGATGGTCTTGCCGCTCCATGGAAGCGGACCGTCATTCGACCAGCGGGTAGTATCCTGCCCGCCCGCTCGCCTGTCCGGAGGCTGCGTGCCATGCGAAGGCGCGCGCGGCGCCTGCTCTTTGCCCGCGCGGGTGCCCGAAGGCCGTTCGGCAGGAAGGTTCCGCGGCGGGCGCGACGACGTTCCGCGGGTCGGCGACGCAGGCTGTTTGCCCCCTTGCGTGTGTGTCCCCGACGGTGTGCCGTGCGGAGCGCGGGAAGAGGTTCCGGACGGCTGTGCGGCAGTCCTTCTGCCCCCGCCCTGTGTCCCCGCCGGCCGCGCCTGCTGCTGGCCGTGCGGAGCGGGACGCGGCGGAGCCGGGCTCTTGCTTACGCTCCCCTTCAGCGGATTCGTCGGACTGCCCAGAGGCGCAGGCTGAGCGCCGCCGCCTGTCGAAGGAGCCCCTTCCATCCCGCCTGAAGCGGGTTGTGCCGGAGCTGCAGTTTCATCTGCGCCTAAAGGCGGCTGCTCAGGAGCGACAGGCCCGCCTGTTCCCGGAGCAGGCGCTTCACCCATTCCGCCCGGCTCGGGCTGCGATGGAACAGGACCCTGCGAAGGCGCACCGCGGCCCTCCGACGCCCCGCCGGCCGGCGGCTGTTCCGCCGCCTTCTCCATGATCTCGGCGAGCCGTTCCCCATGGCGCTTTTCCTCGAGCGCCCGCTTACGCGCAAGATCCTTTTTTTTGTCCTCGTACTTCTGGTTCTCGTCGGCGATCAGGTTCTCCTTGTCATCACCCCCTGATTGCCCAATGAGCTCGATTTTCTTTTTGTGACCGCTGTCTGCGCCCCGTTCCACCGAGTCCAGGGCAGACAAGTTTCCGTCATGCTCCGCCTCTTCGGCGTCGATCGCGGCCTGGGTGCCCGAGTCCATCGACACCCCGCCCTGCAGCATGGGCGTTGCCCCCTCGGCCCGCGAGGCAGCCGGCTGTAAGATGAAGACGCCGGCGGCAAGGATCAATGCGATGGTCTGTCCTTTTATATACATGAACGCACTCCTTTCCTCCGTAGCTCCGTAGCATTCCCCTCATCGATCGCGCTGTGGCGCCGCGAGATCAATACGCAACGTCAGGAAACCACTTCAGCTTCTCCGCCCGTTTTCCCAGCCCGGTCTTGCCGCATGTCCGTACCAGCGCCTGGTAGAACTTGTCGGCCAGCGCGCGGTCGCGCGTCTTGACGAACGTCCCGCCCATGCATAAGGCCTTCGCCTTGAGCTCGTCGTTGTCGGGGAGAAGCTGCGCGCATTTCCACATGAGGTCGGCCGCCTTGTACCGGTAGTGGAACCGCCGGTCGGGCGACGGCATCGAGCTGAGGACGCGGCCTTCCTCGTCCTCGCTGCCGTAAAAGTATCCCCGGTCCTTTGTGATGAGGCCGCGCAGCTTTTGCGCATCGGCTATCGCCGCTTTGTTCCACTCTTCGTAGTCCGCCTTCGCCTCGTCGGTCAGGATCCCGAACCTGTTCTCGAGAGACCCGTAATACGGGAAAGAGCCGCGGTCCACGAACCCGTCGGGATCCAGCTCCGTGCCCATCAGCTCCATGCCGTACTTGCGCACGACGATCCCGGCATCGTAATACGCCTGCGCACGGTCGCGCTTCGCGCCCTTTTCGTCTTCCGCCTTCAGGATCAGCGCGTGCAGCTCCTTCACCTTCTCGCGGGGGTTGATATCTTCGGACACCGATTGAGACTCCATCTCGCCGGCCGCGCCTTTCTTTTCGACATAGCCGCGATCGATACTTATCTGCGCCGGCATATACGCTATCGCGCGCTCCCACTCGCCCTGGCGCACCATCCGCCTCGCCAGAAGGTATTCCAGCGCCCCGCCAAGCGTCGGGCCGTCTTCCTTCATAAGATCCGCATATAATTCCGCCTCGTCCGGATGCGTCCTGGTCCTGTTCTGCGCGTACATGACATATCCCTGATAATATTTTTGCCGTCTCGCAAGCACATCCTTATTGCGCTCGGCACGCAGGCAGTCTTCCAGCTCTTTCACGGTGAGGACCTTCTCGGCGACATAGGCGATATCTTCCCAGAATTTCCCCTGCAGGAGCAGGTCGAACGCGGCGATATATTCCCTGCGGCTCAGCTGCAGCACCGCCATGTCGGAATTGAGCAGCCGGCCGACATCCTCCTGGAAGAATATGCCTTTATCCCGGCTCTGTTCGAACGATGTCATGACGCCGGACAGTTTCCTGATCGCCTCGTCGACATTGCCGTCGCGCAGCGACAGCTTGAAGTCGATGAACTGCGCCAGGGGAGTTGCCGACCGCGCCAGCGCAAGCCAGCGCTTCGCCGACTTCACATCGCCTTTCGTGTAATACAGCCACGCGACGCGGTCCGCATAATCGACAGGCCCGGTCACCCCCAATCCCTCGATCGCCGCCAGGAGCCTGCGGAAGAAATCCTTGTACGTCTCGTCATCGCCCCACTCCATCGCGTTCCAGAACGGCCGGGAAACGGCCCACCCCAGGAGGACGCTCCTCGCCGTCTCATCTCTCACGATATCGTGGATCGTACCGTCGGTCGTTCCGGAGACCTTGCCGCACAGCCGGTTCAGCGAATTCACGTCCATCCGCTTGAGATAATGACGGATGCTTTGCACAAAGTCTTTCCTCTCATACTCGGCAAGCGCCTGCCAGCCGTAACTCTCCGCCGCGAGGCCTAACGGGTCGGCATACCCCTTTTCGGCCATCTTCCTGGTATCGGCAAAATACGGGATGGCGCGCTGCCCATCGCGCATCGACAGATAGGCCTTGCCGATCATGAACGACGCCCACGTGCTCTTAAATACGCGCTCGGATCCCGGCAGGGCGAGTATCTTCTCCCACGCCTCGATCGCGCCGGCGAAATCATGGAAGTGATACTTCACCGCGCCGGTCAGGTACAGCCTGAACTCATCGGGGACCGCGGACGTCAGCGCGACGGCCGGTTCGGTATAGCTTTTGCGCTCTGTCTTGACCGGCCCGTCGGGCGCCCCTCCCTCTTGCTGCGGCTGGGGCAATTCGACGGACAAGGTCGATGTCTCGCCGTGTGCGGCGTCGGTCTTGATCCGCTCCTGGCTGCGGAACCTTCCGCCGTACCACAGCGACGGATCTTCCAACGGGCATGACTCGAGGAAGGCGTTGATCTCGTCCCGCGTCTTCTGATACGACGCGACCGCCCCGTCAAAGTCTTTCCCGGTTATCCCTCGGCCCTGCAGAGACCGCCTGAGATCGTCGACGTCGGCATCGGCGACACGCTTCGCGTATCCTCCCGTCAGGGACATCGGCGTCGTGTCCCCGGCTATCCGCTGCAGCTCGAACAGGAAATCGCCCTCGGGGATTGCGGCATACCGTTCCTGCGTATTCCGCACGCAATAGGCGCTGTCGAAACTCGGCCCGCACGCCTCCGCGCATACCGCATACGCGCACACCCACGCCACGATCATGACAGACGCTCTACTGTTCTTCATGGTATCTCACCTCGCTGTTGGAGATAGCGCCGTCGCCGGCCGTCCTGAACCAGCCGATCATTTTCCTGTGGCCGACGCGCGGGGCTCTCCCCGTGACGCGCACGCCATTCCCGCCCGGAAGATCCGTATGGTCAAAACCGCTCAACACGTCGTAGAGCGGCCGATCTCCCTTCCAGATTATATCGAAATTCACATCATCGGAGAAGTTAAGCTCGCCGTCATTCACCAGGAACAGCTCCTGCGGCCCGCCGGGCTTCCTGGCCGTTTCGACGCGCAGATGCCCCTGCGGCGTTTCTCTCTTCATGACCCGCTCGAATGCCGCCATGTCCCAGTTGAAACGGTCCGAGGCGACCGGCAGACGGAACCAGCACACGCCGGCAAAATGTTCCGATGGCACCCGGGAAACGGCATCCAGGAACTTCACGATGGCGGCCGGGTCGGAAAATACCATTGAGCGCTTGATGCCCTCCCCGTAATACTGCACGCCGCTCTCCGCCCGCAGCCCGACGAACTCATCGTCTTTGCCGTACGCGACCTCATACCCGTATGTCGGAAGCGAGACGTAGAACGGCCGCCGGAACGACACCGCCCGCTTGAAGTAGCCGAGCGCCTTGTCGTCCGGAAAAATGTAATGCCTGCTGTCGCCGTTCTTGGGGGGTTCGAAAGAATGCAGCTGAAGTACGTACTGGTCTGCCGCATTGAAGAGATCCTGGCAATCGGGGCTGTCGAGCCATGACGGGAGGGCAGTAACAGAAAGCGGTCTTCCCTTGAGATGAGGCCTGATCGTCCTGATAAAGCGGGCGAAATCCTTTATTTTCCCCGAAGGGCAATCATAATCAAGCTCTACCCCGGCGATATCGACGCCCGCCGCCTTCGCTTCCTCGATGACGGCGTCGACATTCCTGGCGAGATACGCCGCGATGGCCGACGTGTCTTCACGCGCAAAGAACCTTGCCAGGCCGGTGCGCATCCGGACGTCGACAGTCACTTTTCCTTTATGTACCAGATACTCCCACGTAACCGGTGCCTTTGAAAAACCGATGCGTTCATTCTCCGCCCGCAGGTCCCCCGTCAGGACTTTGAAGCCGTTACCGGTCTGAGCGATCCGTTCGACCGATGCCGATAGCTCCGGCCGCCAATCCCGCTGCCAGATGTAGATCTCATTCTCATAGGCATGCGATATCGCGCACACCGATACAAGCAGCATAATGATACATAGGCGCGTATATTTCATCTCGTCACCACACGGTTGTTACAGAAGCAGTGATCAGTTACTCTCCGCCGCCACCGCCGTCTCCACCGCCGCCATCACCGCCGCCGCTGTCCCCGCTGTCTCCGCCGGCATCGACTCCGCCGTCGGCGCCGCTATCCCCTCCGTCATCTGCCCCGCCGATATCGGCACCGGTATCGGCGCTGTCCGCCGGCTCGTCCGCGATCTCGCCGGCGTCCGTGCCCGGTGTTTCTTGCTCCTCGACGGCAGTCTCCTGTTCTTCGGCCGCCGTATCAGGTTGTTCTATTCCCTTGTCCTCGACGGTCGTCGTCGTTTCTTCCGTAACAGTGTATTCCTCCGTGGTCGTCACATAATCGGTCATGTAACCGTACCGCCCGGCCACATACGGGAACCGCCGATAATAAAACGGCGTCGGATCATCAAGCACGATCTCGAACCCGACGTTGAGAGGCCTCGTTTCCGTCCCCTTCGTCACCTGCACAGTACCCGCCTGCGACTTGACGAGGTTCTTTTTCGGCGTCGCGGTAATAACGTCGCCTTTGCGGAGGCCTATCTTCGCGCCGTCGGGCATACCGACCGTCGCGTTACCTTTCACACAGGAGACATCGACGTCGCCCGAGCCCTTGTTGTATTTCGACTGGATCGCCTGATCGGGCCCGAGGTCAACGGTGGCGGCGCTCTTCCCCAGGACCGCCTTCACGTTCCCCTGCGCGGTGTCTATCTGCACCCGTCCGTCGCGGGCGATCGATAACGTCGCGGTGGTATTCTTGTCGAGCGTAAGACGCGAACCGTCGGGGCACGCGACGGAAACGGTCCCGGCCCCTGTCCTGATCGTGCTCCCGTTCTTCAGCTGGTGATCAGCATTCTTTACCGGCTGCCATGCGCCTGCCGCGCCAGATCTCACCGACACCTCTCCCTGAACTTCCTTGATCACCGGGGCTGCCGGTCTCTTCGCCGTCCCCGCATCCGCAGAAACGATCACAATCGCCGTCGAAACCAGAAAGAACGCCGCACAGACAAAACATTTGATCGTCCTCATATCTCCTCCTTGTGGTACGTTGCGCCGTACGCCAACCGCATACGTAGGCTATCCCCGAACTGGCAGCCTGATCCTGAATGTCGTCCCCGCCCCGACAACGCTCCGCACGTCGATCTTCCCGCCGTGCTTGTCTATGATACCCAGCGAGATCGAAAGCCCCAACCCCGTCCCTTTCTCGACTTCCTTCGTCGTATAAAACGGATCGAATACCCGGGCCAAGTCCTTCTCGGATATCCCGTGTCCGGTATCGGTTATCTCGACGATCGCCTCCTTGTCCCGCTCGTAGGTTTTTATCGTTATCTTCCCGTACTTTTTTATCGCATGAGCGGCATTGATCAATAAGTTCATGAACACCTGGGAAATCTGCTTGGCATTGCAAACAACCGGGGAAACCGCGCCATATTCCTTTACCACCTCAGCCTTGTATTTCACTTCATTCCAGACAAGCTCGAGGGATTTATTTAAACACTCGTGTATGTCTGCGGGCGTCCGTTTCTCTTCGTCAGGCCGCGCAAAACTCTTCAACCCCTCGACGATATTCTTGATCCGTTCGGCGCCATCCATGGTCTGGCTGATGAGATGCGGCCAATCGTCCAGGATGTATGGTATGTCCAACTCTTGTATGAGTTTCTGCAATTCTTCTGATTTTCCGATCGCATGTGACGCCGCAGAGATGCTCTTTACAAAGGATTCGTATTTTACCAGGTATCCCTTCAGCGAATAGAGATTGCTCATCACGAACGACAGAGGGTTGTTTATCTCATGGGCGACTCCCGCGGCCAACGTCCCGACGGCGGCCATCTTTGCCGAATGCACCAGCTGGAGCTGCATCTGCTTGAGGTCGCCATACGCCTTTTTCAACGACTCTTCCGCTCTCATGCGCTCAGTGATGTCGCGGCTGACGCCCCGATACCCCACGAGCCTGCCATCCGCATCGATGATAGGCACACCGGATATCTCGAGGATCACTTCCGTCCCGTCTTTTCTCTCAATATGTTTGACCAAGTGCTTGAACGGCAGTCTTTGGCCGAAAAGCGCCAGGATCTCATTTTTGATTCTCGCCCGCTCATCAGCCGGGGACATGTCATAGAAATACCTTTTCCCCACCACCTCGTCAGCCGTATAGCCTAAGATATGTTCAAGGACATGGCTTGCGTAGGTAAAACGCCCCTCAGCGTCGACCTCCCACACCCAGTCGCCGGTATTCATCGCCACGTCCCGGAACCGCCGCTGCTCTTTCTGCAAGGTGTCGAGCGAAACGGTCGTCTTCCTGAGGTCGTTGACCATCGCGCTGAACGCCCGGTTCAGCTCGCCGATCTCATCTTCCGAGGGGATGCCCGCCTCGGCCACGAGATCGCCGCGCGCGACTTTTTCGGTTGCGCGGACAAGGGACTTGATCGGCCGGACAATCTTGGCGCTCAAAACATATGACATGATCACGATCGCAATAATGCCCGCTGCCGCTATCAGGAGGATCTGTCCGAACATCCTATAGACGACGGCGTATGCCTCACGCCTGTCCTGTATCACGCCGATCCGCCAGTCGTCCTCGGCGTACCGCTTGCTCCCCCGCAAGGTCTTGTAAAAACATATCTTTTCGTTCTTATGTTCGCCCATGAACTCGACCGTCCCGGACTCTCCCGCAGACAATCGTTCCCGGAGAGACTCGGGAGCTATCTTATACAACATCCGGTCTTTGTCCGGAAACGCAAGGATCTTCCCGCTCGTATCAGTGATAAAGACAAACCCCGATTCGCCGATCCTCACTCTGTCGCAGATCGTCCATATCCTTCCCATATCCACGCGCCCCGCAAGGACCGCTTTGACCGAACCGTCATCGTCATACACCGGGACGGTCACAATCACCACAAACCTCGCCGGGTTCGCGATGACATGCACCGGCGAGACCGCCGGTTTCCCGGCGAGGGCCGATCGAAACCACTTCTTATACCGCCAATCCCCCCTGAAATCATATTTCAGGGAGCTCAAAACGACGCCGTGAGTATCAAGCAGGGTGATATCGTCGAACAGGTCGAACAGGTCGTATATCTTCCGCATCTCCCGCGCTTTTTGCTCGAGCGAGATGTCATCCGAGCGGATGATACGGCTGTCCGCAAGAAGCTGTACGTGTTTAAACGAATTGACGAGCTCGGCCTCCACGATGTCGCCAAGCTCGCCGATCAAATTCGTCATATTCTGCGTGATGACATTGCGCGTATTGTCGTATTCCTGAAACGAGAAAAGGAAATAACTGGCCAGAAGCGGCGCGAGCGCAACAATAAGAAATGAGGCGCCGATGCGCACATACAGGCTTCCCCGGAGCGACAGGGGCTTATTCATCAGTCTTTCGCTCCTCTTCGCTGCGCTTGAGCATATTGAATATCTCATGATAGCGATTATCGGCCGGCCCCAGGTCGGTAAAAATCTCCCCCCGCTGCAACGCTTCAGGCGATGGGTATATCGCCTGATCGTTCAAGAACTGCTTATCGATAAAGGCCTCCGCCTCGACGGCCGGGGGATACGAGAACATCATGGCGGCCCGCGCGGCGTTCCGGGGCTCGAGGAAGAAATTGATCAGCTGATGCGCCGCATCCTTATTCTTGCTGTCGGCGGAGATGACAAAATTGTCGACGTTTATGGAGAATCCTTCTTTGGGCAACACATAGACGAGATCCTTTCTGCCTCTCGTCCGCGACAGCACATCACCGTTGTATGCCTGAGCGATCCAGAGCTCGCCGCGCTTCACCTTCTCTATATTCTGAAGCGTATCCCCGAACCGGACGCCGTTTTCCTTCAATAACCGCGCATTCTCCTGGGCGATCTTCAAGTCGCCGGCATCGGCCGTATTCAGGGAGAGGCGCGACCGTTTCAGCACCGCCGTCATCGCCTCACGGTATTCACCCAGCAGCGCGATCTTGCCTTTGTATCTCTTGTCCCAAAGCATATTCCAGCTATCGCTGTCCGGGGGCACGAAATTGGTGTTGATCACCAGCCCCGTCGTCGCCCAGAGCGCGCCCGTCACCGAATACTTGTTCTTCGGGTCAAACGGGAGTTTCCGGAAGGCATTCTTGATGTATGCGACGTTCGGGATCTTGGCCATATCCAATTCCGCGAGGAGCCGGTACTGGATCAACAGCGGGACGGTCACATCGGTGGCGACGATCACATCGTATTTCCCGGGATCGGACTGGACCTCGGAGAGCATCATGTCCCTCGTCTTGTATTCGTTCAAAACGACCGCTATCCCAAATTTCCGCTCGAATTCCTCAAGGAGGGATCTATCGGTATAATTGTTCCAGTTATACAACACGATCTCCTTCCTCTTTTGCTTCATCATGCTAAAAATCCTCACATACTCGTTTTCCGCCTTTCCGATATCCTTATAGAACTCGCCACGCCCCAACACGTCAGCCGGCGGGTAAATGACCGGATTATCCAGGAATTCCTTCTCGAGAAAGGCGCCGGCCTCCACGACCGGCGGGTACGAGAACGTGGCGGCGGCCCGCGCGGCGTTCCGGGGCTCCAGGAGAAAATTGATCAGCTGATGCGCCGCTTCTTTATTCTTGCTATCAACGCTGATCACGAGCGTATCGACGTATATATTAAACCCCTCTTTGGGGAGGATATACTTGATGTTCCGCCGGCCGGCCGCCTTGTAAAACACATCGCCGCTATACGCTTGGGCGATCCACAGGTCCCCACGCATGACCTTTTCCAGGTTGCCGAGCGTCTCCCCGAACTGCACTTCGTTATCCCGCAGCTTCCGCGCGTTCTCTTCGGCGATCTGAAGCCCTTTCGGGTCGACCGTATTGAGAGAGAGCCCCGAACGTTTCAATACGGGGATCATCGCATCCATGTACTCGTCCATGAGCGCGATCTTGCCACGGTATCGCGGGTCCCACAGGACGGCCCAACTATCGGTGCTCGCGGGCACATAATCGGTGTTGATCACAAGCCCCGACGTCCCCCAAAGAGGCCCCGCTATCGAATAGAGATTTTCGGGATCAACCGGCCGCGTCCTGAATTTCTCCTTGATGTATTTGCTATTCGGGATCTTCGACAAGTCCAGTTCCGCAAGAAGCCGTAACTGTTTCAAAACAAGGACGGTGTCCGTCGCGACCATCACGTCATACTTCCCGGGGTCCGACTGGACCTCGGAGATCATCATGTCGCCGGTCTCGAACTCTTTCAATATAACCTTGATACCGTATTGTTTCTCGAAATCATCAAGGACCGATCTGTCCGTATATTCCTTCCAGTTATACAGGACGATCTCCTTGTCTGTATGATCATCTTTCTGAGGGGCGCCATGCGCCAGCGCAGGCAGGCAAAATAGCAGTGCGGCAAGGATACAACCGGTTTTATTCATAGCGCACTCACGCATCTGAGCATATTTCCCGGAGCGTTCCACCCCGGTCAGTTGACCGTGCACATCATGTATGTTTGATATTATACATCTATTGTACCCAATACGGTTTAAAAATGTGCAGCCATTCCGTCAGGGGCAACAGATTGGAAATACCGGCGGCAAACACGCGCCGATCCGATCGGGCCGCGCCCTGACGGGCGCACACAAAAAAAGAGGGGAGACATTGATCATGCCTCCCCTCTGCAACAGGTTGCCGGACAGTCGATATGGCTTACAGATACCTGAACCCATACTCCTTGTTATTGACGGTGAATTCGGTGTCTTTCAGGGACGGGTTGAGCGTGATGTCCTGGTAGACGCAGAATTCTTTTAGTTTTCCGTCTTTGCCGTAGGCATACACCTCAAGCGGCAGTTTCGTCGCCGTGTCGACATACATGACGACACGTTTATACTCGTAGCAGTCCTTGTCCTGCGGCAGGAAACGCTCGATCTCGTACGCCTTCCTGCCGTTGCGGACGACGACGCCGTTGCAGACCAGGTTAAGGTCGTTCTTCCTCTTAGCCTGCAACGTGATATCGAGGATGCTTTCGACAAGCTTCCCGATCCCGACGTCCTTCACCGTGTGCCGCGACCCGTCGCTGCGGTGCGTGCTCGGGAGCTTGACCATCCGGAGGATGTTCCCCAGGAACCCGTCGGGCTTCGCAAAAAGATTGTCATTGTTTTCTCCCTGCACGTAGAGGACTTCCCGTCCGGCATGCTTGTCGCCGATCCATTTCATGTAGACCTTGAACGGTTTCTTGAACTTCACGAATATCTTCTGCGACGCGTTGCTTTTCCCCGCCTGCGGCTCGCCTTTCACCATGACGGCGGTGTAGCCGTCGATGTCTTTGTAGCTCTCCCGCATCGACAGCAATATCTTGAGGGCATCCTGCTGTTTCGCGTTCCACGGCATGCCGACCGTGCGCGCGTTCATCGCGCAGACCGTATCGGCGATGAAGATCATCACGATCAGCCGCACGGTCACGAAACACGTTACACGCCATCCCTTACCGTTCTTGCCATCACTCATATCTGTCCCCCTTTTTTTGTTATAGGAAATGGTTAGTCCTTAAGATAAACGCAATTAGCGTGCCGAGTATGGGTAAAAGACGATTTCTTACAGTCACTCTAAGACTGGCAATACAAGCTGGTTAGAAAACAGGCCTGCGGCTGCGTCTTTCGGCCTTAAAAACTTGGCGCTGCGTTCCGAGACAGTCACGATCATGAAATGCTCCGGATCGGTCCGGACCACGCGGGGGGAGGCCTGTTTAAATTTGCGGTCAAGCCAGGCAGTGAAGACTATACATCCAACAAATCATCTGCGGGACGTAGAAGAGAAGAATGAATAGGACGATCAGACCGATACCGAAGATGCTCTTGGGGTGTTCAGAAACCTATCGAAAATACCGCAACAAATATGCAGAGAACGATCAACCCGTCCCGCGTAACGAACTTCTTAACGTTCTTCTCCATGCCGACTCCCTCTTAACAGACCAGACCATAGATAGCACATGCGGCACGCTTTGCATGACTAAGATGCGCCCATGGCCCCTGTGACCCATATCCTCTCAAGAACTCCGGCCTCCGCCGAACCCCGCTGCGGATGGCAGGCTCGACTATCGGCATCGCGCCCCCTCACTCCACCTTGACCCCGAACGGTGCCAGGAGCGACAGGACGCCGGGGTACGAGAACCTCGCGCCTTTCAGCCTGTTCTCCGCGGGATCGATATAGTAGCGGGCCGCCTGCGTAAAGTCGGCTTTCTCCAATATGGTCCGATGGAACCTGGTCTGCCGCAGGTCTGAGCCGGTGAAATCCGCACCGGTGAGGTCGGCGCCGGTAAAGTCCACCTCCTGCAGGACGCACCCGGCGAACCTCGTGCCCCGCATCTTCAGCCCTTCGAAGCTGCACAGCTCCAGCTTGCACTTGTTGAACGTCCACTCCAGCAGGAGGTGGTTCACCTTGGCAAACGCCACGCCGACCAGCTTGCATCCCTCGAAGGCAACGCAGCGGAACGAACAGCCGCTGATGACGGCGTTGGACAGGTCGCAATCGCGGAACGTGCAGTCGGAGAAAACCGCCACCGCGATCCTCTTTTCGCGCAGATCGCATTCCTTGAACGTACAGCCGGAGAATTCCCTGCGCAGGGCCTCCCCGCCGAAAGGGTCCGTCCCCTTGAACGTCCGGTTCTCGTATGTCTGTTCGGATGATGGCATGACACCGCCGCTCCCCATATTTATTTCGTGATCCTGTTCCTGCGCAGCCATTCGCGCACCGTATCCTGCGCGTTCCGCACGTCGCTTCCCGGGATCGCGATGCCTTCCAGCATGGGTGAGTTGGGGCACAGTTTCGAGATGTCCGTGACGCTCCGCCCCATCCCGCCGCCGCCGTGCGTGCAGAACGGCACAACGGTCTTCCCCGAAAGGTCGTTCTCCGACAGGAATGCCCTCACCGGCGCGGGGAACGTGCTCCACCAGTTAGGGTAGCCGATGAAGATCAGGTCATACGGCCTGATATCCTCGATCTTTGTTTTTAACGGCGGCAGGTAACCGGAATCGAGTTCCTGCCGCGCCTGTTCGACGCAGGCGTTGTAATCCGCCGGATAGGGCTTTTCGCTCAGGATCTCGAAAATGTCGCCGCCCGCGGCCTGATGGATCTGCTCGGCGACGACGCGGGTGTTGCCGGTGTGGGAAAAATAGGCGACGAGCACCTTCTTCGTCTCCGCAAGCGGCCTGGCATCGCCGGCCTCCTCTGCCGCACCGTTCGCCCGATATGCGCACAGACACATAAGCAACGCAGCTGCCGATAAAACTATCCGTCGAACATGCATGACCGCCTCCTTTTGTTTATTAAAGAAATATCGCTGCATCGTTCCTTAATCATACGCCGTCAGGGGCCGGATGCATACTGTTCTTCTCGATGCTAGGCGCGCCCGCTCACTCCACATCCAGCCGGCATTTTTCTGCCTCAGCGAACTGCATCCTTCTCGGCACGTACACGGCCTTGCCGTCTTTCACGAAACGCGCGCCGGTCTGTTTGAACCAGAACGGGACCTTCGGGTCGGCGCGCAGGCACTGCTCGCGCAGTTCCGCCACCCACTCGTAATGGCACGGACGCGCGCCGGGGCCCGATTCGCCGCCGGCGGTCACTCCTTCGATGCCGTTCAGCCAGCGGGACAGGTCCACCTTCTCCAGCAGGGGCTCGCAGATGATCTCTTTATGTTTGACCGGGCACGATGCGAATATCGGCAGGCGGTAGCCGGCCATCGCCTGGTTCTCGACGGTACTGCAGATCGTCACGTTGTCCCAGCCGTCACCCCAGTCCGCGGGCAGGCACTCAATGAACCGGTGGATCCGCTTCGTGATGATAAAGAAACGCAGGTCGCCGCGGATCCTCATCATCTCCCACGCCTCCGGCCGCCACCGGTCCGCCTCCTCGATGAAGAAATCGGACGAGAAGCAGGTGTAGACGTAGTCGTCGGTCCGCAGCTTGTACTCGCCGCGCCTATTTTTCTGCAGGGGGAGACCGAACGACCGCGTCTGCGCGATCTTCGACGTGTCGCGGCCGTACTGCGCATCCATCTTGAAGATATAGCAATGCGCGCACCCCGCGCTGATCCTGCGGCATCCGTGCCACGGGTTCCACTGGTTGCTGTCGGCCATAGTTCGCCCTTGCCTGTCGCGCCATTAAACTAAAGAGGATCGGCATAACATATTTATAATATGCCGGCGGGGGACAAGCGAGAAAGATGAGAGGCCCGTCACCCCAGCTCAAAACTCGTGACGCCGAAGACCTTTTCCATGGGGACGGCGGGGGCGGCGGAGGAATAGATCCGCATGGTCTCGAACACGACGCGCATGCCGTTCCGTTCCGCCAGGGCGATCGCGGCGGGGTTCGCCTCGGGCGCATCGAAGAACAGCTCTTCGCCGGCGGGGATCGACGAGACGAGCGCGTCGAAGATCTTTTCGGCCGCCGCGGGGCCGTCGGCGAACAGCGGCCCGATCTTGTGCCCCCTGCAGCAGCGCCGCACCACGCCGCATCCCGAGACCGCGCGGCCGGATGACATGACATATCCTTTCGCATCCGGCTGGCTGATCCAGCATTTCAGGAAGGCGTGCCGTTTCGCGGGGAATATCAGGCCGTCGTACGCGGCAAGACGTTTGAAATCGGCCGCCGCGATATCCTCCAGCGCGGTGTCGATCTTCCTCCCGCCCGCGCCGCGCCCCTGGTATCTCCTGTTCTTGTACGCCGGCTTGAACCCCAGTTTCCTGTAGTCCTCGATCCGCGCCAGCACGCCGTCGCCGCCGCAGTTCCTCGCGCCCATATATCTCAGCGCCTCGTTGAACAGCCGCAGGCCGAACCCCCTGCCCCGGTATTCGGGCGCCACGATATAAAAACCAAGGAACCCGAACCTGTCGTCGTAGCGGACCGCCGAGACACAGCCGACCGGCCGGCCGTCAAGCTCGCCGACGAAGAAACCGTGCGGGTCGGCGGCGTAAAAACAACCGGCGTCATGCAGACCCGGGTTCCAGCCCTCCAGCTCCGCCCATTTCACGGCAATACGCGCAACCTCTTCTTTGATCATTTCGCGGATCGTATAGCGATCGTTCATAGCCGGTCATCCTCTACCTGTCTTCCCCGCCCTCTTCACTTCACCTTAAACTTCTTCCCGCACTCCGGGCACTCGACCTCGTCGTCCAGGAGGACGCTGTAGGGGACCTTGGCGCCGCAATGCGGGCATTCCGCCTCTCCCCCGCCCATCCCGACGTCGTACTCGATAAAGTCATCGAACAGATCGCCTGCCATATGAATAATCCGTCATTGCGCGACCCGCGATCAGCGGGGCGAAGCAATCTCAAAGCAGAACCCTATTGCTTCTCAATAATCCTCATCAACCTCTCCGCCCTCGCCCTTGCCGCCGCCAGCTCCTGCTTGATGATCTTCTCTTTCTCGGTCAGCTTCATCTTTCCGCCGACATCCATATGGCGGCTCATCGGCAGCTCGGCCATGGTGCGGGTAAGCTCGCGGATGGTGTCCTCAGTACGCGCCAGGAGTTCGTACAGGCTGGTGACGCGCGCGTCCTTCTTATAGGTTATCTCGGAACGCTTGGTCCCGGAGAGTGAATCCGTCACCGGCGTGGTCTTTGTCGTCTTGGGGGTTTTGGTGGGCATGCAGCACTCCTTTCCACGTTCTTTACATCAGTTACTCAATAATTGTTTCGCTCCTATTCTATATTTCCTCAACATACTCGACAATATCCTCGATCACATACACCTCCATCCTGACATACCGCACGACGGAGTCGTCCATCAGGTGGACCATGTCTTTGACGTTGTGGGGCTTGATGCCGGGGATGGTGATGATCGGGCGGTCGAGGATGACGGCGTGGGTGTGGTCGGTGAGGGTGTCGGGCTGTTTGTTGAAGGGGTTGCGGTAGAGGACCCGGTGCAGCTTGCCGGCGATCTCCCGGTGGCCGGGCTCGCCCAGGTGCGCGGCGACGCCGACGAAGGCGATGCTCTGGTCCTTCTCGTTCTTTTCCCGTTCCGCGTAATACCGCTCCTTGTGGCTGAAGATGTTCTCGCGGTTGATCGGGGGCGCGGTGATCGCCGTCGCACGCAGGTCCGACAGCTCGGCGCAGCCGGCGATAGCGAACGGTTTTTTGATCTTCGCGTAGATCTTCGCATAGATGTCGCGCAGCGCCGGGCCGCCCTCCAGGGAGACGTACTCCACCGCGTAGTTGGGCCGGGTGTCGCGCGGGATGAGCAGGATCCCCGAGGTGACGAACTCGTGCCCCCACATGAGGGGGTCGCGGTCGGTGCGCGTGTCGTCGGTGCGGTTGGCGTAGATGAGGTCGTTCAGGATGACGCACTCCCCCATCGTGTAGATGTCCTGCGGCGAGCCAAGCTCGAAGCCGTATTTCACCTTTGAGGCGAAGAAGCGCCTGTTCTTGAGCTCGTCCGGGACGACGCCCTTGATGACGTTCTCCACCGAGCCGATGGAGGCGAGGATGTTCTTGTGGCCGGAGAGGTGGGTGATGGTGAGTTTTGCCATAGGGTTGTGGGTTTATTTTAACCTGTTTGGGGGATTATTGCACTTTAGGGTCAGTCCTCATTATCGGCTGATAGGGCATATTAGAGCTTTCTGATGGCCCCGGCGGGGTTGCCCGCGACCAGGACGCCTTCCGGAACGTCTTTCGTCACCACTGCCCCCGCACCGACAACGCTCCGGTCCCCGATAGTGACGCCGGGACAGATGACGGCGCTGCCGCCGATCCACACGTTATTGCCGATCGTGACGGGCTTGCCGAATTCGACCCCTGTGGCCCTTTGTTTCCAGTCCAGAGGGTGGGCCGCCGCGTAGATCTGGACGCCGGGGCCGATGAGGACCGAGTCCCCTATCGTCACCCTGGCAACGTCTAAGATCACGCAGTTGAAGTTCACCATGACATTGTCGCCGAGCAGGATGTTGACGCCGTAATCGCAGTAGAAAGGCGGCTGCAGCCACAGGCGGGCGCCGGCGGCGCCGAACAGTTCCCCGCAGAGGGCGATCTGCTGTTCCCCGCCGACCGCCATGGGCGAATGGTTTAACTCATTGAGCAGGGCCCGGGCGCCGGCGCGCATCTTTACGAGCGACGGTTCGCTCGGATCATACAGCTGGCCCGCGATCATTTTTTCGTATTCTGTCATGCGCAGGCCCTTTTGGGGTTAGTGAAGGCGAACCGCCGTACGACGGGCGTCTTTCATGCGCCAGCCCATCCTAAGGTATCGAGCGCCCATATCAGTGCTTATGCGCGGCTTCGGCCTCTTCGAAGGTTTTATGGATCGTGCCGGCCGCATGCTGGGGCGGGGCGTAGATCACATAGACTTTCAGAGGCTCGTTACCCGTATTGATGATGTTATGCCAATACCCGCCGGGAATGAATATCGCCCAATGGGCCGAGACCTTTTCGTCGAAGGTCATGGCGTCTTTTGTCTCGCCCATAACGACACGGGCTTCGCCTGCCTCCACGCGGATGAACTGGTCACCTTCGGGGTGGGCCTCGAGGCCGATCTCACCGCCGGGGACTATCGACATGACCGTCATCTGCATGTCTTTCCCGCTCCAGTATGTTGACCTGAACTGCCCGTTGTCCGTCGTCAGCTTTTCGATGTCGACAACCCACGGCTTTCCTCCGTGATCAGCGGCCTTTGTTTCAGCCACGTTACCTTCGGCCAGCGCAAACCCCGCGGACACTAATATCGCGAGCGCAACAAGACTGATATTCCTGAACATGGTGCCCTCCTTTCTTTTGTTAAGCACCCTCTGGTTCAGATCCCCGCTTCCCTCGACCTCGCCGGTCTTCGGGCATGCCGTCTCACCGCCCCCATGCCGACGTCGTATCCGAGAAATTTCTCGAAGAGACCGCCGCCTGCCATGGTGTGCTCCTATAGTATACGTATGAAATTATATCATAAAAAATGACAGAGCGCTCTATTGGATCCGCGCATCGCGGGCGGAGATGAACATTTCCTTGTTCTGCGAGTAATCGATCGGGATGTCGATCAGCGACGGGACGCTGTTCCTGAGCGCTTTCCTGATTACGGGATCGAGGTCGCTGATCGTCTTTAAGCGGTACCCTTTGGCGCCGAACGATCTGGCGTACGACTCGACGTCGATGCGGCCGAGGTCGACGCCGCTCGTCCTTTGGTACTTCATCTTCTGCTGTTCGGCGACCATGTTGTAGGTGCCGTCGCTCCATATAATGTGAATGACCGGGGTCTTTTCTCTCACCGCCGTCTCGAGTTCCATCGACGAGAAGAGGAACCCGCCGTCGCCCGAAATCGAGAAGACCCTTCTTTTCGGGAAGGCGAGCTTCGCCGCGATCGCCCACGGCAGGGCGACGCCCAGCGTCTGCTGGCCGTTGCTGAAGAGGAGGTGCCGCGGCCGGTAGAATACGAAACACCGCGCCATCCACATGTAGACGGTGCCGATGTCGCAGGCGATGATGTCGTCGTCGGTGACCATCGACCGGAAGGCGTGGATGAACTGCATCGGGTGGATCCTGTTCTTCTTGTACGACGACGGGATGAACCGGGCGAACTCCGCGTCGGCGTCGCCGAACATCTTGGCGGCGCTCTGCGGCGACGAAGGGTCGTAGTTGAAGAACTTCATGGTGACCGCTTGCAGGCGTTTGACGGCGTCTTTGGCCGACGGGCTCAGAGACACCTTGAGCGCGCCGGACAGCCGGGCGATGTTCCTGTCGATGTCGCCGACGACGTCGACCGCGGGCTCGTAGCACGAGTGGACACGGGACGGCTTGTAATCGATGTGGACGATCTTCTTTTTCCTGGCGGCGTTCCACGCCTCGGGGTCGTATTCCGCCTCGTTGAACCCGACGGTGACCACCGCGTCGGCCATGTCGAGGAGCTTGTCTCCGGGCTGGTTGCGGAAAAGCCCGACCCTGCCGACGAACCGGTCGACCAGCTCCCGCGTGACGCAGCCGGCGCCCTGGTATGTCGCGATGACGGGGATGGGGTGTTTTTTCAACAGACTCCGCACGGCTTTCGCATTCTTTGGCACGCTCGCCTCTTCGCCGAGGAAGAGGACCGGGCAGGCGGACTTGTTGACGATCTCGGCCGCGCGGGTGATCTCCCTGTCCGACGCGGGGCCGAACTCTATCTCCCGGAACTTGCGGAGCGGTGTCTCCTCCGTCTTGTTGGTAAGGACGTCCTGCGGGACCGTGATGAAACAGGCGCCGCGCCGCGGCTCGCAGGCGATCCGGAAGCTGTTCTCGATCGCTTCGGGAATGTTGTCCTCGCTGGTCACCAGGATGCTGCTCTTGGTGACCCCGGACATGATGTGGACGTTGTCGGCGTTCTGGTGCGTGCTCTTGAGGAGCATGTTGCGCGGGACGCAGCCGCCGATGGCGACGACGGGGTCGCCCTCGGTGGTCGCGGTGAGGAGGCCCGTCACCAGGTTGGCGACGCCGGGGCCGGAGGTGACGATGACGACGCCGGGCTCGCCGGTCATCCTGCCGTGGGCCGCCGCCATGAAGGCGGCGTTCTGCTCGTGGCGGCAGAGGATGAGCCTGATCGACGAGCCGACGAGGGCGTCGAACACCGCGTCGATCTTCGCCCCCGGAATGCCGAAGGCCATCTTGACGCCGTTCTTTTCAAGGCATTTGACGAGGAGCTGCGCGCCGGTGAGAGTTTTTTCTTTCATGAGTGCCGCCTCCCGTTTGTCATTGGTATTTCAACGTGCCGCCCGGGGTCCCGGCGATAAGACGTATCCAGCGTTCGAGCACCAAACGGGCTTTTCTCATCGAGTAATGATCAGGAGGCATGCGGCAGGCATCCCTGCCCTGGCCGCTTGCCTCCTGACCCTGTTTTGACGGGCAGTTTAACGTCGTGCCCGGGACCCCGTTTGGCACCCGCTCTTGCAGTGCGCGCACGGACGAAGCATGTACTTTTTCCGCGACACCATCTTCATGGCTACCTCCTTTCTATAAGGAACCGGTTACTTGTTGCCTCTTTTTTTCATCATCATGTAATAGATCACCGGCACCGACGTCCGAGACAACAGCGTCGAGGCGATCTCGCCGGCCATGAGCGACAGCGCCAGCCCCTGGAATATCGGGTCGAACAGTATGACCGCCGACCCGACGATCACCGCGGCCGCCGTCAGGAGCATCGGCCTGAACCGCTTTGCGCCGGCGTCTATCACCGCCTCTTCGAGCGGCATCCCCTCCGCCAGGCGCAGCTCGATGAAATCGACGAGGATGATCGCGTTGCGCACCACGATCCCCGCGCCGGCGATCATCCCGATCATCGAGGTCGCGGTAAAGAACATGTCGGTCATCCAGTGCGCGGGAAGTATCCCGACCAGCGTCAGCGGTATCGGCGTCATGATGATCAGCGGCGTCTTGAACGACTGGAACCAGCCGACGACAAGTATATAGATAAGGATGAGCACGGCGGCGAAGGCCAGGCCGAGGTCGCGGAACACCTCGTAGGTGATGTGCCATTCGCCGTCCCACTTCATCGACCATTCTTCCGATGTCTGCGGCTGATGGGTATAGAGCTGGGAGATCTTCACGCCGGCCCCTTTTGCCTTCCCGGGGAGCGCGAGCTCGTCTATCTTGCTTTGCAGGTTTAATATCGCATAGACGGGGCTTTCCAGGTCCCCCTGCACATCGGCGATGACATACGATACGCGCATGAGGTTCTTGTGATGGATCGCCTTGTCCTGCGTCCGCGGCTCTTCCGTCGTGAGGTCCCTGAGCGGGATCATGTTGCCGAAGCGGGACAGGAGGTGCGTGTCCAGGAGCGCCTGCATATCGGCGCGCTTTTCCCTGGGCAGGCGGAGGTTTATGCCGACCTGCTCGTACTCTTCCGGCAGGTGCGCGAGGTCGATGACGTTGCCCGCAAGCGACGTCGACACCGTCCGGGCGATCGACGACACGTCGATGCCGTTCAGCGAGGCCTTCTCCGTGTCGATCTTCAGGCGCGTGAGCGGCTGGTCGGTCTGGACATAGGTGTCGATATCGCCGACACCGTTCGTCACGGAAAGAAGCTTCTCGATATTATGCGCGAGCTCCAATTGCCCTTCCGCCGTCGGGCCGTAGACCTCGAAAACGAGCGTCGAGAGGACCGGCGGCCCGGGCGGCACCTCGGCGACCTGCACATGAGCGCCCGCCTTATGCGCGATGCCGTTGATATGCTGCCGGACGCTCTTGGCGATATCGTGACTCTGGCGTTTCCGCTTGTCCTTCCCGACCAGGTTCACCTGCAGGTCGGCCTGGTTCGGGTTCTCCCTCAGGAAATAATGACGGACCAGGCCGTTGAAGTTGTACGGGGCCGGCGCGCCAACGTACATCTCGATGTCGGTCACCTCGGGGACCGCCGCCAGGTACTGCGCCATCTCTTCGATGACTTCCTTGGTCTTATCGACCGGCGTCCCTTCCGGCATATTGAGGATCACCTGGAATTCGTTCTTGTTGTCGAACGGCAGCATCTTGACCTTTACCAGCTTGAGCGGCACGAGGACGCAGGCCGCGACAAGCATGGAGCCGAGGATAATGAAGAAAACGGCACGCAGCCACCGGTGGTAGATGAGCGGCTTCATGAAAGAGCGGTAGATGCGCGTCAGGAGGTCTTCCCGCTCGCCTTCGCCGTGCCCTTTGAGCTTTCCCTTCACGAAGGCCTTGCCGAGGATCCGGTAGGCCGTCCATGGCGTCGCGATGAACGCCACGACCATCGAGAAGATCATCGCGGCGCTCGACCCGATCGGGATCGGGCGCATGTAGGGCCCCATCAGGCCTCGGACGAACGCCATCGGCAGGATGGCGGCGATCACGGTGAGCGTCGCCAGGATGAGCGGGCTCCGCACCTCGTTGACCGCCTCGATCGTCACGTCCAGGAGCGGACGGCCCTTGTTCGCGGGCATCCGCAGGTGCCGCACGATATTCTCGACGTCGACGATCGGGTCGTCGACAAGGATGCCGATCGAGAAGATGAGCGCGAAAAGGGTAATGCGGTTAAGCGTGAAGCCCAGGAAATAGAACGTCGCCAGCGTCAGCGAGAGCGTCATCGGGATCGCCACGGCGACCACGCCCGACTCGCGGATACCGAGCGAGAGCGCGATCAGGATGGAGACGCCGATCACGGCGATCGCCATGTGGTAGAGCAGCTCGTTGGATTTTTCCGACGCGGTCTCGCCGTAATCGCGGGTCACCGTCATCGCCAGCTCTTCCGGGATCGCCTTCCCCTTGAGCGCCTCGACCTTTTTCAGGATATTCTCGCAGAGCGCCGACGCGTTCGTCCCGCGCCGCTTGGAGATCGATAGCGTCACGGCGTCGAACGGCCCTTTCGCCTGCGCGTCGGAACCGGCGCCGAAGCGGACATTCACGTACCGCTCGTCTTCGTCCGGGCCGTCGATCACCGCGGCGACATCTTTCAGGAAAACGCTCTTCCCCTTGCTCACGCCGATCACGAGGTTCTCGAGGTCGGCCTTCGAACGGAAGAAGGCGTCGGTCTCGATCGCGGCCAGCTTGTCCTTCCCGTCGAGGTGGTCGGCAGGCAGGCGCACGTTCGCGCCCTTGATGATCTGCGCGATCTCCAGCGGCGTCTGGAACCGCTCTTTCAGCTTCGCCTCGTCGAAGAAGACATGGAACTCGCGTTTTCTCCCTCCGGTAACCGTCGTTTCGGAGACGTCGGGAACCGCGCTGATCTCCTGCCGGAGCCGCGCGACCGCCCTGCGGAGCTCCAGCGGGCCCATCTTCCCGCTGTGGAACGTCAGCGACATGACCGGCACGTCGTCGATCGACCTCGCCTTGATGAGCGGCTGGGACGCCCCCTGCGGCATGAAATCGAGATTGGAATAAACCTTGGTGTAGAGCTTTATCAGGCTTTTCTCGATATCCTCGCCGACGCGGAACCGGACGATGAAGAAGGCGCGGTTCGGCTCCGCGGTCGAATAGATGTATTCGACGCCGGGGATCTCCCACAGTTTCCGCTCGCCGAGATTGACGATCCGCTGCTCGATCTCACGGGCGCTCGCCCCGGGGAACGAGACGGCGATGTCGAACATCGGGACGTTTATCTGCGGTTCCTCCTCCCGGGGTAGGTTGATCACCGCGAAGACGCCGATCAGCATCGAGGCGATAATGATAAGCGGCGTCAGTTTCGACTGCGCGAACGTCCTGACCGACCGTCCGATCCAGTCCGAATGATGGTCATGCATATCCTGCTCTCCTTGCCTGGGAACGTTCAGCAGGGGCGCGCTGCCTGCGCCCCTCTGCGTCACTTTACGCCGCTTTTCTTTCTCTTGATCCGTTCCGCGATCTCATCGACCTTGCGCTCGTCGAGCGCGCCCGACAGGAACAACAGCCGCGCGTACGCGGTCTCCGACGAAAGCATGAGCTGATCTCTCGCGATGCTCGTGTCGAGAAGCGCCCGGCGCATCTCCAGAAGGTCGGCGATCGATTTCCGTCCCTCCTGATACAGCGGCAGCGTCATGCTCACCGCCTGGCCGGCGTCGCCGAGCATCTCGGCGGCGACCGGCAGGTTTTCGCACACGGTCCGGTACCGCGACTGCTCCTCGGTCAGCGAGCGCGTTATCGAGTCCCGCAGGATCCCTTCCTGATATCGGAGCACGCGCAGTGTCTCTTTCGCCTTTTTGACACGCGGGAAGAGCGAGGGATCGAAGATATCCATGCTCCCTCTGATCCCCATCGTATAGCTGTTGCCGCCCCACCGCCAGTTCTCGGTATTTTCTTCAAGGCCGCCGAACGCGGCCACGCGCGGCAGGAACGACGTCTTCTCTCCGAAGAGCTGTTCTTCCTGAGCGCGTATCGTCGCGCGCATCGCGGCGAGATCCCCCCGCGTCTTGAGGGCGGCCGAGACCCAGTCCTGGAGCGACCGCCCTTCGCGCAGGTCGAAGTCCAGATCCCCGTCTATGGCATACTCTTTGAGCGGGTCCTCGCCCATCAGGATGTTCAGGAGGGCCCGCGCGATGCTGCGCTGCGCATCGTAATGGTGCTTCATCTGGGTTATCCCGCCCATGATCAGCCGCGCCGCGAAATAATCGGCGCCAAGGACGACCCCCTTCTCTTTCAGCTCTTTTGCCTGCGCGATATCGCTTTCCGAGTCGCGCGCCACCCGTTCGAGCAGCGCGTATATCTTCTCGGACAGGAGGACATTGAGATACGCCTCGGTCGCCAGGAGCGACGCCTCCATCTTCATATACGCGGCTTCCTGTTCCGCGGAAGCGATCATGCACTCGGCGGAACGCAGCCGTGTGATAGTCTGGAACGCGTTGAAGAGCGACAGCTCTCCCTGCAGGCCGAAATTGAAATTCGTCCTGTGGCGGGGATAGTTCAGCGTGTTGACGTTGAAACTCTCCTGCGTGAACGACGCCTGCTTGAGGAGAGAGCCGAAGACATAGACCGGGTCGTCGCCGGTGGTGACCGAGCTCACTCCCCTGACGCCCGGCAGGAACTCCGAGAACGCCTGAAGCCGCTCCGCAACGGCCACGTCGACCTGCGCGTTCTGCCTTTTGAGGACCGGATAATATGCCAGGACCTTCTTATGGCACTCCGCAAATGTGAGACGGGCCGCCGCCGCTTCCTGCGCGGCATCCGCATAGGCGAGCGCATGGCCGCAGAGCAGCGCCGCGACGGCAAAGTACCCGATCTTCATCAGCCTCATAGCCCCTCCTTACACCTGCTGTTCATTCCGGCGCCTGCGCATAGAGGAAAGCAGTCCCGTGATATTCTTGTCACCGAACGAATAACAGACACCGTTCTCTTCGCGCATCGCCGGACAGGATTATCCTGAATCAGCATGCTTATTTTGCCGCCGTAAGCATGAGGCCGAAGAGCGCCCCCAAAGTCGCGCTTATCCACGGATTTGACGTCAAAGGGCACATGCCCGACTGACACTTCCCGAAATATCCTACAGCAAATCCTATGGCGGCGCCGGCGAAGACCCCGATAACTATTTTCATACAGACACCCTTTTCAAGGAAGCTAAACTTTATCGATGATCTCCGCTATCTTCTCGACGCAGCCTGGGTCGCTTCTCGAACGTTACTTCGTTAAGACCTTTATAAACGCCGCGACCCGGGGATCGACCACGCGATAGCAGGTCCGCACGCCCTCTTTCCTCTGATGAACGATCCCCCGCTCCCTGAGTACGGCGAGGTGCTGCGAGACCGTCGATTGAGGCAGCTTGAGGGCCTTCACCATCTTGTCGACGTTGCACTCGCGGCCGAGCAGGCCCTCCACCATCCGTAACCGGACAGGGTGGGCAAGGGCTTTCAGCATCCTGCTCTCTTTCGCGTAATCAGCTATCATGGCGCGTCTCCTATATCGTATTATCCATATATTACGATATAACGATATTCATGTCAACACAATATTACCGGAATCGCAGATCAACGAACCAGGGGAGAGCATCTTGAGATTGCTGCTGAACGCACCGAAACGAAAACCGCAAAGATGCCGGGCCGTCTCGTGTTCTCGCAAATATCGCAACAGATAGAGCAGCGCCGCGCGGACGGGATCCTGTGAAAACAAAATAGGCTCCGACATAAGTACTTGTCAGAGCCTATTTTGCAATTTCTCCTCGGGCTGGGCTCGAACCAGCAACCTAGCGGTTAACAGCCGCTTGCTCCACCATTGAGCTACCGAGGAATGACGATATTATTCTTATGGTACGAATTTCGCGCTAAAGGGTAGTAAAAAACAACCTTTTACGCAATATGTTTTCTCTATTATCGCACCTCTATTATCGCACCGGCTGCCGCCCCTAATTGGCGACAGGCTTTGCATCCGCGCTCACCGCGACGCCCTGGACGCTGTCGGCACAGTTCATGGCGGCGAGCTGCTTGTACATGTTGAAGCGGAACTTCGCCTCTTTTTGCGCCTCTAACGCCAGCTGTTTCGCCGTTTCCGGATCGATCTTCTTAAGCTGGTTGAACCTGTTCTCCGTCGACTCGTACTCCTCGATCGTGATCGTCGGCTCCTTGCTGTCCAGGATAAAGGGGTTCTTCCCTTCCTTTCTCAGCGCCGGATTGAAGCGAAGCAGCGGGAAGTGACCCGATATGACGGCCTTCTTCTGTTCCTCGAGTCCCTTCTCCATTTCGATGCCATGAGCGATACAGCTCGCGTACGCGAGGATGATCGCCGGGCCGTCATACGCTTCCGCCTCGACGAACGCCTTCACTACCTGGTTCTGATCGGCACCCATCGCGATCTTGGCCACATAGACGTATCCGTAGCTCATCGCTATCAGCGCCATGTCCTTCTTCGGCATCGCCTTACCGCCTGCCGCGAACTGCGCGACGGCTCCCTTCGGGGTCGACTTCGACGCCTGGCCGCCGGTGTTGGAATAGACCTCAGTGTCGAGGACGAGGATCTTCACGTTCGCCCCCGTTGCCAGCACATGGTCAAGACCGCCGTACCCGATGTCGTACGCCCATCCGTCGCCGCCGACCGCCCAAACCGACTTCTTTACGAAATAATCGGCGATCTTGGCGAGTTCCTGGCAAGAAACGCACGTACAGCCGGCAAGCATCGTCTTCGCCTTTGCGACGCGTTCGCGCTGCGCCTCGATCTCCGCCTGCGTTGCCTGTTTGGCGTTCAGGATATCCTGCAGCAAACCGGTAAGATCTTTGCCGCAACCAGCCGAGGAGACGATCCCCTGCGCGAGCTCGCGCGCGTATTCGTTCATCTTGTCGACGGTCAGCCGCATACCGTAGGCGTACTCGGCGTTGTCTTCGAAGAGCGAGTTGCTCCATGCCGGGCCCCTGCCGTCGGCGCGTTTGCAGTAGGGCGTCGTCGGGAGGTTGCCGCCGTAGATCGACGAACAGCCGGTGGCGTTGGCGATGATCGCCCGGTCGCCGAAGAGCTGCGTCAGCAGTTTCACGTACGCCGTCTCGCCGCAGCCCGCGCAGGCGCCCGAGAACTCGAAGAGCGGCTTGACGAACTGGCTGCCCTTCACCGTGTTGCGGTCGAAGAGCTTGGGATCGGTATCAGGGATGCTGAGGAAATAGGCGAAATTCTCGCGCTCCTGGTCCCTGAGCGGTTCCTGATGTACCATCTTGATCGCCTCTTTCGCCTTCGCCGGGCAGTTGAAGACGCAGGTGCCGCAGCCGGTGCAGTCCTCGGCGGCGATCTGGATCGTGTACTTCATCCCCGGCATATTCTTGTCTTTCACGTCGCACGACTTGAACGTCTTGGGCGCGCCCGAGAGGTATTTCGCGTCATACGCCTTGGTCCTGATCGCCGCGTGCGGGCATACCAGCGAGCAGCGACCGCACTGGATGCAGGTATCCTTGTTCCACACCGGGATATTGACCGCGATATTGCGCTTCTCGTACTGCGTCGTCCCGGTCGGCCAGGTGCCGTCGGCCGGCATCTGGGAAACCTTCAGCGACGTACCTTCGCGCTTCATGATCGTCGCAGTGACCTCTTTAACGAACTTCGGCGCGTCGCCTGACACGGCCTTTATCGGTTCAGCCTTGCCGGTGAACGCCGCCGGCACCTTCACCTCGAACACCTCTGACTGTCCGCGATCGACCGCCGCGTTGTTCATCGCGACGATCTTGTCGCCTTTCTTGCCGTAGGTCTTCTTGATCGCATCCTTGATCGCGCCGATCGCGAGCTTGTCGTCGATCACTTTCGAGATCTTGAAGAAGGCGACCTGCATGATCGTGTTGATGCGGGCGCCGAGGCCGATCTCTTCGGCGATCTTGATCGCGTCGATGACGAAGAGCTTGATCTTCTTGTCGACGATCTGCTTCTGGACCATCGCCGGAATGTGCTGCCACACCGTGTTCTTGTCGTACTGCGACGTCAGGAGGAAGATGCCGCCCGGCTTGAGGTTCTTGAGCATGTCCATCTTCTCGAGGAACGAGAAGTTGTGGCAGGCGAGGAAATCAGCCGAAGAGATCAGGTACGGTCTGCGGATCGGTATCTTGCCGAACCGCAGGTGCGACACCGTCACCGCGCCCGCCTTTTTGGAATCGTATTCGAAATAGCCCTGGGTCTTGTTGTCGGTCAGGTCGCCGATGATCTTGATCGTGTTCTTATTGGCGCCGACCGTGCCGTCCGACCCGAGGCCGTAGAACATCGCGCGGTAGACGTCGCCGCCGACGTTGAACGTGTCATCGTACGGGAGGCTCGTGTTGGTCACGTCGTCGACGATGCCGATGGTAAAGTGGTTTTTCGGCTCCGCTTTATCGAGGTTGTCGTAAACCGCCTTGACCATCCCCGGGGTGAACTCGGCCGAGCCGAGGCCGAAACGGCCGCCGACGATGACGGGATAACTGCTCATGAGCTTGAGGTGCATCGCCTCGCCCACCGCGGTGCGGATATCCTCGTAAAGCGGCTCGCCGAGCGAACCGGGCTCTTTGGTCCTGTCGAGCACCGCGATCTTCTTGACGCTCTTCGGGAGGGCCTTCGCAAAAGCCGCAACGTCGAACGGCCGGTAGAGACGCACCTTGAGGAGGCCGAGCTTCGCTCCCTGCTTGTTGAGGCACTCGATGGTATCGTGCGCCACTTCGCAGCCCGAGCCCATCGCGATAACGACCTTTTCCGCGTTCGGATCGCCGATATAGTCAAAGAGGTGATACTGGCGGCCGGTCAGCTTCGCGAACCGGTCGAAGCATTTCTGGACGATCGCCGGACAGGCGTCGATGTACTTGTTGACAGTCTCGCGCCCCTGGAAATAGACGTCGGGGTTCTGCGCGGTGCCCCTCATCACCGGATTGTCAGGCGAGAGGCCGCGGCTGCGGTGCGCGTCGATCGCTTTCTGGTCGAGCATGGAGCGCATGTCGTCGAAAGTGAGCTCTTCGATCTTCTGCAGTTCGTGGGAGACCCTGAAACCTTCGAAGAAGTGGATGAACGGTACTCGGCTCTCGAGCGTCGCAGCCTGGGAGACGAGGGCGAAATCCATCGCTTCCTGGACATTGGTCGACGCAAGCATCGCCCAGCCGATCTGGCGGCACGCCATTACGTCCGAATGGTCGCCGAAGATCGACAGCCCCTGGCATGCCAGCGAACGGGCTGCAATATGGAAAACGGTCGGCGTAAGCTCGCCGGCGATCTTGTACATGTTCGGGATCATGAGGAGCAATCCCTGCGACGCCGTGAAGGTCGTCGTCAGCGCCCCGGTCGCGAGCGCGCCGTGTACAGCGCCCGCGGCGCCGCCTTCCGACTGCAGTTCGGCAACTTTGGGGACCGTCCCCCATATATTCTTCTGCCCCGCCGCCGATTTGACGTCGGATATCTCTCCCATGGGAGATGAGGGCGTGATCGGGTAGATCGCGATCACCTCGTTTGTCGCGTGCGCGACGTGCGCGACCGCGCTGTTACCGTCATGAGGAACCATCTTGCGTGCCATATATACCCTCCGTGGGCTCTTCGCCCGTATTGTGGTCATTCATAGCGGCCGGCGGCCGCAGATACGAATGGCGTGGTTTATCAGTGAATACTGACGTTGTAGTCTCTCGCCCCCGCTTCCGGGGGGAAGCTTTACTGTATCAAGTCGGCGGAAAAAATCAAGGTGGATTTTAATGCGAAACGGCAAAGCGCTACCCGGGAGCAGGCGCCCTCAGGCGACCGCGTACGGGTTCAGGAGATCTCTTTGCGGCCTTCCATGGCGCGGGCGATGGTGATGTCGTTGGCGTATTCGAGGGAACTGCCGACCGGAAGCCCGTAGGCGATGCGTGAGACGGTGATCCCGACCCCTTTGAGGAGCCTGGTCAGGTAGAGCGCCGTCGCCTCCCCCTCGATATCGGCACCCGTCGCCAGTATGACCTCTTTGGGCTCTGTCTCCCTGATGCGGCGCAGGAGATGGTCTATCCTGATATGCTCGGGGCCGATCCCCTTCAGCGGCGATATCTTGCCGAGGAGGACATGGTAGACACCTTTGAAGCTCCCCGTCCGCTCGAGGGCGATGACGTCCTTGGTCTCCTCGACCACGCAGATCTTCGCACGGTCGCGGGAAGGATCGCCGCAGATGGCGCAGGGGTCCTGTTCGGTAATATTGTTGCAGACCGAACACTGGCGTATCTTATTCTTGACCTCGGCGACCGCCGCGGCGAGCTTGAGCGCCTCTTCCGCGGGAACCTTGTTAACGTGCATAGCCAACCGCTCGGCCGTCTTTTGCCCGATCCCGGGAAGCTTTTCGAACTCTTCTATCAGCCTTGCTAACGATTCCGGATAGATCATCGTATCAAAGGGTCAGATGTATGGTTACAGCGCGCGGCGCGAACATCGGCATCAGAAGCCGGGGAGGTTGATCCCTGTCATCTTCTTCATTTCGCCCTGCGCGATCCGCTTTGCGCCGTCCAGCGCGATATTAGCGGCCGTCTTGATATAGTCTTCGGCCTTTCTCGTGTCCTTCAGCTCGAAGAACTTCGGGTCGACCGTCACGCCGGTGATCCGCTGGTCGCCGCTGGCCCGGACCTTCACCATCCCGCCCGCCGAATTGCCTTCCGCCTCGAGCTTGGATATCGCGTCCTGGATCTTCTTCATCTCGGAGCGCATTTTGAACATCTCTTTGACATCGCCTAGATTCATCCTGATACTCCTTTCAGCGTTGTTATATTGAGATTGTTTCGCTCACTGCGTTCGCTCGCAATGGCTTTTATTTCTTTACCCGTACGACTTTCCCCTCGAAGATATCGAGAACTTCCTTCACGTGGGGATGGTCGTGGACCTCTCCTGGTTTTATCACCGGCTCGGGAGCCTTGTGCTGCGCATCGCGGCCGCCGTGCCTGCCGGGCTCTTTCTTCGCATCATCATCGATCAGGTCGAGATGGAGCCGCACGTCGCGGCCGACTTTCGCGGAAAGGCACTTCTGGACAAGCGCAAGGTTGGCCTTGTCTGAGAGCGCTTCCTTATGGAAGATATTCTCCTTCGTGAATCCGACTACCAGCGTGCCGTCCTCATAACCCATTATCTTCCCCTCAGCGAGGAACGTCCTGAGCACCGGCTGCTCTTTGCCGAACTCCAGGATTATATCCGCCCAGGCGTCATGGATACGCATAAGATCCTGGTCTGGAGCCAGCGATACCTTATCCGCCGCTTTCCGGTGGGGCTCAGCTGCCGGCTTTTCCGCCTTCACAACCGGCTTTCCGCCCGCTAACACCGGCGACGGCTGCTGCTGCGAGGCGGCCGCGTTTCGCGGCGCAACCGGGGCCGCGCACCCTCCCTGCGATATCCGTTCGACGCGATCGATCAGCTCGCCGATAGTGACCTTTCCGCGCGCGCGAGCCATCT
>JAKLEM010000011.1 GCA_022711655.1 Candidatus Auribacterota bacterium
GCTGGCAGCCTTGGTGAGATATATCCGAGATGAATGCAAGCTGCCGCTGGATAGCCGGAATCTTCCGCATATATATAGCGCGTTGCCGGCAAAGCTATCGACGAAGATCGCGAAGAGCGATATCAAGAAGGTGCGAATGACATTGCAGACGTATGACTACATGAAAGAGTTTGAAAACTATCTCCTAATGGAATTGGAGGGAAAGGTTCTTGATGAAGACTCGTTGGTGTATTCCGAATGGGCGGCTCAAGGGCTGGTTGTCAATAGCAAAAGGACAGTAGCCGTGCTGCAGAAGCATGGAATCTTGAACGACGGTGACGCAGATGATGTGCGTTCATTGCGGATCAACCGGATCAATGAAAGCGGTATCGTTGAAAAGATCTCCCGGGAAATTCTCGGTTTTATTGCCGCAAAGCACGGCAGGGAAGTGATTGCTCTGAATCTGTTGAAGCATTTCCTTCCTCTCAAAGAGATCCTCCGCCTCCAGCGCACCTACCGCCTCGGCACCGATACGTCCGTGATTGCCGAGGCGCTCAATCATCCCGACCCGGAGGCGTGGATCAGGAAACGCGCGGAGGTGCTCGTTCAGCGCGGCCGGCTTGACCGCGAGAAACATCTGCAGGTGTACGATCCGGCGAAGCAGGCGCCGATCATCGGTGTCGAAGCCAGACAGATACTTCCTGCCGCCAGGGAAGAGATCAGGAAGAAAGGGGGATCGCTGGGTGACCTTATGAAGATGCCGTGTGTCACTGCAGAGCTCAGAGAGTTCTTGAGAATGATCCAGGCCCAGGTGAGTATATTAAAGCAGCTTGCCGGTAGGCCCGGTGTTTCGTATGAGTTCATTGCCAAGGAGAAAGGCGCGTGTCTGCAGCTGAAAATGACAGCGTTGAACGGCAATAAGGCCCCCGCTGTAGGCGATGAATACACATTCAGATCTGATGGCGTCAAAGGGGCTGTGTATAAGGTCGTCGAACGCCGCGGCGAATATCTGAAGCTGGAGAGGGTGCGTGAGGGCTCGGAGTTGCCGGACACGGGAGATCTGGTCCCTGTCGCCGGGAAGGCGTTCCAGTATCGGAGGATGCACGATGTGTTGGAGGAGATCAGCAAAAATCTCAACGAGAGCGGCTTTACGACGACGGGTAATTCCGCGTTGGACTGCATGTTCGGCCTGAGGCCGATGATGCGGAGCGACCCGAATGCGCCGCCGCTGGCGTTCGTCGACCGCAAGATCCGGTATGACGGTTCGAAAGAGCCGCCTGGGGACGAGTCCCAGCAGGAGGCGGTCCGGTTGGCAGGTGGGCGGACCGAAGTCCTTATGATCGAAGGGCCGCCGGGGACGGGGAAGACGAGCGTGATCGCGGAGATCGTCCGGCAGGCGGTTGCGCGGGGAAAGAAGGTGCTTATCGTTTCTCAGATGCACCAGGCGGTCGACAACGCGCTGAGCGACCTGATAAAAGACCCGAACTACAGGGAAAAAGAGGACAGGAGCGTGCCGGTCCTGCGTCTCGGGGCCGACCCGGGCACTATCGACAAGACCGGCGAGTTCGGGACGAAGCGGTTCTGGTCGGGCGACGAGAAGGCGCGCCGGGAGTTCGAAAAGCGCCGGAGCGAGAGAGGAAAGGGGTGTGTCGTCGCCTCCACGACTATGGGGATCCTCGGCGACCGGTGTTTCAGGGAGATGCGTGACAAAGGTGGTTTCGGCGACTTTGACCTGGTGATCATGGACGAGGGGAGCCGCGAGACGCTTTCGGGAGCGCTGGTGCCGCTGAGTTACCTGCGCCGGGCCGGCGGAAAGGTCATCATGGTGGGCGATACGAAACAGCTTCCGCCCTTCAGCCTGGATGACGGGGAGAAGTCGTATCTGAAGACGACTAATATCCCGGAGGACGAGATAGATGTTTTCGACAGGAGCATCCTGGACCGCCTGCTCGAGTCCTCGCGGGGCGACCGGGTGATGCTGTCGACCAATTACCGGTCTCATCCGCTGATCGCGATGCTTGTGTCGAGGCTCTTCTACGAAGGCGATATCCATCCGCGCGGATGGGAAGATTTTACGCCGGAGACGCTGAGCCTGAATGTGATAGATATCGCGGAAAAAAAGCGGCCGAGCGAAGGGTACGAACGGAGGGTGGCAAAACCGGACGGGACGCCGACGTTTGCGAACGACCGGTCGGCGGACGAGGTGATGAAGCTTGTCGAGAAGTATCTCACACAGCCGGGGATGAAGCTGAAAGACATCACGATCGTGACCCCGTATAGCGCGCAGGTTGAGCTGATCAAGAAGCGGCTGCGCGGTGCGTATCCAAACCTGTCCGACGGCGCTCTTGAGGGGACTGAGGGGAAGGACACGCTGCCGGCGGTAACGACGATAGACGGCGTGCAGGGAGGGCAGAACCGGGCGGTGATCATCGATTTTGTGCGCAGCAACAATATGAAACAGATCGGATTCCTGAAAGACTTGCGGCGGCTGAACGTTGCGCTGTCCCGGGCTCAGGATTTCCTGTCGGTCGTGTGGGATAAAGATACGATGACGGGCGGCCCGGGGCCGAACGAGAGTGCGGATGACAAGGCTGCGCGCGCGAAACTGAACGGAATAGAGGAGTTCTGGGATAAAGAGGTAAAGCCGTTCTTCTATCCGGAAGAGCTGGAAGAGGGAGTGGAAGAGGAGGTTCCGGAGATACCGCCTGAGGTTCCGCCTGTTCCTGTTCTGCCCGCCAAGGCCGACTACATGCAGGTTAAGGAGCCGTTCTATAGCGTCGATTCGATGAAAGACGACAAGGCGTTGACGTTCGCGAATGCTGACGAGGCGAAGGCGTTCGGGGAGAAGCTGGTTGTGGCAGGCAAAGCGCACAAGCTGCCGGTAATGGTCGAGGGACGGACCTTTGATATTATCATCGAGCACAATACCTGCGTCTCCGCCGAGGCGGTCCGCGCGGCGTTGTCGGAGGTCATCTCGAGAACAAAGGACATCGGCGGTGATATCAATAGACTGCCCTCAACGCTTGTTTTCGGTCTCCTCGACACATCTTCCCATCTTTTCGAAGACCATATCGCGAACGGTTTCATCGGGATAAACAAAGCTGTTTCGCTGATCAAAGATCCTGCCGTACGGGATGCCATCGTTCTGACGGGGCTCTACCACGAGCTGTCGCACGAGGCGACCGGTACGGCGGGCGGTCAGTTCGAGGCCGCTCAATCGGCGCGCGACGCCGTCTTCATGGCTCAGACGCTTCTGAAAAAGAACATATCCGCCTCACAGCTCGAGCAGGCGGTGAAAGGGCTCCTTGATGACGTCTTCATTGACTTTGCCGCGAAGGTTCATTCGCACGTCGTCGACGGATGGACTGTCATTCTTCTCGTCAGGGAGACGCTGGCCAAACAGTGGCCCGGCAGTCTGCACTCCTACAGCGCGCTCGAAACGATGGCGCCCGAAGCGAAGATGCGCCTGATGCAGGATATCTATTCGATAACCGCCGGGCAGTTCCGCGAGTGGGGGCTTGGAGACATACTTGATCCGGCGAAGACCCCGATCTATGGCGGCGATTACCGCGAGGCGCTGGCGGCGGCGTTTCCGGGGTTCGCTTTGCAGAGGGACCTCTTCGGAACGATAGAAGTTCCCGCGGAGCGGGAGAAGTCGGCTCTCGTAAAGGAGATCGAAGGTACGCGCGACGAGAAGATGCGCTACTCGCTCGAGAAGGTCCGCTCTATCATTGAGGCGGTTGGCAAGGTACGGCCGGCCACGCTGGACGACCTGCAGAAATGGGCCGCATCGGGCAATCATGCGCTGAAGGAGGTGCTGGTCAAAACCGTCGCCGGCAGGGTCCTATTCGTTATCGGCAACGGCTACCTGACGCTCTGCTATTACGACCCGACGACGCCGCTCGATTATCCGCCCGGATCGGTCTCCGCGCCGTATCTGGGCGTTGACGCCGAGCTGAAACCCGGCCTCTCTCGTACGGTATTCTTAAGCGACGGCTTCCACCGCTATCTCGATGCGAAGGTTCGCGAGATGATGCGCACGTCGGTGACGGAAAGCAAGGGCACCGACCCGGTCCTGCAGGTCAAGGTGGTCCGCCGCTCCGATGACATGATCACTTGCGAGGCCTTGATGACAAAGGGAGAACCGATGTTCCAGCGGCTCCGGGTGATCCGTGACGGGAACGGGGCAATGGTCGACCTGATGCGCTCCGGCGGTACCACCGACCGGATGGTCGCGATCAGGCCGAAACAGCTGAAGGCGCCGGCCGGTAAGCCGGCCCCCGCGCAGGAGCCCGCAGAAGAAAAGACGGTTTTACGCGAGATGCTCATCGGGGAAAGAGAAGAAGGCGGGACGCTCGTGGCCGAATTTGTCGGCCCGTTCTGGGTGAAGGCGGGGCTTTATTACTACAAGTTCTGGGTTGAAGGCGACGAGCTTAAAGGACAGCGGTATTTCGAGAAGAAGGCCGCGGACAGCACGGTGATCTCGAAGCGGCTGGGCGATATGTTCACCGTCGGCAACATCAAGCTCGAGAACGATATCAACACGGTCAAGGATAGCGCCTTGCGGCACCATCACTTCACGGTCAGGGTGGTGAGGCTCTGGGAAGGGCGCATCGCGTTCCGCATAGACGACCTCAAAACGAAACGGGGGACGCTCATCCAGTGGGACGAGCCGAAAGAGCTGGCCGGCTTGTGGAAAGACGGAGAGCGAACCGTCGAGGATGTCGGCGCCGGCGCGACTCCCGGCGAATCTCTCACGCCGCAGGAACGGTTTGATCTCGTGTCGGCGATCGGCCGCGCAAGGCAAACCGGCATGAGCGAGGAGATCGCGGCGCGGTTCCCCGAGTTCCCGAGAGGGGTCACCGTGGTCCTGGTGAGCGATACTCCGGTTGTCCTGGACGGCCTATTTGTCTTGGGCGCGTCGGGCAGGACTGCAAAGTGCGTGAGGATCGGCAAGATCGTTTATCTGGCGAGCTATGATTATGCCGCCGACGACATCAGGCACGAGTTCGCCGAGATAACGGCGCGCGACCGCCTGATGGCGTCGCTGCGAAAGCAGAACCCGCACATCGAAGCCGGCGGCGCGTATGACAGCGACACGGTCGTCTTCGCAGGCCGGGAGATGTTTTACGGCGAGGCGGTGCGCGATATCGAGCGGGCAGCCCATTTCGCCGGGCTCCTGGCCGAAGAGAGTGGACGATGGGCGCGGCCGGGAGGGGCGGGCATGCCGCAGAGGATACTTGTCGCGATCGCTTCGAGCGGCGACCCCGCGTATGCGCGGCGGCTGATCGACAACACGCAGAAAGCGGTAAGGGAGATCGAGTCGAATCCGTTCCACCCGGACAGGGAGGCGGCGGTCAGGATGGTGCGGTCGGTCGAGGCGGCTGCGCGGTCGGCGCTCGCGGCGATGGCGGTGAAGGGGTCTCCCGATGAGGAGGCGGCTGCGCGCGCGCACCTTAAGGAGAAGGGGGTAAACGTCGACCATCTCGAAAGCGAGTTCTCCGGCCTGATCGCGATGTGCGGGTACCTCCCGTTCACCGAGATCTGCGACTCGGCCGGCGAACACGCGTACTATCTCTTCAGACACGGCCTGCCGGTCGTCAAGGGGATGATCCAGGACAGGGGATCTTTGATGAAGACCGGCGGAGACCTTGTCCGTATCGGCAAAGCGGCAGGGAACAGGGAGGGATGGCACTTCCTCTACACGGAGGCCCTGCCGGCGGCGAGGGCGCTCTTCAGCGAGAAAGATTTCAGGCGGTATTGGCCGCGGCTGGTGAGGTTCGCGAGGTCAGCCGGCGAGGAGAGCGTCCAGCTGTTCCGGGACGTCCTTCCCGCGGTGAAACGGATCCTCGGCGAGAGGAACTTCAGGGAGTTTATCGGCGTCTCGAGCCTTAACGCGGGCAACGAGGCGATGACGGCGGTGGCGCTGGTCCGGCTTGAGCAGCTTCTCAGGCAGTACCCGTCGTCCTGGCGCAGGACGATCCGGCCGATCATTTTCGACCAGCACGCCGCGACCTTCCAGTGCCTCGGCGAGATCAAGAAGCTCTATGATCTCGGCGCGATCGCTTCGGAAGACGACCTCGCATTCCTGCGCGCGTTCATCGAGAAGTCCGGTCCGCGGGCGTACGACCTGCTCGCCCATTTCATCGTCGTTGGCGTGGAGAAGGGGATCATCGCAAAGCCGCTCTCGAAAGAGAGGGAGACCGTCGGCCGGTTCATGAAAGAATGCCCGTATTCGATCATTGAGATATTCGATGCGTATAAGGCCGATCCCGCGAAAGTGCCGGCCCTGGTGGCGCGGTGCGACGAGATCCGCCGGCGTATTACGGCCGGCGACGCGTCCAACGTTGACGCCGACCCGCTGTTCGGGGCGGTCCTGATCGACACGTTCCCCCCTGCGGTGTTCGCCGAGAGAAGCAACTATCTCGCCGTGTACCGGGGGCGGCTCGACCGCGCCGGCGATACGCGCCGCATACGCGGGTCGGTGCAGCGGTCCGATCTCGAGTTTGGCGACCGCGGATTGAAACTGCGGTGCGTCGTGTCCAAACGGAAGGCGCACGCGGTCGCCGGTTTCAACATGGGCGTCTGCGTCGCGTCCGACGAGAAGCTCTGGAACGACCGTAATTTTATGAATGTCATCCTGTTCGACGAGCAGGGGATCGCGCAGGGCGGGATGCACGTCATGGTCGTCGATGAGGAGGACGGCAAGAAGTACCTGACGCTGCCGGGGATCAACCCGAGCGTCGGCCTGCTCTCGCGCGTGCCGGCGAAAGAGGTTGTCGGGAAGCTCCTTGCCTACGCGCAGGCGCTGGCGTGGGAGCTTGGCTGCGACGCCGTCCTTATCCCGGAAAGGGCCGATATCCATTCAAACCGTCCCGAGGTCAGGCAGGCGATCGCGGACGAGGACTTCGGCAAGGTTCATCTGGCCAAACAGCACCTCTTCAGCCATGCGCCCGAGTATTCGTTCCAGGACTGCTTCCTTGTCCCGGCCTCTGCAGCTGAAGAAGCTGTCCCGCCGGCAAGGGTGGTCACTGCCGAGTATCTGCAGGTGAATGAGCCGTACTACAGCAAAGATCCGATGAAGGACGGGGCAGCGGTGAATTTCGCGAACGCAGACGAAGCGAAGGCGTTCGGCGAGAAGCTGTGCGCTGCGGGTAAGGCGGATATGTATAAGCAGATCGACGTCCTCGGCCGGAATTTCGACATCATCGTCGAGAAGGGAGCAGGGTTCAACGCCGAGATGGTGCGTGCAATGATCTCCGAGGCGGTTAACCGGACCAAAGATGCCGGCGGCGACATCAACAAGCTTCCGGCCACGCTCGTCTTCTCGATCCTCGACAGATCATCCCACCTCTTCGAAGATCACATTGACAACGGCTTCGTGGGCATAAACCGTGCGTTGTATGAGATCAAGGACGATAAGGTTCGCAACCTATTACTGCAAGTCGGTCTGATGCACGAGTTATCGCACGAAGCAACGGGTAAAGCCGGACACGAGTTCGAGAAGGCGCAGCTGTACCGCGATGCGGCGTTTGCGGCGGAAAAGCTTGTTGACCTGGGCGTCACCGCAGGAAAGTTTAGGGAACAACTCATGAGAATCGCGCTCCCTGATGCTGCGGTGCTGGCGGATCTGGCCGGCAGGTACACGAGAGGAGTTATTACTCACGTTCCGCCAACGTCCGGACTTCAGGCGGCGGCGGGGCGGCTGTTCGACCGTGTTCTTGACCTGCTGCTGTGGCCGATCAGTACACGGCTGCGCCTCGATACCCGCGAACGTGCGATCGTTATGCGAATTCTCGACGTTTTCGACCAGGCGTGCGGCCTCGGGATCAGCGAAGAGCAGAAACGGGACATTGCCGCGCGGAAGGTATCCTATGTCTCTGTCAGCCGTTTGTCGATGTTGGAGAAGATCTTCTTTGCGGGCATGGGCCTGTACAGCCTCAAGCAGGCGATCTGGTTTGGGCGCATAGTTTCGATATTGGGCATGGCGGCGACGCCGTTCGGGTTGAGGATATTGTCCAATACGGCCGCCTACGCGTTTGCCGGCATATTCAGTTTCTGGTTTGTGGTGGCAGTTGATCTCAGGGGTGTGATCGGCTTCGTGCACGGCATTGCCGACCGGGTCTTCATGTCCGACATGATCCTGAGTGAAAAAACCACCATGGACGGAGATCTTGCCCATGCTATCGGCCATGAGATCGCCCATCAGCTGAACTTGCCGAACCACGCCCTGCTTGCGGAGGCGTACGCCTCCATCGCGTCGTATGCTGTTGATCCGGAGAATACAAAACATGGCGAGAAAGCGTATTACTGCCTGTACGGGGTCATGGCTGATGCGGTGATGGCGGTCGAACAGGATCCGGCGGTGCGCGCCGCCATGGCAAGGAAGTTCTTCCGGTCGCCGCGTATTCATAACGGTTTTAACGACTGCAATACCCCGGAAGAAAAAGCGGCGTATATGAGAAAGGTCCGCGACAGGCTGACGGCAGAGGATCTCCGCTCGCCGGTCTATATTACTGATGCGTTTACGCCGTGGGTCTACGAGTATGCGGAGGTGATCGGGTATATGCACGCGCGGACCGCTCCGACGCTGGTCGACGCGATGCGGCAGGTCGCGGAACTCGGTCGCCAGCAGGAACAGGGGACCGCCGTCGGATTCCTCAGGAAGTTCACGCGCGCGGGCGGGATCACCGGCGCCGCCCCTGCTATCACGCCAGTGCGAGCGTCCAGGCGCTACACCTATCCCGCCGGAGGCTTTGACGTGCGGGTGAGCAACCCCAACAATAACTATGCGAAGACATCTGCCGGGGCCGTGTCGATAGGGATGTCGATGCTGCAGAGGCTGCTGTTCCCCGATAAAGGCGATTATCCTTCTATAATCATTGCCCCGCGGTACACATGGACGGGCGACGATGGATCGAACCTGATGCAGCTCTATTTCTCGATCGCATGCAATTTCAACGAACACAAGAGAAAGACGAAGATCGTATGCACGCCGGAACAGAAGCAGCGGATCATTGCATACCTGCAAGCGGCTAATCCCGATTATTTGCCGAATCCGTCGGGATATCTGAGCGAGGAGGAGTTGAGACAGTTCCGGCGCGAGGCGGTCTATCTGGCAGACCGTTCGGTGATCGACGGGACACTGCGGATGGTATCGCCGCTTGATATGGTCGATTTCGTCGAGTTCGATGCTTCAGGTACGGCGTTGATTGGTGCGCTATCGATCGGCGATAGAGGTGACGGGACCTTTGCGTTGACCGACAGGGGACGCGCAGAGGTCGTTTTGGACGGCAGACAGATGAAAGAGCTTGATGCCGAGTTCCTCAATGTTACGCCGCTCGATGAGATACCGGAATTCGGCGCGACATTCCTCGGTACCAGCAGCGGTATGGACCCGAACGGGCTGTCCAGTAATCAGATCGTATGGGCGGGCGGCCGCCATATCCTGATCGATATCGGAGCGGCGACGATCCCGGCTCTGAAGGCGTTGGGGGTGAGCCCCGCGGACATAACCGATGTTATGATCACCCATTTGCACGAAGACCACGTTGCGGGGGCGCTTGCTTACTTTGCGTGGTGCAGCAAGAACGCTCATCCGATCCGGCTTCTGATCGAGCCCGGTATGTACGCGTTATTTAAGGAGCAGGCAAAACAGATCCTGGGACGTGAGATTGAGGACGTGTATCGGATCAAGGCGGTTTCGCTGAAGTTCCGGCAGCCGGTTATGCTCGATGATGTCCTTATTGAAACTGTGCCGGCGTTTCACGGTACGCCCACGGCGATGGCGCGGATAACCTGTCAGGGGAAAACCATCAGCCTCTCGAGCGATACGGCGTTCGATCCGAAGCGATTTGACGAGATCTCGCGTAACGCGAATGCCTCGAACATCAAAGCCGATCTTGTGTTGCACGCCGACGTCGAGAAGCCTGTTATCGACGGTGAACGGGTGCATGAGCTTACCGGATTCCTGGTGAAGCAGAACGAGGCGGGAAATAAGCCGTCAGTGATCATCCATGAGGGAGGCGTCGCCGCGCCGGCGGATGCGAATGCCACCAACCACACGACGCCTTACGCACTGCAGCAGCTGCCTGCGGCGGATCAGAAGAATATATGGGTGAATCATTCGCCGAATCTTCCGGATGATGCGGCGTTTGCTTTCCGGCACGCTGCGCCGCTGTCGACGGTTACCGTCATGCCGCCGTCGGTGAGAACATACCGGCCCTCGGTCGAAGAAGAGGTAGAAACCATCGGAAGGTGCGAACCTTCCGCCTGATCGCATCTCGTCATTTTGACCTGTATTATTGTCCGCCGGCTTTGTCTTGAGAATCATTGACAAAAACCTCCGCTTTATACTAATATTCTGACTTAAAATATTGGTATTGGAGTCTCTATGATCAGAAAACTCGGCGGGATAGCCGAACGGCTCATCAGCGGCGGAAAGCCGGCGAAGATCGCGCAGCTTGGCAAGTCGGTAAGCCCCGCTTTCATTCGGAATATGCAGGCGAACAACCTGCGCTACACGCTCCGGCACGCGGCGACGCATTCGTCGTTCTACCGTGAGCGGCTCGGCCATCTCAAAGGCGGGTTCCGCGGGATAAAGCACCCCGCAGAACTCGGCGACTTTTTCACCTCCTCGAAAGACCTGGCCGCGCACCCGTCGGAGGCGTTCCTCTGCGGCAAGCCGAACCGCGCGTTCGAGACGACCGGCTCGACGGGGAAGCCGAAAAGGATATTCTTCTCGAACCATGAATTCGCCGACATGTGCCGCTGGGGTTCTGCGGGGCTATGGGATCTCGGCGTCAGGCCGTCGGACCGGGTCGTCAGCGCCTTCGATTTCGCGTTCTGGATACCGGGGATCACGATACAGGACATGCTCGAGCGGATCGGCGCCTTTCACGTGGTGGCAAGCAAGATCCACCCGAAAGAGATCGTCGCTCGGATGGATGACTACCATTTCAACGTGATCCTGGCCGATCCGTCGTGGATCATCCGCTTCACCGAGCTGATGCGCGACCACAAGAAATACAAGGTGAAGCTGCTCCTCGGCGGCGGCGAGCATGTGCCGGACGATGTGCGCAAGCGGGTCGAGGATGCGTGGGGCGCCGACATGATCCTGAGCTACGGTTCGACCGAGGCCGGCGGGGCGTCCTGTATGGAGTGCCTGCACAAGAACGGCTATCACCTGAACGAGGTCGCCTTCTATTTTGAGATCATCAACCCGGACAAGGAAGGCTACGGCGAGATCGTCTTCACCACGCTGGTGCGCGAGACGATGCCGCTGATCCGTTACCGGACCGGCGACGTGGCGCGGTTCATCACGGGCCGCTGCGCGTGCGGCATGCCGACGCAGCGCATCTCCAAGATCCGCGGAAGAAAAGACGACATGGTCGTCCTCGGGGCGGGCAATCTCTTCCCGTGGATATTCGAAGAGATATTGCGGGACATCCCGCAGATCTCCGCCGACTGGCAGGTGGCGGTGAAGAAGCCGAACGGCCTCGACTGCCTCGAGTTTAGGGTCGAGAAGATCGACAGCACCGACGAGCACCTTACCGGCGTGATCAAGGAAAATATCCAGGAGCGGTTCAACGATATCTGGAAGAATTACTCGGTCGGGATGTGCGACCTCAAGTTCACCTATCACAATCGCGGCGACCTGCGCGCGGGGCGGAAGATCAAGCGGCTGGTCGACGAGCGGACGGGGTACTAATTATGGCGCTGAAAGTATTCTGCGATTTTGACGGGACGATCACGCTGAAGGATACCACCGACGAGATCCTCAGCCGTTTTGCCGGCAAGGAGTGGGAATCGGTCGAAAAGGACTGGCTCGACGGCAGGTTCGGCTCCGAAGAATGCCTTCGCCGTCAGATGCGGCTCGTCCGCGCCGACAAGAAGAGCATCGACTCGCTCATCGAATCGATCGAGATAGACCCGCACTTTGCGGAGTTCGTCAATCTCTGCGGCGAGCGCCAGGTCCCGATATACGTGGTGAGCGACGGGTTCGAATACGTTATCAATTACGTGCTTAACCGGGGCGGCTTCGGTCAGCTCGAACATTACGCGAACACGCTCATATTCCAGAGAGACTGCGTCGACACCGCCTTCACCAACTCCAAGCCCGACTGCGACACCTGCGCGACATGCAAGGTCGGGCTGATGAACAGGCTGAGCGGCCCCGGCGATACGGCGATCGTGATCGGCGACGGCTTCTCGGACCATTACATCGCGGAGTGCGCCGATATCGTATTTGCGAAAAAGAAACTCAAGAAGCACTGCGAGTCGAACGGGATCGGCTTCCACCCGTTCGAGACGTTCAAGGACGTAAATCGGAAGATGAAAGAGATCATACAATCACAGGAGGACGGTTTTGAAAGTAAAGGCAAGCGCAAAGAACGGATCTGTTCGGGAATCGGAGCTCTTAAAGCTCGATAAGACCTACTGCTCGTACGGCGACACGGTCCACTACCTTGAGCCGGCGAAGATATTCGAGCGGTGCGAGGGGACCTACCTCTATGACGGGGACGGCACGCCGTTCCTCGACCTGCAGATGTGGTATTCGGCGGCGAGTTTCGGCTACAAGAACAAGCGGCTCCACAAGGCGCTGACCGACCAGCTCGACAAGCTGCCGCAGCTCGCGTGCCAGTACCTGCACAAGGAAAAGATCCTCCTTGCGGCGAAGCTCGCGAAGATCAACGAGGAGAAGTTCGGCGTCAAGGGGCGGATCCACTTCAACGTCGGCGGCTCGCAAAGCGTCGACGACGCGCTGAAGCTGATCAGGAACGAGACGGGCAAGAACCTCGTCTTCGCTTTCATGGGCGGGTACCACGGCAGGACGCTCGGGGCGTCGGCGATCACGTCGAGCTACCGCTATCGCCGCCGTTACGGCCATTTCGGCGACCGCGCCCATTTCGTGCCGTTCCCGTATTGCTTCCGCTGCTATTACGGGAAGAAGCGCGAGAACTGCGATCTCTACTGCGTGAAGCAGTTCGAGAAACTCTTCGAGTCCGAATACTACACCTTTTGGGACGGCAAGGCGAAGGAGAGCGAGTATGTCGCCTTCTTCGTCGAGTCGATACAGGGCACCGGCGGCTACGTCATCCCGCCGAAGGGGTATTACAAGGCGCTGAAAAAGGTCCTCGACGCGCGGAATATCCTGCTGGTTGACGACGAGATCCAAATGGGTTTCTACCGCGCCGGAAAGTTTTGGGGGATCGAAAATTTCGGCGTGACGCCCGACATCATCGTCTTCGGCAAGGCGCTGACCAACGGCCTCAACCCGCTCGCCGGCATCTGGGCGAAGGAATCGCTGATCACGCCGGAGAAGTTCCCGCCGGGATCGACCCACTCGACCTTCTCGTCCAACACGCTTGGCACGGCGATCGGGCTGGAGTGCGTGACGATGATGGAGGAGGAGGACTACGAGAGCAAGGTGAACGCGAAGGGCGACTATTTCCTGAAGCGGCTGTGCGAACTCCAGCGGAAGTACCCGAAGCACATCGGCGACGTCGACGGCCTCGGGCTGGCGCTGCGGATCGAGATCTGCGCCGGCGACGGCTTCACGCCGTCGAAAGAGCTGTGCGACAAGATCTTCGAGGAGGGGATGAGGGGGAAGCTCTCCGCGGGCGGCAAGAAGTACGGCCTGGTGCTGGACGTCGGCGGCTATTACAAGAACACCTTCACCGTCGCGCCCGCGTTCGACATCACCAACAAGGAGATCGACCTTGCCGTCGAGCTCTTCGAGCAGTGCATGAGGAATGTCGGGATAAAGTCGTAATGCAGTGTACAGGCATGCCTGTACACTGCGATAGGGTTGTCATGTGAAAAAGCATCTGATCAGCGCGCTTCTGTTCCTCCTTCTTGCCGGGTCGCTGCGGTCCGACGAGTTCCCGTGCCTCGGGCTCACCGCGAAGTCGGTCTTCGTCTACGACATCACCACCGACCGGATCATCTACGCGAAGGCCCCGGACGCGAAGCTCCCCGGGGCGAGCACGATCAAGCTGATGACGGCGCTCGTGACGCTGGACCATTACGGCACGATGCGCTCGGCGCGGCCGACCAAGCGCGCGTTCGACTTCCCGTATAAGAAATATCTGAAGCCGGGAGTCGACTATTCGACCGACGATCTTCTTCGCGCGCTGCTGCTGGCCTCGTCGAACGATTCCGCAAACTGCCTCGCAGAGGCGATCGCCGGCAATAGGGATAACTTTGTAAACCTCATGCATGAGCGCGCGTCGGAACTCGGCGCCGCTGACACGCTATTCGCTAATCCGAGCGGCCTGCCGCATGAGAAGGTGCCGCAATTCACCACCGCCAAGGACCTCTGCCGGATGATGCGGGAATTCCTCCGGTACCCGCGTCTTTACGGCATGATCAAGGAAAGCGACAACGTCATCCGCGGAGCCGACGGCAAGGAAGTCTTTCTCCAGAACCATAACCGGCTCCTCAAGCGCTATCCCAACGTCTGCGTCGGCAAGACCGGCTACACCAGAGCCGCGAAGCATTGTTTCGTCGGCTACTCGCTTGTGCCGAGAAAACGGTACATCTTCGTCATCCTCGGCGCCGACCGGCCGTGGCAGGACATGTCTCGGCTGCTCTACTACGCCGGCTGCATCAGCCAGATCGTCGAAAAATAAAACGCATCACAACGCGCATCAGCGCTGAAGGGTTCCCCATGAAGAGGATTCTGTGTATCGCGCTCTGTTCGGCTCTTGTTTCCGGGACTTCTATAGCCGCGACCGTTACGTGGGACGGCGGCGCTGCCGATCCCGACGATTCAACCTGGATGACGGCTGAGAACTGGGATGGCGATATCGCACCTTCCCCGGGCGATTCTCTTATTTTTGCCGGGTCGACCAAGCTGAGCCCCGTTAACGATTACGATGCCAATACGACGTTCAGATCCATTACATTTAACCCGTCAGGCGGGTTCTCCGTAACCGGCAATGACGTGTACCTGTACAGCGGCGGGGGATCCGTGGGCGTCTACAACGTCGCAGGCGCCGGTTCGAATGCCTATAACCTGAACTCGACGATCCAGTGCAACGCCTCGGTCCAGAATGACGCTGCGGGGACGACCCTGACGATCGGCGGCAGCGTCGGTCTCTCGTACGACGGCAACGACTATTTTCTCAGCGTCAAAGGCGCCGGCGACACGATGATCAGCGGCGCCATGAGCGGCGGCGGCTGGCTGATCAAATATAATGCAGGGACGCTGACTTTGGCCGGCGCGAACACCTATACAGGGTACACCCAGATCATCGGCGGGACGATCGCCCTTGGCGCGGATGATGTTATGCCCGACGCCGGCAGAATAGAGGTCTATGACGGCGTTCTGGACGTGGGTACGAGGAACGATACCGTCGTGGACGTCTACATGCTTAACGAGAACAGCAAGATCATAGGCACCACCGGCGTCCTGACGGGAAGCACCTATTACCTCAACAACGGCACTGTCACCGCAAGTCTCGGCGGCGCCGGGGTGCTCATAAAGGAGGGTGATACGACAACGGTATCTCTGCAGGGCGCGAACTCGTACGCCGGGACGACGACCGTCTCGCAGGGGTCGCTGCTCGTGAACGGTCCGGACGGCGCGATCGAGAGCACCTCCGACGTCGCTCTCAAGTACCAGGGGACGCTTGTTCTGGACAATACCGCCGACAACAAGGCGGACCGGCTCAACGATGCGGCGCAGATCGATCTGTCCGGCGGCCGGCTGTCGTTTATCGGCAAGAGTGACGATGATTCGGCTGAGACGGTCGGGGTCCTGACGCTGTCCGGCGGCTATTCATCGGTCAGCGTGGCGGCCGGCGCCGGTTGCAGCGCGACGCTGACCGCCGACAGCCTTTCCGCCCCCTTCGGCACGACGGTCGATTTCGCCGGCGCGGGCCTCGGCGGCGCCAGCATGAGCCCGTACGTCAAATTCAACACGCCGCCGGACCTGCAATCAGGCATCATCCCGTTCGCGACGGTGAACAAGAACGATTTCGCGACGTACAACGGGACCGACGGGATTCAGGCATACAGCGGTTATGCGCCTACCATCGATGGTGGGGAGAACGACAACGTGAAGATCACGGCGTCCGAGAGCGTCGGCGCGGAAAAGACGATTAATTCGCTCGTCATGGACGGCGACTATACGGTCGATGGCGAGGGAACGCTGATCCTCACGGCGGGCGGGATCATCTGCACGGGCGCCGATACGATCTCAGTCGCGGGGCTGGGATTCGCGGCGGACGAGGGCGTCGTCTTTGTCCACGGTGCGACGGAGATCAGCAGCGCCATCGTCGGGGACTGCTTTACCAAATCGGGTGACGGGACGCTGACGCTGTCGGGGGCGAACTCCTACACCGGCGTCACCACGGTCGCGGCCGGGTCTCTCATCATCGGCGCCGGCGGCGCGATCCCCGACGGGAGCACACTCTCGATCCATGACAACGCAACGCTTGACCTTGCCGGCTACAGCGACACCGTCGGCGCGCTGTCGGGCGCAGGCACCATCCAGCTTGGATCGGGCGGTCAGCTCGTGATGCAGATCGGCGAGGAGGTCTCGACCTTCAGCGGCGTGATCACCGGCGACGGCGGTGTAGAGGTCTCCGGCAATGGAATCCAGGTGTTGAGCGGCGCGAATACGTACGCGGGCCCGACGCTCATAAATGAGGGGGCGTTGACCCTTGGTGCCGATGGTACGCTGCCGTCATCCGGCGCGGTGGACATCGCCGGCGGCATGCTCGACATGCACACGTACAACAACACCGTCGGTGCCGTGACGCTGAGGGGCGGCGCTAAGATATATGACTACTATTCGTATTACGGCTACGGCGGCACGCTGACGGCAGAATCATTCGATGTCCAGGACGGGCAGATACAGGCCGTCATATCAGGAGGTCCGCTGACGAAGAACGACAGCGGGGAAGAGGGCGGCGGGACTGTCGAGATCGACATCCCTGCGACATACAGCGGGGGGACAACAGTCAATGCGGGAAAGTTGGCGTTGTCAACCAACTGGGGTTTCTACAACGACATGCTCCCTGCTGGCGAAGACGTCACGGTCAACGGCGGCGTCCTCGATCTCGGCGGGGTGACGCAATCGGTCGGTACTCTGACGCTTGCCGATGGTGAGATCATCGATGAAAGCGGCGGCGGCGCGATCAGCGCCGACGCGTTCGACGTCAGAAAGGGGCTGATCAGTGCTAACCTCGAGGGGGACGGAGCGCTGGTCAAGACGACGGACGACAACGTGACGCTGACGGGCAACAATTCATATACCGGCGGCACGACGGTCAGCGGGGGGACTCTGACGGGGAACGGCGCGAGCCTGCAGGGGAGCATCACCAATAACGCCCTCGTCGTTTTCGACGAGGACGACAACCGTGAATATGTCGGGAGCATGAGCGGCTCGGGTTCGGTCATCAAGGCTAATAACGGCACGATCACCTTTTCCGGTGCGAACACCTACGCAGGGACGACATCGATCGACAGCGGTACGCTCATTCTCACCGGTTCGAGCGCGTCGGATATGCTCGTGAACGACGAGGGGAAGCTCATGGGGGCGGGGATGACGAGCGGCGATCTTGTTGTCGTCGGCACGGTCGTCCCGGGGACGCCCGGCGTGAATCTGGGTATCGGCGCGCTGACAGTGGGCGACGCGACATTTGCGGGGAACGGCTCGCTGGTGGTGAAGTTCAGGGACGTGTCCGGCGTCGCGGGCACCGGCTGGGACGAGATTATCGTTACCGGTGAGAACGGCCTTGATATTACTGCGACGAGCGGCAGCACCTTCTCGGTTGCGCTCGTTACCCTGGACGCGTCGGGAAATCCGGGCGATTGCGACGGTTTTGACAACACGGTAAGCCATAGCTACAATATCGTCACGACGGCGAACGGCATCGCCGGCTTTGTCGCTGACAAGTTTTCCCTCTATCCGGCGCAATTCACGAACGACCTCGGCGGCGGCTATTTCACGCTCGGGCAAAGCGATAAAAATATGGTGTTGGAATTCAACGCGGTGCCGGAGCCGTCGGCCTTCGCCCTGTTCATGCTTGCCGTGCCGGCCGTGTTCGCGGCAAGCCGCATCCGCCGAAAAAGAAGCGGATCGGATTTAACAAAAACTTGACACAGAATTGATTCTGCAGTAAAATCTTTCTCGATAATAGCGGTATCTCTCAACAGGAGGGTTCATTATATGAAAAAGTTCGTAGCGCTCGTGATTTCGATTGGCGTTCTTCTGTCGCTTCCTCACAGCCTGTTCGCGCGCGATTTCCTTGACGCGGTTTTCGGCAATAACGGCCTTTTCCATACGGCGGCAAAGGCGACCGGGCAGTATGCTTTCTACGGGCCAAAACTTGCGAGCAGTTTTGTAATGGGGAATTACGAGCGTGATTACGGCTATGACGGCTATCGTCACGGCGGGTATACGCACGAATATGATTACGGGCATAACGCCAGCGGCGATAACGGCTACGGCTACTGCCATCACGGCATGGATCATAACCGTTTCTCAGGCGTGTAGTTCCCGTCGTAGATCACAAGCCCCTTACCCTTCGGGTAAGGGGCTTTTTTTATGCACTGACGCCTTCGACCTTTCACCCCGCCCTCCCCTTGACAATTCCCGGAAAAGTGTTATAATATAAATAGTTATTAATAGCTGAGATATGGTTATGGTGGTTTTCGGCTTGCGGGTCAGTTAAAAGGGTTTATATGCGAAACGACCGCATCTTAAGATTTGTCATTAGTATCTCCCTTGTGCCGCAACTCATCATTGCCGGCGCTTGCGGATCATTAGTTTCGGCAGAGACCGGCGGATGCCTTGCGCCGAAGTCTGCCTTTGATCAGAAAGAGAAACGGGATCGCCGGGCCTCTCCCGAAGCGCTGCGAGCTCTCGCCGATGCGCTCAAAGAGCTTGAAAGCGCTTTTGAGAATGAGCTGGCGATGTCGCAAACGAGAGATATATATCAGAACATGGCCAGCCTCCGGAAGATATTCGACCTGAGAGACGACTGGCGCACGGCTGCGAACTGGCGCGTGTTTGAAACGCTGCCCGGCGACATGAAAGAGATCGCATACCGGATGGCCGGACGAAAGGCGCGAGAATTCATCGCAGGGAAACTGATGATCCCGACGCGCGATCCGTTCACGGATAAGTTTCTCGGAATGCTCCTTATGACCGCGCACGGGCGCCTTGCGGCGTTCGATGACTATATTTTTTCTGACCGATTCGCCCGGGACTATCTGGACCTCAGGGTCGGCGCTCATCGTATCGTCGATTTCGGCGTCGGCATCGAGCCCGCCACGACGAGGCGGCTTGCCGCGCGAGCCGCAGAACTGAATAAAGACCTGGAGGTGGTCGGCGTCGACAAGTATTTTGCGTCGATCGTGGTCAAGTCCGAAGACAGGCAGCGGTTCGCCCACTTCGACGAGAAGGGGGATATCATCAACGTCGATGGGATGCCGCCCAAGAAAGTCCTCAATGAAAAACTCAGGGCATATCACGAGCTCAAAGAACGGCTGGTCCGCGAGTCGGGCGGTAAAAACTATACCGACCCGCTGGGGTATTCGATCGAGTTCCGTTCGAAAGATGAAGCGTACGGCCTGCCGAATTTCCGGTTCGTCCAGAGCAGCTTCGATTTTCCCGCCGACAAAGATGCCGATCTTATCCGCTCGTTCAACGTGCTTATGTATTACTCGCGCGATCCCCGCGTCATAGCCGGCGCGCTGCTGGAATTCGAGCGGCGGCTGAAAGAGGGAGGCGTTTTTATCGGCGGATGGAAACAGCCGTTCTATTACGGAGGGCAGTTCGTTGTATTTCAGAAACGCAACGGCAGGCTGGTCCCCGTTGAAGTCGTTTGCATGGGCGTGACCGGCAAGCATCTCGGGCTGCTGCTGGAGGCGAAGGACCCGTCAGTCTCGAAGGAGCGCGGCGCGATCACGGCGTACGATGAAAATATTGACGCCTTCGGCAGATCGTTACTGCCCGCAGCTGCGCGGCCGCAACTGTCGGATGTCTATACGTTCCTGGCCCAGGAATACGGGCGGAACGGCAAGGATCTCTTCGCTGCCGTAACCGCGTTGTTGAAGCGGAATCAGGCGAAGGGGATCAAGGGCACGTACGAACCGGACAGCGGGATGCTCAGATTCGCGTACGCCGAGCTGCATGAGCCGGAGTCCGGAGGCGTGCAAACAGAGGCGCAGAAGTCCATCGACGCTTGTATCGACAAGGCGATACAAATCCACGGGAACGCCCTTGGAACACAGGCCGCTATGCAGGAGGTTGCCCGGCTGCTGGGAGAAGCGTTCGATGCGGTCCTGGTTTCCGCGCCCGACGAGGCGCTTCGTGTCCGCCGGCTCGGCGAGGTTGTTTCTGTACTTGGCGCTCTGCAGTCGGAAATGAAGCCGTACGCGCCCGGATGGGTGGCGGTAATGGAAGAGGCGTTGAAGGCCTTCGGCGCGCCCGGTAACAGGACCCTGCTCGCCGATATCCTTCGCGCGAAGCTGAACGGCGCCACGATGCTGAGTGATCGGTCGAGAGAGCTCCATCACATGCTCAAGAACTCGGCGTTCAGGTATTTCGAGCTGCGGCAGATGACGCTGCAGGAAGCGCTCGATTTCGCCGAGGTTTCCCTGTTCTACTCCGAATGGGTCGAAAGGATGCGCCGCGTGACGACGGCCCATTTCATGGCCATACCGGACGAAACGGTTGCCGATTATTTCAGGCAGTATTATGCCGGCGTGGAAAAGCTCAAGGAACAGGCTTTATCCCGCATCGACGAGACAAAGCTGTCTCACGGCGACCTGTTCCTCAGGCTCCAGGAGACCGTCCGGCTCAAGGGGGTCATCGCCGGCAGGTGGAAAGATTTCCTTGAGGCCTACAGCATCAAAATACAGAGCCGCTACGACAAGGACATTGCCTCGCCGGGCCGCTCTCCGCGCGAATGGCAGGAGGTCTTTGAGCGGTACCCCGGTATCGAGCTTTTCTACGAACGGGCGCTGGCCGCCTGCTACAGGCCGCTCCAGGAAGAGGAATCGCGTCTGAAAAAAGAGCTGCTCGCGCGCATCGGGAAAGACCCTTCGATCGTTCGCGGTATCGTCCGGACGGTGAACGCGAGTGGCGGACAGATACTCGATCCTGTGATGGACTGGCTGCTGACGCTGCGTGTCGGCGAAACGGAAAAGGATATCGACTGGGGCTCCGTCGAGAAACGCCACGGAGACGAACAGTATATTTACGAAGGCACTCCGTACGGTTTGATCAGGGATTTCATCTCGCGCATCGGGTTGGGGCCGCGCGACGTCTTCTATGACCTGGGGTGCGGGTATGGCCGAATCCTCTTCTATACGAGGCTGGCGACCGATGCCGGGTTGGTGAAAGGCGTTGAGATCGTCCCTGAGCGGGTGGCGGAGTGCGAGCGGATCAGGGAGCGTTTCGGGATGCGCGGGTTGGAGATAATCTCTCAGAACATTCGCGACGTCGATCTGCGCGACGGGTCTGTCTTCTTCTTGTTCAACCCGTTCATTTCGGGGACGCTCGATAATGTTTCTCTCAAGCTCTTCGACGCGGCGCGAAAGCGGAAGATCATGATAGCCAGCTACGGCGCCTGCACGTTCTATTTCGAAGACCAGGCCTTTTGGCTGAAGCCGCTGTTTTCCTCGTACTATAACGGCGCTAAAGTCTCGCTCTTCGAATCGACGATTGAACCCTCCGTTGCGTTGCCCTCCACCGGTTCCGATACGATCAACATGTCAGTGAACACTGAAGAACTTGTCTCTTCCAGTCACTGAATATCCCTTGACCACGCCTGTCTTTCGTAATAAACTTTTCGCTTCGAAGGTGTTATGGCGTATATACTTATTTCGATACTTGTCAGCTATCTGCTGGGCGCGATCCCGTTCGGGTTCCTTATCGCCAGGGCGAAGGGGATCGATATCCGAGAGCACGGCAGCAAAAATATCGGGGCGACGAACGTTAAGCGTGTCCTCGGCAAGGGGCCGGGGAACCTGACGCTGGCGCTCGATATCCTTAAGGGATATGTGGCTGTAACAATTTGCCCTTTAATATTTTATAACGGAGCGACCGGGGTTTCCAAAGAGTTGTTCCAGCTCGTCTGTGCCGTCGGCGTGATCGCGGGGCACAGCTGGACGGTGTTCCTCAAGTTCAAGGGGGGAAAGGGGGTCGCGACGGCGACCGGCGCATTCTTCGGCATCGCGCCTGTTCCTCTTTTGTGCGCGGCTGCCGTCTACGGGATCTCGGCGAAGGTGACCAGGTACGTTTCGGTCAGCTCGATGCTCGGATCGATCAGCTTTGTCGTTTTTGCCTTGTTGTTCGGCATGTCGATCGAGATAAAGCTGTTTAGCATCGCCGTCGCCGCGATCATTGTCATACGACACAAGGCGAACATCAAGCGGTTGATCGACGGGACGGAGAATAAGATAGGGGATAAATCCTTGTAGGGGACAGGCATGCCTGTCGCTGCGGAGAGAGGGCGGTGTTCATATGAAAATAGCGGTTATCGGCGACGGCGGGTGGGGAACGACGCTGGCGGTACATCTTCAGAAAAAGGGCAATAATGTCTTTCTCTGGGGCGCTTTCCCCGATTACGTCGAGTTCATGCGGCAGAAGAGGGAGAACAAGAAATTCCTTCCCGGGATCGAGATCCCTCACGAGCTCGGGCTCACCGGCGACATCGAAGAGGCCGTTCACGCGGCGAAGATGGTCGTTCTGGCGGTTCCGTCGCACTTCATGCGGGGCGTTCTGCAGCAGTTCCCTTCGCGGAAATGGGACGATACGATCTTCATATCGGTCTCGAAAGGGATCGAGAACGATACGCTCAAGCGGATGAGCGAGGTTATCGGGGAGACGGTCCGTCCGAAGAAAGTGGCCGTCCTTTCGGGGCCGAGCCACGCGGAGGAGACGGCGAGGGGGATACCGACGAGCGTCGTCGTCGCGTCGCGAGACCACGAGGATGCGAAGGCGGTCCAGACGATCTTCAGCTCGCCGTCGTTCCGCGTCTATTCCAGCACCGACGTCGTCGGCGTCGAGCTCGGCGGGTCGCTGAAGAACGTGATCGCTATCGCCGCGGGGATCAGCGACGGCCTCGGGTTCGGCGATAATTCCAAGGCGGCGCTCATGACGCGCGGTATCGCCGAGATGATGCGCCTCGGCGTGGCGCTGGGCGGGAAGCCGCAGACATTCTCCGGCCTGAGCGGGATCGGCGACCTGATCACGACCTGCATCAGCCGGCACAGCCGCAACCGCAATTTCGGCGAGATGATCGGCAACGGCAAGAGCGTCGAAGAGGCGCTGAGATCGACCGAGATGGTTGTCGAAGGGTTCCGCACCGCGAAATCGGTCCACCAGATATACAGCCGGACGAACGTGAAGATGCCGATCGCCGAAGAGGCCTACAAGGTCCTCTACGAAGGCAAGAAGCCGCTCAAAGCGGTCGAAGACCTCATGATGCGCGACCTGAAGGCGGAGGCTGAAGGGGCGTAGCGGGCCGGCTCGCGGTAGAGCTTAATAACGGTTGATTTTGCCTGTGTGAGTTGGTAGTATTCAGCCCCTTATAGTAAAGAAATGTTCGGAGCGTAGCGCAGCTTGGTAGCGCACACCCTTGGGGTGGGTGGGGTCGGTGGTTCAAATCCACTCGCTCCGACCATTATATCACTTGCCGCCATCCGTGATCCGTCTAAGGTCGAGACGGGATGCGGGTGGCGGTCAAGCAAACAGGATACGCAATGACGGTGCTATCATGAAAACGATCAATATCGGCTTAATCGGGTTCGGGACGATCGGTGTGGGTGTGGTGAAGAACCTCCAGCGCAACGGGGCCCTGATCTCCCAGCGGATCGGCGCGCATCTCCACATCAAGGGAATCGCGGACATCAATATCAAGGGCAATCGCGGGGTAGAGGTTGACCGGAAAATACTGACAACCGACGCCTCTAAGCTCATCAACGACCCCGATATCGACATCATCATCGAGCTGATCGGCGGGTACGAGCCGGCAAAGGCATTCATCCTTAAGGCGCTGAAGAACGGCAAGCATGTCGTCACCGCCAACAAGGCGCTCCTGGCTCTGCACGGCGAAGAGATATTCCAAGCGGCGCGCGACGCGAAGCGCTCGGTCTGCTTCGAGGCGAGCGTCGGCGGCGGCATCCCGATCATCAAGGCGCTGCGCGAGGGGTTCGTCGGCAACCGGACCAACTCTATTTTCGGCATCGTCAACGGGACCTCGAACTACATCCTCACCAAGATGACGAGGGAGAAAGTCAGCTTTGCCGCCGCGCTCAAGGAGGCTCAGGCGCGCGGGTACGCAGAGAAGGACCCGACCTTCGACGTCGAGGGGATCGACTCGGCGCATAAGCTGGTCATCCTCGCCAGCCTTGCGTCAGGGCAGTGGATCGATTTCAAGAGCCTCCTCATCGAGGGAATCACGAAGGTCACCGACCGGGACATCGAGTACGCCGAGGAGCTGGGATGCGTTGTCAAGCTGCTGGCGATCATGAAAGAGAAGAACGGCTTGATCGAGGCGCGGGTACACCCGACCTTGATATCGAAGGACAATCTTCTGGCGACGATCAACGGCGTCTACAACGCGATCTGCGTCGAGGGCGACGTCGTCGGCAAGACTATGTTCTCCGGACGGGGCGCGGGTCAGGACCCGACCTCGAGCGCCGTGATAAGCGACCTTGTCGACATCGCGCTGGATATCACGCATCACGCGTCGAACCGGGTGCCGTCGTTCGCCGCGCTGAGCGAGAAGAAGAAGCTCAAGAAAATGGACGACGTCGAGTCGCGCGCCTATCTGCGCGTGTCGGCGTCCGACCGGCCGGGCGTCCTGGCGAAGATCGCGGGGATCCTGGGTAAGCACCAGATCAGCATTGCGACCGTTCTCCAGAAAGAACACGACGAGAAGGGCGGCACGGTGCCGGTCGTCATGCTGACGCACAAGGCGACAGAGAAGCATCTCCGCGAGGCCCTGCAGGAGATAGACCGTATGCGCGAGATCAAGCACAAGACGGTAATGATACGGATGGAAGATTGAACCGTACAGAGAACAACGTACCGCGTACCGCGAAAAGAACGCTGTATGCCTACGAGGAGCTGTGATGCAATGAAATGGCAAGGCTTGATAAACCACTACAGGGAATACCTCCCGGTCTCCGATAGGACGCCGGTGGTCACGCTGAACGAGGGGAACACGCCGCTTATACGCGCCGAGAACACAAAAAAATACCTCGCCGGCGGCATCGAGGTTTTTTACAAGTACGAGGGGCTGAACCCGACCGGTTCGTTCAAAGACCGCGGGATGACGATGGCGATCTCCAAGGCGGTGGAGGAAAAGTCGTGCGCCGTGATCTGCGCGTCGACCGGGAACACCTCCGCGTCGGCCGCGGCCTATTCGACGCGCGCCGGCCTGAAATGCGTCGTGATCATCCCCAAGGACGCCATTGCGATGGGTAAGCTTGCGCAGGCGCTGATCCATAAGGCGCTGGTGATCGCGATCGACGGCAATTTCGACGACGCGTTCCGGATGGTCACGGAGATAAACGAAAAGTACCCGATCACCCTCGTCAATTCGGTCAACCCGTACCGGTTGCAGGGGCAGAAGACCGCCGCATTCGAGATCTGCGATTTCCTCGGCGACGCCCCCGAATATCACGCGATACCGGTCGGCAACGCCGGCAATATCACCGCGTACTGGATGGGGTACACCGAATATAAGAAGCATGGGAAGTCCAAGCGGTTGCCGAAGATGCTTGGGTTCCAGGCCGCCGGCGCAGCGCCGATCGTCGAGGACAAGGTCGTCGAGAACCCGAAGACGCTGGCGACGGCGATCAAGATCGGCAACCCCGCGAGCTGGAAGCAGGCCGTCGCGGCGAAAAATGAGTCGGGTGGACTGATCGACAAAGTGACCGACGACGAGATCATCGAGGCCTATAAGATACTGGCGGGATACGAAGGGATTTTCTGCGAACCGGCGTCGGCGGCGTCGCTGGCCGGCGTTATCAAGCTGGATAAGAAGGGCTTCTTCAAGGGGCAGAAGGCGCGCGTGACCTGTACGCTGACGGGGCACGGCCTGAAGGATCCCGATATCGCGCTGAAGTCGGTCGAGAAGCCGATCATCGTGAAGGCGGACTTGAAAGAGGTTGTGAAGGTTATCGGTTTTAAGTAAGAGACGGAGATCGGGTATGAAATATGTCGTTCTGGTCGGCGATGGGATGGCCGACTATCCTATCAAGGAACTGAAAAAGAAGACGCCGCTCGAGGCGGCTCGGACGCCGAACATCGACCGGATCGCCCGCGAGGGATCGGGCGGCCTTGCGAGGACGGTGCCGAAAGGGATGGAGCCCGGCAGCGACGTCGCGAACCTGTCGATACTCGGCTACGATCCGCATACCTGTTACACGGGGCGCGGCCCGCTTGAGGCGCTGGCGCTCGGTATCAGCCTCCAACCGGGGCAGGTGGCGTTCCGCTGCAACTTCGTGACCGTGGCCGACGGCGTCATGGCCGACTACAGCGGCGGGCACATAACGACCGAAGAGGCGGCCTGTCTCATAGAGATGCTCAACCGGTCGCTGGGAAGCGGGCAGATCAAGTTTTATCCCGGGGTAAGCTACCGGAATATCATGGTGATCGACGAAGAGGTTCTGGGCGGATGGTCGAGGTTGTCATGCACGCCGCCGCACGACATCGCCGGCAAACACATCACCCCGAATATGCCGTCGGGCAAAGGATCGAAGATACTGGTCGACTTGATGCGCCGCTCGTCGGAGATCCTTGCCGATGCGGACGTCAACAAGGTCAAGGTCGATCTCGGCGAGAACCCGTCGAACATGATCTGGCTCTGGGGGCAGGGGAAGACGCCGGCGATACCGGCCTTTCAGGAGATGTTCGGGGTTAAAGGCGGGATCATCTCCGCGGTCGCGCTGCTCAAGGGGATCGCTTCGGCGGCCAAGATGGATATCATATCGGTGCCGGGGGCGACCGGGTATTACGATACCAACTACAAGGGCAAAGCCGAGCATTGTATCAAGTCGCTCGAACAGGGGTGCGACCTCGTACTGGTTCATGTGGAGGCGCCGGACGAGGCGGGCCATAACGGCGACAGGGCGCAGAAGCTCCTGGCGATCGAGCGGTTCGACGAATATGTCGTCGGGCATATATACGACGAGATCAAGCGGAGGGGCGACTACCGTCTCATGGTGCTTCCCGACCATTACACCCCGATATCGCTCAAGACGCATGTCGGCGACCCGGTGCCGTTCGTCATCAGCGGCGCGGGGATAAAGGCGGACGACATGGGACGCCTGACGGAGGCCGAGGCGCTCAAGGGGTATTACAAGACGGTCGACGGCCACGAACTGATGAGGATCCTCACTGCCCGATAGGATCGGGCTTGTGGGCCCGGCTGCTTCGGGCAGGCTTACACACATAAGGAGAAGGGCATGCTTATCGTACAGAAATACGGCGGGTCTTCGGTCGGCAATCCGGAACGGATCAAGAACGTCGCGAGACGGATCATCGAGACCAAGCGCGCCGGCAACGACGTCGTGGTCGTCGTTTCCGCCATGGGCGACACGACCGACGACCTGATAACGCTCGCAGACCAGATCACCGACGACCCGTCCGAGCGCGAGATGGACATGCTGCTGTCGACGGGGGAGCAGATCTCGATCGCGCTCCTGGCCATGGCGATACAGACGATGGGCGAGGAGGCGATCTCGTTCACCGGCGCCCAGGTCGGGATCATGACCGACAGCATCCACAGCAAGGCGAAGATCGTCGACGTCAAGGGTTCCGGCAAGATGCGCGCCGAGCTGAAGAAGGGGAAGATCGTGATCGTCGCCGGATTCCAGGGGATCGACAAGGATTTCAACATAACGACGCTCGGCCGCGGCGGCTCGGACACGACGGCGGTCGCCCTTGCTGCGGCGCTCAAGGCCGACGAATGCGAGATCTTTACCGACGTCGACGGCGTCTATACCACCGACCCGCGGATCGTGTCTGAGGCGACCAAGCTCGACGTGATCGCATACGACGAGATGCTCGAGATGGCGAGCCTCGGCGCGAAGGTGATGCACTCGCGGTCGATCGAGATGGCGAAGAAATACGGCGTGGTCATCCATGTCCGTTCGAGCTTCAATAAGGTCAAAGGGACGTTAATCCAGGAGGAGGATGCGCAGATGGAAAATATCGTGGTGCGGGGCGTCGCCCTCAACAAAGACGAAGCGAAAATAACGATCTCGCGGGTGCCCGACAGGCCGGGCATTGCCGCCAAGATCTTCAAGATGATCGCCGAGGGGAACGTCAACATCGACATGATCATCCAGAACGTGAGCGAGAAGGGCTTCACGGACATCTCGTTCACGGTGCTCAAGGAAGAGCTCAAAAAGGCGCGCAAGGTCCTCGACCGGATCGCGGCGGACGTCGGGGCGTCGGGCGTGACGTACGGCGACAACATGGCGAAGGTGTCTATCGTCGGCGTCGGGATGCGGAGCCATACCGGCATCGCGTCGGCGATGTTCGAGGCGCTCGCCTCAAAAGGGATCAATATCGAGATGATCAGCACCTCGGAGATCAAGGTCTCCTGCGTGATCGACAGTAAGGACGCCGAAAAGGCGGTCAAGGCGATACACGACAAGTTCAAGCTCGGCGGCAAGAAGGTGATGAAGGAGAAGATTTCCGCAGCAAAGTAATTGAAAGCAGGTACGATCATGAAAAACGTATTTCTGTACGATACCACGCTGCGCGACGGTACGCAGGGCGAAGGGGTCTCGTTCTCGGTCGCCGACAAGGTCCGCATCGCGGAGCGGCTCGACGACCTCGGGATCCATTATATCGAGGGCGGCTGGCCGGGGTCCAATCCGAAGGACATCGAGTTCTTCGACCGGATCGGCGCGGTGAAGCTCAAGCACGCGAAGATCGCCGCGTTCGGCAGCACCCGGCGCGCGCACGTCGCGGTCGAAAAAGAGGACAACATCCAGAAGCTGATCGCGGCGAACACGCCGGTGGTCACGATATTCGGAAAGAGCTGGCTCCTGCATGTCGCAGACGTCCTGAAGGTGTCGGGCGACGAGAACCTCAAAATGATCAGGGAGTCGGTCGGTTATCTGGTCTCCAAAGGCAGAGAGGTCATCTACGACGCCGAACATTTCTTCGACGCCTACAAGGACGATCCCGCGTATGCCGTCGAGACGCTGAAAGCCGCCGCCGCGAGCGGCGCATCGACGCTTGTCCTGTGCGACACCAACGGCGGGACGATGCCGAACGAGGTTATCGAGATCGTGAACGCGGTAAAGGTCAAGATCGGCACGCCGCTGGGGATCCACGTCCATAACGACAGCGGCATGGCGGCCGCCAACTCGGTGCTTGCGGTCGTCGCGGGCGCCCTGCAGGTGCAGGGGACCGTCAACGGCTACGGCGAGCGCAGCGGCAACGCCGACCTGTGCGTGATCATCCCGAACCTCAAGATCAAGCTGGGATATAATTGCATAACCGACAAGAAGCTTCGCGAGCTTGTCGAGGTGTCGCGATTCGTCGACGAGCTCGCGAACCTGCGCCCGAACGACAAGCAGCCCTATGTCGGCAACAGCGCCTTCGCGCACAAGGGCGGGATGCACGTCAACGCGGTCGAGAAGAACCCGAAGACGTTCGAGCATATCAACCCGGAGCTTGTCGGCAACCACCGCAGGATCCTCATCTCCGAGCTGGCAGGCAAGAGCAACGTGATGCTGAAGACCAGCGAGCTCGGGCTCAGCTTCGCCAAGGACATGCACGTCACCAAGGAGATCATCGAGTCGCTCAAGAAGCTGGAGCACGAGGGATACGAGTTCGAGGCGGCCGGCGGGTCGTTCGAGCTGCTCGTCAAGAAGGCGATGAAGCGGCACAAGACCTTCTTCAAGCTCGAGGGGTTCCGCGTTATCGTCGAGAAGCGCGAGGACAACCGGCTGATATCCGAAGCGACGATCAAGGTCAAGGTCGGCGACGAAACGGTCCACACCGCGGCGGAAGGGGACGGCCCGATCAACGCGCTGGACAGCGCGCTCAGGAAGGCGCTCTGCCAGTTCTATCCCGAGATCAAGGACGTCCGCCTAGCCGATTTCAAGGTGCGTGTCCTCGATGCGAAGACCGGCACGGCGGCGAAGGTCCGCGTCCTTATCGAGTCATCGGACGACAGGGAGATATGGGGTACCGTCGGCGTCTCGGAGAACATCATCGAGGCCTGCTGGCAGGCGCTGGTGGATAGCGTGGAGTATAAACTGTTGAAAGGGGCGAAATAGTTAACTGAGCGATGTAACGCTTGTTGTCGAATGACGAATGTCCGATGAACTAAATACCAACATGGTAATTCATAATAATTCCTTGTTGGTCATTGGATAATTGGCCATTGGCCGTTTCTTGCATGATCCCATGACCGAACTTTCCAAACAATACAATCCCAAAGACGTCGAAGACCGGCTGATGAACTTCTGGCTCGACGGGAAGTGCTCGCACGCCGAGGTGTCGGACGGCGGAAAGCCCTACTCGATCGTGATCCCGCCGCCGAACATCACCGGCGTCCTCCACATGGGGCACGCCCTGAACAACACCATCCAGGACGTCCTGACGCGATGGAAGCGGATGGAGGGGATGAACACCCTTTGGATGCCGGGGACCGACCATGCCGGCATCGCGACGCAGAACGTGGTCGAGAAGAAGCTCGCCCACGCCAAGACCTCCCGCCGGGACCTGGGCCGCGAAAAGTTCGTCGAGAAGGTTTGGGAGTGGCGCAAGGAGTACGGCAGCACGATCATCAGCCAGCTCAAGCGTCTCGGCTGTTCCTGCGACTGGGAGCGCGAGCGGTTCACGATGGACGAGGGGCTGAGTAACGCCGTCGGCGAGGTCTTCATCCGACTCTACGATAAGGGTCTGATCTACCGCGGCAATTACATCATCAACTGGTGTCCCCGCTGCCAGACGGCGCTGTCCGACGAAGAGGCGGAGCACCGCGAGCTCGACGGCGCGCTCTACCACATCAAATACCACATCGACGGCTCCAAGGAGACGATAACCGTCGCGACGACGCGCCCCGAGACGATGCTCGGCGACGTCGCCGTCGCCGTCAGCCCGAAGGACGAGCGCTACAAGCACCTGGTCGGCAAGACGATCATCCTGCCGATCCTGAACCGGAAGCTGAAGGTGATCGTCGACGATCTCGTTGATCCGGCCTTCGGGACCGGTATCGTCAAGGTGACGCCGGCTCACGACCCGAACGATTTCGACATGGGGACCCGCCACAAGCTCGAGCCGATCAACGTCATGAACGATGACGGCACGATGAACGAGAACGCCGGCGAAGAGTACGAGGGGATGGACCGGTTCGAGGCTCGCGAGGCGATCGTCCTCGACCTCAAGGAGCGCAAGCTCCTGGCGAAGATCGATCCGCACAAGCACGCGGTCGGCCACTGCTACCGCTGTCACACCGTCGTCGAACCGCGGCTCTCGCTGCAGTGGTTCGTGAAGATGAAGCCGCTGGCGGAAGAGTCGCTCAAGGCATTCCATCAGAAGAAATTCCAGTTCTATCCGGCGCGCTGGAACAAGGTCTTTCAGGACTGGATGGAGAACATCCGCGACTGGTGCATATCCCGGCAGATCTGGTGGGGGCACCGCATACCGGTCTATTACTGCGACGCATGCCTTGAAAAGGCGGGTGCGAAGGCCGGCAAGACCGACGGTATCATTGTCTCGAAGACGAAGCCCGAGAAGTGCCCGGCATGCGGATCGACGGCACTCCGCCAGGACGAGGATGTCCTCGACACCTGGTTCTCGTCGTGGCTCTGGCCGTTCTCGACCTTCGGCTGGCCCGCGAAGACCCCGGAGTTGTCGTTCTATTATCCCACGAGCGCGCTCGTCACCGCTCAGGAGATCATCTTCTTCTGGGTGGCGCGGATGATCATGGCGGGGATCGAGTTCATGGGCGACGTCCCGTTCCGCGACATCTACATCCACGGGACGGTGCGCGACGACACCGGCACCAAGATGAGCAAGTCGCTCGGCAACGTCATCGACCCGCTCGAGATCATCGAGAAATTCGGCGCCGACGCGCTGCGCTTCAGCATCATCATGATCACGTCCCAGGGGCAGGACGTCTTCCTCTCCGAGGACAAGTTCGAGATCGGCCGGAACTTCGCCAACAAGATCTGGAACGCGTCGCGTTTCCTCCTGATGAACCTCGAGGGGGTGAAGGACGCCGATCTGGGCGCCTATCGAAACCGGCTGTCGATCGAAGACCGCTACATACTCGGCCGGCTCAACGCGGCCGTCAGGGACACGACGCGGGCGCTGCAGGAATACCGCTTCAACGAGGCGTGCCGCGTCATCTACGACTTTTTCTGGCATTATTACTGCGACCGCTACATCGAGTCGGCGAAGCTCGACCTCTACGGCGAGGACCCGGCGGTGAAGGAAAAGACCCGCGCGGTCCTTATGCATGTCCTCACGTCGGTGCTCAAGCTGCTCCACCCGTTCATGCCGTATATCACCGAAGAGATCTGGCAGAAGCTGCGGGAGGGGATGGGCGCGGCGGGACTGACGATCATGCGCGAGCCGTGGCCCCGGGCGGACGAGACGCTGATCGACGAGAAGGTCGTCGCCCAGGTGGAGCGGAAGTACGAGCTGATCCGCGTCGGCCGCAACCTCAGGACGGAATGCAACATCCCCCCGGGTGTCGAATGCGATTTCGTCTTCAAGATCTCCGACCCTGCCCAGGCGGCGTTTATCGAAAGCGAGCGCGTGAGCGTCGTCAGGCAGCTCAAGGCGAAGCGTCTCGATATCCTGGCCGAGTTCACTCCGGACCGGCCGATGATGTCCGGCGTCAGCGACAGCGGCACGGTCTACCTGTCGCTCGAAGGGAATATCGACATCGAGGCGGAAAAAGAGCGTCTCCGGAAGTCGATGCAGAAGATCGGCGAGGGGATCGAGGGGATCAACAAGAAGCTGACGAACCGCGCCTTCGTCGAGCGCGCCCCCAAAGAGATCATCGCGCGCGAAGAAGAGCGCAAGAAAGAGCTCGAAGAAAAGCTCGCCAAGATAGAGAAGAACCTCAGCCTTCTCGGCGCATAGCGCAGCATTGCAGGATGTCTCCCCGTGGTCATTTTTTCCGTCAGCCCCGATAAAGCAAAAGCCCTTCAGGACCGGATGTCTGCGCTCGGTATCCGCGAATGCGACCTGCGCGAAGGGTTCGTCCGCTCGAGCGGACGCGGCGGGCAGAACGTCAACAAGGTCTCGACCTGCGTCCATATCAAGCACCTTCCCACCGGCGTCGAAGTGAAGTGCGGCAGCGAGCGCTCCCAGGCGCTGAACCGGTATATCGCGCGCCGGCGTCTCGCCGATAAGATCGACGAGATGGTCAGGGGCCGCGCGTCCGACGAGCGCCAGCGCATCGAGAAGCTGCGCCGGCAGAAGCGGCGCCGCTCGCGGCGGTCGAAAGAGCGCATGCTGGAGCTGAAGAAACGTCAGGGGCAGAAAAAAGAGTCACGAAAAGAGGTCCGGCGCGATGGCGACGTTTGAGCTCACCACCGACATGAAGCCGATGGGCGACCAGCCCGAGGCGATCGACGCGCTGACGGCGGGCGTCGCGAAGGGAACGCAATACCAGACGCTCCTCGGCGTGACCGGCTCCGGCAAGACCTTCACGGTCGCGAACGTTATAGCGAACGTCAACCGGCCGACCCTCGTCATCTCGCATAACAAGACCCTCGCCGCCCAGCTTTACTGCGAGCTGAAGTCGTTTTTCCCGAAGAACGCGGTCGAGTACTTCATTAGCTATTACGACTATTACCAGCCCGAGGCCTATATACCGCAGACCGACACCTATATCGAGAAAGACGCGTCGATCAACGACGAGCTCGAGCGCCTCCGGCTTGCCGCGACCAGCTCGCTCCTGACGCGCCGCGACACGATCGTCGTCGCCAGCGTGTCGTGCATCTACGGTTTGGGGTCCAAGGAGGACTTTCAGGAGATGATGCTCCTGGTCCGCGTCGGGGAAGAGATGTGCCGCACGGAGATCCTCAAGAAGCTCGTCGACGTGCAGTACGAGCGCAACGATATCGATTTCGCGCGCGGGAAGTTCAGGGTGCGCGGCGAGACGGTCGAGGTCTTTCCCGCCTACAGCGAGCAGGCCGTGAGGATCGAGCTCGCGGAAGACACGGTTTCCCGGATATCCTTCATAGACCCGTTGACGGGGAAGATCCTCGGCGTGACCGATGCGGCGACGATCTATCCGGCGAAACACTTCGTGACGCCGTACCGCAAGATCGAGGCGGCGATGGGCGACATCCAGGGCGAGCTCGAGGAGCGGCTACGCTATTTCAAGGCGAACAACAAGCTGCTCGAAGCGCAGCGGCTCGAGATGCGCACCCGATACGATATCGAGATGCTCCGCGAGATCGGCTATTGCCAGGGGGTGGAGAACTATTCGCGCCACCTGAGCGGCCGGCAGGCGGGCGAGCGCCCCTCGACGCTGATCGATTTCTTCCCCGACGATTACCTCGTCGTGATCGACGAGTCCCACGTCACCGTCCCTCAGATCCGGGGGATGTACAACGGCGACCGGTCGCGCAAGGAGACGCTGGTCGAGCACGGCTTCCGCCTCCCCTCGGCGCTCGACAACCGGCCGCTCAACTTCGCCGAGTTCGAGACGATGTTGAAGCAGGCGATCTTCGTCTCGGCGACGCCGGGGCCGTACGAGCTCCAGCGTTGCCCGAAGCCGGTGGAACAGCTGGTCAGGCCGACCGGGCTTATCGACCCCCTGATCACGGTGAAGCCGCTCGCGGGGGAGATCGACGACCTGATCGGCGAGATCAGGAAGCGGATCGAGAAGCGCCAGCGGGTGCTGGTGACGACCCTGACCAAGCGCTCCTCCGAGGACCTCACCGACTATTTACGCGCGCTCGGCATTAAGGTAAAATACCTCCACTCGGAGATCGACGCGCTTTCGCGGGTCGACATCCTGGGGGGGCTTCGCAAGAAGGAGTTCGATGTCCTGGTCGGCATCAACCTGCTCAGGGAAGGGCTTGACCTCCCCGAGGTGTCGCTGGTGGCGATCCTCGACGCCGACAAGGAAGGGTTCCTCCGTTCCGAGACGTCGCTGGTGCAGACGGCGGGCCGCGCGGCTCGCCACATCGACGGCGAGGTGATCATGTACGCTGACAAGATCACCAACTCAATGCGCCGGGCGATCGACATCACCGGCTACCGCAGAGAGAAACAGCTCGCCTATAACCGCGATAACAATATCACGCCGCGGAGCGTCGAGAAGGCGATACGCGACGAGATGTCGCTTATCGGCAAGGCCGAGTCGCTCGTGGAAGACGTGATGAGGAAGGCGGGCGACGATTTCGACCTGCACGAGGTCCTTTTCGAGATGAACCGCGAGATGAAGGAGGCGGCCGAGAATCTCGAGTATGAGCGCGCGGCGAAGCTCAGGGACCAGATAAAAGAGATCAAGATGTCGCGGCTGTTCAAAAAGAAAAGAGCGGCGGGTAAACAAAACAGGCAGTAGGGGAACCCTTCGGGCTTCTCCTGCGCCGACGGTGAACGTAAGGGGATAGGCAGATGACATTTATCGAAGAGCTCGATTTCAAGATCGTCGATGCGATCGTTCAGGAGGCGCTCGCCGAGGACGTCGGCGGGGGCGACATCACGACCAACGCGCTTATACCGCACGACCTGGAATGCCGTGCGACGGTCGCCGCGAAGCAGGACTGCGTTGTGGCCGGGGTGCCTGTCGCACTGGCGCTGCTCCGGTCGTTTGACCCGAGCGTGCGCGCCTCCGTCAGGTGCGCCGACGGCGGAACCGCGAAGGCGGGCGCCGAGCTGATGTCGCTTGAGGGCAGGGCGCGGTCGATCCTGACATGCGAGCGGACGCTCCTCAATTTCCTCCAGCGGCTGTCGGGGATCGCCACCTTGACGCGATGTTTTGTCGAAGCGTGCGGTACAAAGCGCGTGAAGATATTGGACACCCGTAAGACGACACCTTTGCTGCGCCACGTCGAGAAATACGCCGTCCGCGCCGGAGGGGGCGAGAACCACCGTATCGGGCTCTACGACCAGTTCCTGATCAAGGACAACCACCTGCACCTCATGGGAGAGATCGGCCCCAACCCGTTCGGGCGGGGCATAGCGGCGGCGAGAAAGCACGCCCCCGGGATCCCCGTCGAGGTGGAGATCGAGCGTATCGAAGAGATCGACGCCGCGCTCGATGCGGGCGCCGATATCATCCTTTTCGATAATATGGCGCCGGAGACGCTCAAAGAGGCGGTGGCGATCGTGGGCGGCCGCGCGCTGACCGAGGCATCCGGAGGCATTACGCTCGATAACGTCCGTGAATACGCCGAGACCGGCGTCGACCGCATATCGGTCGGAGCGCTGACGCATTCGGCGAAGGCGATCGACATATCGCTCGATATCGTGGAATAGTCCGTACATGTCCATAGACGAACAGCTTGTCAGGGTCCTCCACGAAAAAGGGGATCACTTTATTTCGGGCGAAGAGCTTGCCGAAACGCTCGGGGTGACCCGCACGGCGATCTGGAACCATATCAGCAGGCTCCGTGACTTGGGGTATACGATCGACGCGCTTCCGCACCACGGCTACCGGCTGGCCGGTATCCCGGATAAAATGCTGCCCGACGAGATCCGCAATGTCCTGACCGCAGACAGTTTTGTCTCGAAGATACACGCATACGATCGCGCCGATTCGACCAACGACATCGCGATGCGCCTCGCGGAAGGGGGCGCGCTCGAGGGCGAGCTCGTGGTCGCCGAGCAGCAGCTCAAGGGCCGCGGCCGCCTCGGCAGGAACTGGTTCTCTCCGAAGGGGAGCGGGCTGTGGCTTTCGCTGATACTGCGTCCTTCGTTGCCGCCGTCGGCGGCGCCGCAGGCGACGCTTGCAGGGGCGGTCGCGGTTGCGAAGGCTATACGGGAGACGACGGGGTGCGAGGCGCACATCAAGTGGCCGAACGACGTCGTGATCAGAGGCCGCAAGGTCTGCGGTATCCTCACCGAGATGAGCTCGGACATGGATCGGATCAGGCATATCGTGCTCGGTATCGGCGTCAACGTGAACGTGGACGCCGGCGCCTTCCCGGATGAGCTGGCGGATATCGCAACCTCGCTTAAGATCGAGTCGGGCCGGGAGCTGTCCCGCCTTGCGTTACTCGGCGCGGTGATCCAGCGGTTCGAGGAAGGGTATCAGGAGATCCGGACCGGCGGGTTCGAGGCGTTGAAAGATGAATGGATCTCGCTTTGCGATACGGTCGGCAAGCATGTCCGCGTGACGGCCGAAGGCCGGGAGCTCGATGGGGTTGCCAGCGGCGTCGATTTTCGCGGGAATCTTGTTGTCCGTCTCCCGAACGGCATGAGCGAGCACATCATAAGCGGCGACGTCGCCGTGATAGAGTAACCATACAACAAGACGGGGCAGGCAATGAAGAGACGCAGCGATACGGTCGTGGTGATCGATGCGGGTAATACCAATACCCACATCGGCGTGTTTCACGGTGAACTGTTGGCTGAGAAGATCGTGGTCCCCTCCGCGTCGGCGGCCCGGAAATTCGAGGAGGCCCTGGGTCGGCACGCGGCGAAGGGCTCGTCCGCGTTCGTCGTCGGGAGCGTGGTTCCGCGCGTGACGCGTATCCTGGAGGTCGTCTGTCATGAGCTGGCCGGGGAGAAGCCGCTCCTTGTCGATTATCGCCTGCCGCTCGGCATCAGGGTCACCTACCGGCATCCCGAAAAGCTCGGCGCAGACCGGATCGCCAACGTGATCGGCGGGTTCTCGCGCTACGGCGGGCCGCTCCTGGTCGTCGGCTTCGGCACGGCGATCACCTTCGACCTGGTCAACCGCCGCGGCGATTTCACCGGCGGGGCGATAGCGCCGGGCTTGTCGACGATGTACGCCTCCTTGCATGAAAAGACCGCGCAGCTGCCGCGCGTGGACGGCGGCGCGCTGAAGAAAGGGCAGGTCGGGCATGACACCCGCACCGCGATCGAGTTCGGCATCGCCCACGGCGCGGACGGCGCGATCAAGGAGATCGTCAAGAATCTCAAGAGCTCCTGCGGCGCCAAGGTGCGTCTCAAGCTCGTCGCCACCGGGGGAGACGCGGAGTATTTCGCGAAGCGCCTCTCGATGTTCGATTATGTCGATCCCGACCTGACGCTGTACGGGCTCCGGGAGATCTTTCAGCGGGTCGCCGACTACAACAGGCTATGAAATACGCGCTCGTTTTTCACACCACTCACCAGACGATGCTCGCCGAAGAGGCCCTGTCACTGAACGGCTTTTTCTTCGACACGCTGCCGCTCCCGAAGGATATCAAGGCGGGGTGCACGCTGGCGCTCTCCGTGAAAGAGGAAGACGTCGCAGGGATCGTCGGGCTGTTCCGCAACGAGAATATCGTGATCGAAGGGCTTTACGCCGTTACCGAGCACGGCTGGCGGAAAGAGGCGGCTGAGGGAACGGCCGCCGTCCCGTTCTATCTCGACTGCAATGCGACGACGCCCGTGGCGCCGGAGGTTGTGAACGCGATGCTGCCCTTCCTCGAGGACGAGTTCGGCAACGCCTCCTCTATCCATTCGTACGGAAGGATGGCGCGGTCCGCGATCGACCAGGCGCGCGAGCATGTCGCGGCGCTGCTCGGCGCCGACCCGTCGGAGATCGTTTTCACCGGCTGCGGCTCCGAAGCGAACAACCTCGCGGTCAAGGGGATGGCATTCGCGCGTCTCGGCGCGCGGGGGCATGTTATCACGTCGGCGGTCGAGCACGCGAGCGTGCTCAACGTCTGCCGCTATCTCGAGACGATCGGCTTCGACGTCACCTATCTGCCCGTTGACTCCGCAGGGATGGTAGACCCCTGCGCTGTCGAGAAGGCGATCCGCCACGACACATTCCTGATCTCGGTGCAGTGGGCGAATAACGAAGTGGGCACTGTCCAGCCGGTGGCGGCGATCGGCGAGATCGCCCGGGACAGGAAGATACTGTTCCACAGCGATGCCGTGCAGGCGGCCGGCAAGGCCGCCGTCGACGCGCTCGCCGTGCCGGTCGACATGATGACGATATCTGCGCACAAGTTTAACGGTCCGAAAGGGGTCGGCGCGCTTTACGTCAAGCACCCGCACCGGCTGGTGCCGCTTATCCACGGCGGAAAGCACGAGCGCGGGATGCGCGCGGGGACGGAGAACGTCCCCGGCATCGTCGGGATCGGCGCAGCGGCGATGCTTGCCATGGAGCGTATCGGCGAGTACCCGGAACGGATCTCCGGGCTGCGCGACCTGCTTTGGCGCGAGGTCTCCGCAGGGGTGAGCGGCGTCGCGCTGAACGGCCATCCGGAAGAGCGCCTTCCCAATACGTTGAACCTGAGCTTTCCGGGGATCGACGGGGAGTCGCTCCTGATCAACCTCGACCTGGAGGGGATAAAGGCGTCGACCGGGGCGGCATGCTCCAGCGGCTCGATCGCCGCTTCTCATGTCCTCGAGGCGATGCGCGTTCCCGCAGAGCGGATCAAGGGCTCGATCAGGTTCTCGCTCGGTTTCGGCCTGACCGAAGAAGACGTCAGGCTGGTCGCGAAGACAGTCGTCGAAGTCGTGCGTCGGATGAAAAAATAAGCGTTTTCCCGGACAGGTATGCCAAAACATAGAGTAGCGGTATTGATGAGCGGCGGCGTCGACAGCAGCGTCGCCGCGCTTGTCCTCAAACGTCAGGGCTTCGACGTCTTCGGCATCACCATCAAGGTCTGGCAGGAAGAGTGCGAGAAGGTCCAGCGCGAGAACTGCTGCGGCCCGCGAGCGGTGGCGGACGCGCGGCGGGTGTGCGAAGTGCTTGACATCCCGTTCTACCTCCTGAATTACTCCCGCGAGTTCAAAGAAGACGTCATCGACTATTTTTGCGCCGAGTACCGGCGCGGCAGGACCCCCAACCCGTGCATCGTCTGCAATCAGAAGCTGAAGTTCGGCCGGCTGCTCGCCCGCGCGCGAGAGCTCGGCGCCGCTAAGATCGCGTCGGGACATTACGCGTCGATCGAGGAGCGGTATGACGGCGGTGTTTCGAAATTCTCTCTCCGGAAAGGTAAAGACGCGAAAAAAGACCAGTCGTATTTTCTCTTCGAGCTCGCCCAGGACCAGCTCTGCGACATCCTGTTCCCCGTCGGGGGAATGGACAAGGCCGCTGTCCGCGGGCTCGCCGCCGGGGCAGGGCTTCCGGTTCACGACAAGCCGGACAGCGTCGAGATATGCTTTATCCCCGGCGACGACTACAAGGCGTTCCTGTCGGCTCAGGGGATCGCGATGCCGTCGGGGAAGATCGTCGACACCTCGGGAAAGGTCGTCGGAAGGCACAACGGCATCCATCTCTACACCGTCGGGCAGCGCAAGGGGATCGGCGTCGCCGCAAAGAAACCGTATTATGTCGTCAGGATCGACCCGCGCGAGAATACCGTCGTCGTCGGCGGCAACGACGACCTGCTGGTGAAGGAATTCGTCGTCGAAATGCCGCACTGGATAGCCTGCGGCGGTCCGCAGACTTCGCTTTGTGTCGACGCGAAAATCAGATATAATGCCCCTGCGGTGCCTGCCGTCGTCCACCCGGCGGGAAAGGCGAAGGTCAGGGTCGTCTTCGAAGAGCCGCAGAGGGCGGTGACGCCGGGCCAGGCGGCGGTCTTCTATCAGGGCGAGTTTGTGCTCGGAGGCGGCTGGATCGCATGAATAGAACCGCGGTGAATGTCAAAGAACTGTTCGTGAAAAAACGCCTCACGCTTGCCGTGGCCGAGTCGTGCACGGGAGGGCTGATTGCCAGCCTCCTGACCGATGTTCCCGGTTCATCGGGATACTTTGCCGGCGGCGTGATAGCCTACGCGAACGCCGTCAAGGAGGAGCTTCTCGGCGTCAGGCCCGCGACGCTCCGCGCCTCCGGCGCGGTCAGCGAGAGGACGGCGCGCGAGATGGCGGACGGCGCGCGGCGCCTCTGTTCGGCGAACGTCGCCGTCGCGGTCACGGGGATAGCCGGCCCGGGCGGCGGGACGCCGCGAAAGCCGGTCGGGCTCGTCTATGTCGCGCTGTCATGCGGCAAACGGACGATATGCGAGAAACATCTGTTCAGGGGGGGCCGCCTGCAGGTGAAAAAGAAAACGGCAGGCGCCGCGCTGAAGCTTGTCGAAGCGTACGGACGCGCGCACGGGAATCCGGCATGAAAAATTTCCATGATTTCGAGAAATCGGTGAGGAAACGGATCCAGGGGGACTTTGACCGGCTCAAGTCCCTGCATGACAATCTGGAGAAGCTCATCTGGGATGCGACTCACAGCGAGCAGTATATCGCCGGCGTCGATTTCATGGCTGGCGTAACGGTCGTGCGGCTGAAGGGCAAGGCGACGTATGATACCATGAAATATATCGAAGGGCAGTTCATCGAGCGGACCCGCGGCAAGGAGATCCATAATATCATCTTCGATTTCGAGCAGGTCTCCGATGCCGATACGTCGAGCGTCGCGGAGCTGATCGAGCTGTGGGAGCAGATGGCGAAGCGGCCGGCCGGCAAGACGATCGGCCTGGTGAATATCCCGCCCAAATTGAAAGGGCTGCTCGAGATTACCAATACCAAAGGGCTGTTCTCGCTATTCGACACCAAAGAGGATGCGATCACCCGGCTCGCCCTGTAGGGGCTGCCGCGCGCGGGAAAGTTCGAGAGCGATCGAAAACGTAAAGGAGCGTGCCATGAAAAAGCAGCAGGCAAAGAAACATGATTTCCGCATCGTGAGCTGGTTCCTACTCGGCGCGCTGTGCGTATTCGTCGTCGTCTCGGTGTTCAAAGCGGTCAATCATCCCGAGCGGGATTATCCGTCGCCGGTCGAGACAGACCAGCCCGAAACGGCTGTCGACCGGCTGACCGATCCGCGGGAGCTGGAGACCTTTATCGACGGCGTCGTCGCGTCGCAGCTCCAGGCGAACAGGATCCCGGGCGCAGTCGTGTCGGTGGTCAAGAGCGGTATGCCGTTCTTCATGAAGGGATACGGCTACGCCGACGTCGAGAAGCGGACCAAGGTAAGCCCCGATACGACCGTTTTTCGCGCGGGATCGGTGTCGAAGCTGTTCACCTGGACGGCGTTGATGTCCCTGGTCGAGCAGGGGAAGGTCAATCTTAAGGAGGACGTTAATCATTACCTCAAGGATTTCCGCATTCCGGCAACCTACCCGCAGGCCATCACGGTCGAAGACCTTCTCCTGCACACCGCCGGTTTCGAGGATTCAGGCATTGGCCTTATCACGAGCGATCCGAACGACGCACTGCCGATCGGCGCATACTGCGAGCGATACGTTCCCGCGCGCGTCATGCCGCCGCGGACATACCCCGTCTATTCCAATTACGGAACCGCGCTCGCCGGGCTGATAGTCCAGCAGGTGTCGGGGATGCCGTTCGAAAAGTACGTAGAGGAGCAGATATGCAAGCCGCTCTCTATGGAACGCACGACTTTTGCCCAGCCGCTGCCAGAGCCGCTTGCCGGCTCGGCGGCCAGGGGCTACGTATGGAACAAGGGCGCGTATGCGGCAGGCCCGTTCGAATATATCGCCGCCCCCGCGGGCGCGGTCAGCACGACGGCGGCCGATATGGCGAAGTTCATGATCATGCACCTCCAGAACGGCAGGGCCGGCGACCGGTGGATCATCAAGGAGAAGACGGCGCTCGACATGCACCGGCGTCAGTTCGGCGTCGACGAACGGCTCAACGGGGTCTGCTACGGGTTCATTCAGATGAACCGCAACAACCTCCAGGTCATCGGGCAGGACGGGGCGACGAAGTTCTTCAGCGCGTTCTGCATCCTGCTCGCCGACAAGGGCGTCGGGTTCTTTGTCGCGTACAACGGCGCGGGATCGGTCTCCGCCGCGTACGACCTGTTCAACCTCTTCTGCGACCGCTACTATCCGGTCCCTCCCGCGCCGGCCGTGACGCCGCCGTCCGATTTCGCGAAACACGCGGATACCTACGAGGGATATTATCTGCCGCTGCGCAGGCCCTACAGCACGTTCGAGAAGATCGGGATCCTGTTCGGCTCGCAGATCAAGGTGTCGGCGAGGCCCGACGGCACGTTGTACCTGCCCGACGCCCGCGTTGTCGAGGTCAGCCCCAATTATTTCCGCAAGGTCGACGGCTATTCAGCAGGCATCTTCAAGACGGCCAAGGACGGCAAGCGGCTCATGCTGTTCATGGATGCCGTTCCGGTCAACGGGTTCGAGAAGGTCGAATGGTATGACGCGGCGCCTTTCATCCGTCTGTCGCTCCTGTCGTTCATGCTGGTGTTCGCTTGCGTCATTATCGGGTATCCGGCGGGCGCTGTGGCTCGCTTTTTGCGGGGGGACGGCCTGCTTGTCTCTCGATGGTCCGCGATCGTCCGCGTCAGCCTGTGGCTCGCCGCCGCGGTTTTGCTGTATGGTTTCCTCGGGCTGATAGGATATATTGTCATGCTCACGCAGGGGGCTCTGCCCGATTACGCGGTGGTTCGGCTGTTCCTGACGGGGATCCTTGCCGGGGTCGGCCTCCTGGCCGTGTCGGCGGCGCTGGTCGCGGCGAACTGGGCGAAAGGGGCGGGGACGCTTGCCGGGCGTATCCGCGATGCGGCCGCCGTCGCCGCGATGGTGCTTTTCGCGTTATGGCTGCACAGCTGGAACCTGATCGGCTATCGGATGTGATAGCGCCAGCATGGATACCATACGCGCATTTATAGCCGTCAAGCTCGACCCGCAGCTCCAGAAGGCGCTCGGCGAGCTTCAGCGGCAGCTGAAGCGCGGCGGTGCCGGCATGAAATGGGTTGAGCCGGAGAACATCCACCTCACGATAAAGTTCCTTGGCGACGTCCCCGCGGACAGGATCGACGAGGTCAAGACGGCTGTCGCCGGGGTCGCCGCGCGGTCCGGCGGGATAGACATGTCGTTCGCGAACATCGGCGTCTTTCCCGACCTGCGCCGGCCGCGCGTCGTCTGGGCCGGCGTCGAGCAGGGGAAGGAAGAGCTCGGCCGCCTCGCTGAAGATATCGAGGCCGCCTGCGGAGCGCTTGGCTTCGCGAAAGAGGAACGCCCGTTCGTTTCGCACGTCACGATAGCGCGCGTCAAGGAGCTGGGCAGCCCGCAGCGGTTCCTCGAATCACTGCGTCCCCACCAGGGGAAGGAGTTCGGCCGGATGCGCGCGACAAGGCTTTCGCTCATAAAAAGTACGCTGACGCCAAACGGCCCAAAGTATGATACAATAGCGGACGCGTGTTTCAGCGATGTGTGATCAAATATCACGATTGGTGTCGACAGGTTTAACACACCCGTGTTCATTCATTGATATTTGGTATTTGTTCAATCGGTAGTTTTTATACAAGGGGGTTGTTATGGCGGAAGCGGTAAAGGAAAAAGAGATCGTAAAAGGCGGAGAGAAGGCGGCCGACAGGGGGGGCAAGGACAAGGCGCTCGACATCGCCATCACACAGATCGAAAAAAACTTCGGCCAGGGATCGATCATGCGGCTGGGCAAGGACTCGGGCAAGGCGAACATCCCGGTGATCCCGACCGGCGCGATATCGCTCGACCTGGCGCTCGGCGTGGGGGGCGTTCCCCGCGGCCGCGTCATCGAGATTTTCGGCCCCGAATCGTCGGGCAAGACGACGCTGGCGCTCCATGTCGTCGCCAGCGCGCAGAAGCTGGGCGGCGTGGCGGCGTACATAGATGCGGAGCACGCTATCGACCCGGCGTACGCGCGCAAGCTCGGCGTGAACCTCGAGACGCTCCTGATCAGCCAGCCCGATTCCGGTGAGGACGCGCTGAATATCGCGGAGATCCTGGTCCGGTCCAACGCCGTCGACGTCATCATCGTCGACTCCGTCGCGGCGCTGGTGCCGAAGGCGGAGATCGAGGGAGATATCGGCGACACGACGGTCGGCCTCCAGGCGCGTCTCATGTCGCAGGCGCTGCGCAAGCTCACCTCGTCGATAAATAAATCCAAGACCTGCTGCATCTTCATCAACCAGCTCCGCGAGAAAATCGGCATTATGTTCGGCAACCCGGAAACGACGCCGGGCGGGCGCGCGCTGAAGTTCTACGCGTCAGTCAGGCTAGACATCCGCAGGGTGACGTCGATCAAAGACAATAACGATGTTACGATGGGATCGCGGACGCGCGTCACGGTCGTTAAGAACAAGGTCGCCGCGCCGTTCAGGAAGGCCGAGTTCGATATCATGTATAATGAGGGGATATCGAAGGAAGGGTGCCTCATCGACATCGCGTCGGAGAACAACATCGTCGAAAAGAAGGGCACCTGGTTCTCGTTTAAGAACGAGCGTCTCGGACAGGGGCGCGACCAGGCGAAGGAAGAGCTCAAGCGGAACCCGAAGCTCGCCGATGAGATACTCAAGGAGATAAAGGCGAAGTTCAATATCTAGGTTCGACGGTACGACCGAAGACAGAGGCCGCGCGCGAAGGAGATAAGCCGCGGCGTCTGTCTTCTGTTTATGTATATGGGCAGTATGCTTCGAGCGAAACGAAGTGAAGTCGAGAAGAAACATTGCGACCGGTTAGGTGAGAGTTCTCGACTCGCTAAGCCCGCGCGAACACTATGTTATGGTTTAGCATTATGAAACGCCCGATTGCATCTCTGATAGCTCTTTCGTTCCTTTTTGCTGCGCGCGCGGCATGCGCCCAGACGGCCGCAGCGGAGCTTGAGGACACTTTTGTCCGGATCGCCAGACAGGTCGGCCCCTCGGTGGTCAGCGTCAACACGCTGCACGTAAAGAATATCGGCGGCGTCAGGTTCTACGGACCCGGCGGCCGGCGCGACCCGCACATGGAGGAGTATTTCCGGCAGCTCTTCGGCCTGCCGCCGCAGCAACAGCTGAAGCAGACCGGCCTCGGCTCGGGCGTGATCATCGACAAGAGCGGCGTCATCATGACAAATGACCATGTAATCGCCGGCGCCAACGTGATCGAGGTCCGGCTGAGCGACGGGCGGAGGTTTGAGGCCAAGACTCTCGGGACCGACCCGCGCAGCGACATCGCGGTGATCAAGATCGACGCCGACGGACTGCCGGCCGCGATCTTGGGGGATTCCGACAAGCTGGCTGTCGGCCAGTGGTCGCTCGCGATCGGGAACCCGTTCGGGTTCATTGTCAAGAACCCGCAGCCGTCGATGACCGCGGGGATCATATCGGCGCTGCACCGGACCATCTCGCAGTACGTCGAGACGGGCAACCGCTATTACGGCGACCTGATACAGACCGATGCCTCGATCAACATCGGCAACAGCGGCGGGCCGCTCGTCAACCTGAAAGGCGAAGTGGTCGGCATCAACACGCTGATCTTCAGCACCACCGGCGGCAACCTGGGGATCGGTTTCGCGATCCCGGTCAACCGGGCGAAAGCGGTCATGGACGTTCTGATGAAAGGGCGCGATATCCCGTACGGCTGGCTCGGTATCATGATCCAGCCGATTGACGCGCCGGTCGCGTCCGCGTTCAGGATGACCGACACCAACGGCGCCCTCGTCTACCATGTGACGGCGGGGTCGCCGGCCGACGCGGCGGGGATGCGGCGCGGCGACGTGATCAGGAAATTCGACGGCGGCGACGTCGACGACCCGGATATGTTCTTCTTCCGCCTGCTCGAAACGCCAGTGGGCTCGAAAGTGACTCTCGGCGTTCTGCGCGGAGGGAAGCCGCTCGATCTTGTCCTGACGGTCGCGAACAGGCCGCCGTCCCGTGCGCGGCGCACGGAGGAGGAAGACGTCCCTGCGGCCCCCGCGGGCGCGGCGAAAGCGGACCTGTGGAGCGGCGTCAGGGTCCTCGAGATCACGCGCGAGATCGCGTTCGCGCTCGGCGTACAGCCGCAGTGCGGCGTTGTCATTGACGACATAGACAAGGGGGGAGCCGCGTACCGCGCCGGCCTGCGCCGCGGAGACATTATCGACGAGGTCGGGCGGTTGCCGGTGAGGACGCTTGCCGATTTCAATAAAGCGGCGGCCCGATCAAAAGGCAACACGATCGTGCATACCGACAAAGGGTATGCCGTTCTTGAAGAATAGGTGACAACAAAACGAAAGGTTGCGTCATATGGATTCCGTCAATCTGCGTAAAACGTTCCTCAAGTTCTTCGAATCGAAAGGGCATACGGTCTGCCAGAGCGACCTGCTGGTCCCGTCGAGCGATCCGACGCTGCTCTTCACCACCGCGGGGATGGTCCAGTTCAAGGACCTCTACGCCGGCGCGCCGCTGAAATTCTCGCGCGCGGCGACGGTCCAGAAGTGCCTCCGCGCCGGCGGCAAGGGGAGCGACCTCGAGAACGTCGGCAGGACGCTTCGCCACCACACCTTCTTCGAGATGCTCGGCAATTTCTCGTTCGGCGACTACTTCAAGGAAGACGCGATCAAGTGGGCGTGGGAGTTCATCACCGATGTCCTCGACCTTCCCAAAGAGAACATCTATATCTCCGTGTACAAGGACGACGCAGACGCCTACAAGCTCTGGACAAAGAAGATCGGCATTCCCGGGAGGCGGATGGCGAAGCTGGGGAAGAAGGATAACTTCTGGGGGCCTGCCGGCACGACCGGCGCCTGCGGCCCCTCGTCGGAGATCTATTTCGACCTCGGCAAAGAGCGAAGCTGCGGCAAGCCGGACTGCGCCGTCGGCTGCGACTGCGAGCGCTATATCGAGTTCTGGAACCTGGTGTTCCCGCAGTTTTTCCAGAACGAGGACGGCAGCCAGCGCGAGCTGGAGCGTCGCGGCATCGACACCGGGATGGGGCTCGAGCGCCTCGCCTTCATCACGCAGGGCGTCGCGAGCAATTACGGGACCGACCTCTTCGCGCCGATCATCCACGAGATCCGCAAGTACACGCCGTACGATTACTCCGAGAAGAACGCGTTCGGCTATCACGTCATCGCCGACCATATCCGGGCGCTTACCTTCGCGCTGTCGGAGAACATCCTCCCGTCAAACGAAGGGCGCGGCTATGTCCTGCGCCGGATCCTGCGCAGGGCCGTCCGCTACGCGCGCAAGATCGGCATCCAGAAGCCGTTCCTCTATAAGGTGGCCGCAGCGGTCGTTCACGTGATGCGGGAGCCGTACCCCGAGCTCGAGAAGAGCCGCGAGCACGTCAGCGGCATCATCAAGAACGAGGAAGAGCGCTTCCACATGACGCTCGACAACGGCATGGCGATCCTCGACGACATACTCGAGCGCTCGAAGGCGAAGAAGCTCCTCAAGGGCGACGACGTCTTCAAGCTCTACGACACGTACGGCTTCCCGATAGACATCATCAGGGACATCGCGACCGACGAGGGATACGCGCTCGACGAGGAGGGGTTTCAGAAGCTGATGGTCGAGCAGAAAGAGCGCGCGCGGGCGAGCTGGAAAGGCGACAAGCTTGCCGCGGAGACCGCGGTATATCAGACGATCAAGAACCGCGAGGGGGCGACGCACTTTATCGGGCACGAAGAGATCGAGCGCGACGTCAACGTCGGCGCGATCGTAAAAGAGGGCGCGGAGATCAGGGAGGCGCGCGCCGGCGATGCGGTGGAGATCGTCCTCGACAAGACGCCGTTCTACGCGGAATCGGGCGGGCAGGCCGGCGACGGCGGCGTCCTGACAACCGACGCATGCACCGTCGAGATCGCCGACACGATAAAGCTTCTCGACAACCTCTGGGTGCACAAGGGGAAAGTCTCGAAAGGATCGCTCAAGGTCGGCGACTATGTGACCGCGAAGGTCGACACCGACAAGCGGCGTTCGACGGCCCGGCACCATACGGCGACGCATATCCTGCATAATGTCCTGCGCCGTGTCCTGGGCGGCCATGTCAAGCAGGCCGGCTCGCTGGTCGATCAAGACCGCCTTCGCTTCGATTTCACGCACGTGAAGGCGCTCGACGCGCGCGAGCTCGACCGCGTCGAAGAGCTGGTCAACGAGGAGATCCTCTCCAACCATCTCGTGGTGACCACGATCAAAAGCTACGACGAAGTCCGCAAGTCGGACGTTATCGCCCTCTTCGACGAGAAATACGGCGAGACGGTGCGCGTCGTCAGCGTAGGCGAGTTCAGCAAAGAGCTGTGCGGCGGGACGCACATCGAGCGGACCGGCGAGATAGGGATGTTCAAGATCACGGCCGAAACGTCGGTCGCCGCAGGCGTCAGGCGCATCGAGGCGGTGTGCGGCACGCGCGCACTCGCCTACGTCAAGAAAGAGGAGGCGGTGATCGGCGACCTTACGCAGCTTCTCAAGGCGGCGCCCGCGGAGCTGCTGCCGCGCGTACAGAAGATGATCGACGATGCGCGGCAGGCGGATAAGGAGAAGGCGGCGCAGGGGAAACGCGACGTTACGTCGAAGCTCGACGATATCGTCAAGTCCGCCGTCGAGGTCAGGGGGACGCCGGTGGTGGCCGCATGCCTGGAGGACGTGGCGATGGACCTGTTGCGGGAGGTTGCCGACGGCCTCAAGCTGAAGGTGAAGAGCGGCGTCATTGTCCTCGGCTCGGTCAAGGACGGCAAGGTGTCGTTCGTCTGCGCGATAGCCGACGGGCTCGTTCAGTCCGGCGTCAGCGCGATCGACATTGTCAAGAAGGCGGCGGCGATCGCCGGGGGGAGCGGCGGCGGACGGAAAGAGATGGCGAGCGCAGGCGGCAAGGACGCTTCCAAGGTCGCCGAGGCGATCCAGGCCGTCCCGAAGATCGTCGACGAGTGCCTGTCCTCGCTCGTGAAATAGGATAAGCATGAAGATAGATTCCTATTCGTTCGGCAAGATCGTCATCGACGGCAAGGACTACACGTCTGACCTTATCGCCTGCAACGGCGAGGTCGACGCCGCCTGGTGGCGCAAGGCGGGCCACGAGCTCGGGGTCGACGACCTGAACGACATCTTGGTTTTTCAGCCGAAGACCGTGATCGTCGGCACCGGCCACGACGGCTTCATGAAGGTCCTGCCCGAGGCCGAAGATTTTTGCCGCCGCAAGGGGATACAGCTTCTCGTCAAGAAGACGCAGATCGCCTGCGACGTCTACAACAGCATCGCAGACCAGTCCCAGGTTGTCTTCGCCGCCCACCTGACCTGCTAGCCGCCGCGGTATGGCAGCAGGGGACCCCTTGGTTTTCCCGTTGCGGCGTTGTGCGCAAAAATCCTGTAAAAATCATTGCATATTTTTCTGTCTTTTATTACTATGTGTCTCCAATTTAAGGAGGATGATCATGGCTGACGAAGTTAAACAGGATGAAAGCACGCCCGCGGCACCCGCAGAAGGCGCGGCGCCCGCGGCTGAGGCGAAGAAAAAAGAAGTCCCGCCGGCGATCCCGAGCGGCAAGAATTCTCGCCCCAAGGCGTGTTCGCAGTGCAACAAGGCACTGAAGAGGAAAACGTGGTACTATCGCCACGGCAAGTACTTCTGCAATAAGCGCTGCTGGAAGACCTCTACACAGCCGAAGGAAACAAAAGCGGCGTAACAGCAGGTCTGTCAAACAGGCTGGAAAAGGGGTCCATAGCGAACTATGGGCCCTTTTTTCATTTGAGGCATCTTATGAGAAGAACGATAGCGTTTTTCGTGTGTATCCTGATAGCCGCCGCCATGGCACGAGCGGATGCGGCGGGCACGCTCGACGACATTTATAAGAAAGTCGGCCGGACAGATCCGAAGGCTCAGAAAGCCGACGACATGCCCTCCAATGGTAAGGGGACAATACAGATCCAGGGAGTCAACAAGGGAAAGATCAGCGGCTGGGCAGGTGACGGCGGGGCCGGTACGCCGCTCATGCCCTCGATCGACATCAGGTTCAAGATCTACAAGCGCGGCCAGGTGGAAGTCCCGTATCTCGCCTGTTATCTCTTCGATAAGGATAAGAAGGCGATCAGGAAGATGACCGAATACCTCGAGCTCACGCCGGCCGGTTCCCAGGAACCGGCTTCAAAGAACGTATTCACCGGCAGCCGGACCAATACCGTCCAGTTCGTCTACCCGAAAGACCTCAACTTCAAGTACGTGATCGCCGTCGTCGGCAACGACACCGACGGCATCTACGCCCGCTCGATGAGCCGCAACGTCAGCGTCAACGACTTCGATTTCCCCGAAAAGAAGCTTCTCAAAGGCAACAAGCCGCCGAAGCCCTCCAAGTAGGCATCTTTTCAGTTGAGAGCATTCGCGCATCAAAGCCCCCGTCAGAATCAGTATCTTCTGTTTTGCGCCAACCGCTTGACAAGCAGGATTTTATGTTGTACAATCGTTAAGCGATGTAAATCAGTTTCAAAGTTCACAACAAAGGGTGCGAACCGTGTTCTCTTTTAGAGGTCGATCAACAATGCATAAAAAGATCGTATCGCTGGCGATAACGGCGATATTCCTGCTTAACGCAGTTGTCACTGCGGCGCCCCTCTCCGGAAATGACGAACTGTCTGCCCTCGCACCCCGGTCGGAAGGGACGGCTGATCATTTCAAAGACCTTCAGGAAGCGATCAGGCTCGAAGAGCAGCGGCGCGAGGGGCTCAACAGGAACGGCGGGGCTTTGGCTCATCATTTCGGAAAAGAGAGCTACGAGCTGAAACGCTCGGCGGAGTCGTTCTTTAAAATGGGGAAGGTTGCGGAGGGGATCGAGAAGCTGCGCGAAGCGAAACAGGCGGTCCGCAAGGACCTCGGATCGGTCGAGCGATTGTATAAGGAATATCTCGAGCTGACAGGCGGGGAATCCGTCGATAAGCTGGTGCAGGCGCATTTTCTCCTCGAAGAGCACCGCTCGTTCTACGAGCACCTTAACAAATTCGAAGACGATGCCATCAAAGGCATCATCGTCGATAACATGGGATCGTCGTTCAGGAGCGAGTTCGAGGAGTTCGCGGGCCGACCGGTGAGGGATATGTCGTATGGCGAGATGCAGTCCCTGATCACCCCGTTCAACGCGCTGAAACTCCGCCGGCAGAACAAGGCTGAGATCGACCAGATACTGCGCGACGGTTTCTTCGATGTCAACTACGTGATGGACCAGTATCTCGACCCGATGCTCGACATGGAGGGGATGCAGGCGGAAACGCTCAGGAAGTACGGCGTCGTCGTGGGCGGCGATGCGATCATCGTCCTGCGCGACGATAACGGCGACATCTATCTTTTTGAGATGGATGCGTCGGGGCACGGCTGGTTTGCCGCGAAGGTCCTTGATGCGGTGATACCGTTTATTTACAAAAAGTGGGAAGAAAGGAGCCGGGGGTTCCTCAACGAGGATTTCATCAGGGACCTTGACCTTCTTGTCGAGCGCTGCAGGGAGTTCAAGGGGCAGGGGCTGGAATACCTTCCTTTCAACGCGGTCCGCATCGGCGCCTATGACGGAAAGGTCGATTGTTACAGCCTCGGCGCCGACCCTGCGCTGTTCGTCAACGCCAAAGGTTTCGTCCAGAAGATGAGGACAGAGGGCTCTCCGCTGGGGCTCATAGAGAGTACCGGGATCCCTTCCCAGCGGTTGAGATCGGTGATGAAGAAAGGAGACCGCCTGATCATGCACAGCGACGGCGTCTCCGATGCGCGGACCCCTGCGCGGGGAATGTACCAGCGCAAGATGCATGAATTTATCAGCGCTTATGTCGTACAGAATCAGAGCCTTGAGATGGAGCGGGCGGCCGACGAGGTCCTGAAGAAGATGAAGGGCGTCATCCAGCTGAGTCCGAACGAAGAAGAGGACCTCCGGCGGTATGTTTCCGAGAAATACGAGGCCCTGATCTCGTATGACGAGATGCTGAAGGAGGTCTTCGAGCGAAACCCGAAGCTCTCCCCGGAACTGCTGACGGAGTCGATCCTCAAAGATATCGTTATTTGGACCGGCGCGGAAAGCAAAGCTCACCTGTGGAATGACTATGTGGAGAAATCTCTCGACGCGTTCTTTGATACTTGTTCCGCGCCGAACGAGGCGCTGTACGACGCGGTCTTGCAGGACCTGAAAGACAGCCGCCGCGAAAGTCCGGAGGCGGCCGAGAAGCAGCTGGAGCATGCGAGGGCGATCGGCAATTCGCTGAAGTTCCTCGCGTTCATCCAGGAACATATGGCGTTGCCTTCCGATGAGCTGAAGAAGCTCATCAAAGAGAATCACGCCGCTTTCAGCGGCCAGCCGGTCAGCTACGCCGAAATGGTCGGTGACGACCTCTGCATGGTGAGCATGCTCTACAAGGGGCCGCCGAAAAAGAAGGACCTTCTTCTCCCTGACCGTTCCGTGGGCAGCATTGATATCGCCTTGACGCAGAAGATCCCGTCTGTTTTCGGCGATGAGAACTACGCTGAAGTATTCGCGGAGATCTTCGGACCTGCCGCGGAGGCGGTCCCGCTGAACGAGCTGCTGAAGAAAGCCGGGCCTGTTCATGTCAATATCGTCGAGGGGAAGAAGCTGGCGTATCACAAGGGCGGCGCTCTTTACATAAATGATTCTCTGTTCATGCCTCCGAAGAAACTCGCCAGGATGGGCGCGCTTTCCGAGCAAAAGGCTAAAAAGTGGCTCTCCGAAGAGGAAGAGCTGGCGTTCAGATCGCTCAAGGAGAGCTTTAGCGAGTCGGTAGCAGCTGTCCAGTTCGTCCTGTATGTCAATCTCTTGTACCGGGCGTCCCAGAACGAGGCAGGGGTCGCAGCCTGGAAGGATATATACGGGAAAGCGGTTCAGTATTTTCTCACGCTTTCCCGCCGATCGCAGGATTCGCTTCTGGCCATCTTGCGGCAGTTCAGGAAAGCGGATTATCTGACCGACAGTTTTGTCAGGATATTCTCGCAGGTCAAGCTCACGGGCCTTAGCCAGGTCCTGGACAAAGAGATCGGGACAAGTGCGGCCCTTGTCGCGCAGAAAGACGCGGCCGACCGCCTCGCCGTCCTCCTGTTCGAGATCGAGGCCGGAAAAGACCGGTGGCGGGAGGTCCAGAAACGGCTTTCTTCGCTCAGCGGGGCCGATATCCAGGAGCTTGACATGGAGGACGAGGTGCAGCCCCTGTTGGCGTCTGTATGGGGTCTTGTTACGGATGAAAGGACGGCGATAGGAGAAGCCGTTCGTCAGGAGGTTATCGCCGAGACAAAGAAGGTCATGTATGACATCATTGCCGCGCGGCAGCGCTCGCTGACGGCATCCCAGTCCAAGATCCTCGCCGGGGCCCATGAGCTCCTTGCGGGGGAGATATCCATACTCCGCGATTTCTTCCTGCGCGATCTCATCAGCGGGGATATGGCGGTGAAGGGGCTCAGCTTCAGGAACGATGATCTGGTGTGCCGTATCAAAAAGGGGAAACAGCAGTTCGGGACTCTCGCATTGAACGATATGCATGTGTATAAGCGGGGGACGCGTGAGTTCGTGATCATCGATAAAGAGGAAGACGTGCCGGTCGTCCTCGAGATCGACGTCGAAACGCGGAAGCTGTCGATCAGGAAGTATTTCGACGACAAGACCTACACATTCCTCTTTCCCGAAAAAGATATCGAGATCAAAAAACCGAAGCTCGCAACATCGGGGATAATGATACGCAGGGAAACCTCGCCGGACCGGGTCCATTTTATTGCTGACGGCATGATCGGAAAAGACGGCCGGCTTACGATCGAGAAGATCTATGAGCCCGCCGCGCTCGTCAAGAACGTGCCCGACCTTCGCAGCGGCGCGGTTGCTGAGACGGTCTCGAAGGTCTTTGAGCGGGCGAGCCGGTTGTATCGGCCCGCCGATCGGGTCAGGATCCGGTTCGTGTCCGGCAACGAGCGGACCGCGGCAACGGCTGCGTACACGGGGCGAGAACCGCTTATCGCTGTCGATATCGAGGGGCTCCTGGATCCCGACCTCTTTCTCATGGACCTTGAGGAAGAGCTTATGCACCTCGAGATCGCGAAGATGCCAGCGGCTCAGCGCCCGCCGCTCGCCATTGAGGAGATCATGACCGCGCTCCTGAAAGTGCACCGCTTCAGGTCGTATCCTCCCGACGTCAAGGCGCGCATCCTGAATATCCTGCGTTCGCAGAAGAACAATCTCGACGACCAGGGTTTTTACGAGATACTGTCGTTTCCCGCGGCACTATCCCACGATGCGCAGATCGAAGCGGTTATTTCATACGTCGGCCGTCCGGGTGTCTATCCCGAAGAGGTGGCAGCCTATCTCTCGAACAGGTCGCCGGACGACATCAAGGATGAGCTGCACGGCAGGATAGCCGGCGCAGACGGGTGGAGTGCGGACTGGTACTCGGCGATCCTTGAAATGTTTCCTCGAGAGCTGACCGATCCGGCGGGGAATCCCGCGGCGGTACTGCCTATTGAAGAGCTGCTGTCGTATATATACCGGACGCACCACCAGGTCCTCAGAAGATATATTGAATCGATACCCCCCGAT
>JAKLEM010000012.1 GCA_022711655.1 Candidatus Auribacterota bacterium
CACCCTTCGCAGCGTCCTCTGCGGCAGGGCTCTGTTCCGGCGCGACCGGTTCGACTTCAGGCTCCTGCGCTAGCCTGCGGCACGCCTCTATGCCCTGTTGCGCGTCGGCGCAGGCGCCCTTCTCGCCCGGATATCCTGTGAGCACCTTTTCATATTCCGCTATTGCGGTGTCATAGTCTCCTATATCCCTGTATGTTTCTCCGATCTGGTTCTGCGTCTTCGCGCACCAGGCCGTCTCCTTGGGATATTTCTCGATGATCAGCCGGAGGTCTGCTGCCGACTTCTTCAAGCCGTCGATCTCTTTCTGCGTCAGTTTCCGTTTTTTCGCGGCCGCGGCATCCTGCCCCTTCTCCAGCGTCGCATCAGGGAAAAGCTCGGAAAACCGCTTTTTTATCTTGTCGATGCCGGGGAAATTCGCCCCGTCGCCCAAGGGCTCGGCGGCGTATGAGCCATAGCAGGTACATGCCGCGCAACAGACGGCGGCCAAGATGAGGACAGCCCGGTTTATCCCTATACCGGATGATATTAATGCGATATTACTTCTCTTCACTACGTTTCCCTCCAGCTCTGCGGCTTGACAGTCTTCCGCCACCCGTTCCTTCCGCCGAACATCCAGCCTGCTATCCGGAGCGACTGATTGCTGTATCCGACATAGCCGAGGCTCAAACCGCTGCCCAGATTGGTGCCGGCGGTATTCGTCGTAATGACCGATCCCGTGATAAGCGCCGCACTGACATTGCTGATATCGTCGGCAATGATCAGCCCGACAAAGACGCCGGTGACGTTCTTCATCTTTGCCGTATTGGTCGAATTATGCACGATCAGGATCCCGGAAGAGATCCCCAGATTGGCGTTCTCCCACGTCCCTCCCGGCGGGTCGTAGCGCTTCACGCCAATAAACCAGCTCGGCGGTTCCGACGATGCCGGCACGTTCGCCTCGTACCAGGACTGCGAGACCCCGAGTGCGTCCCACGGCGTCGACGCATACGCGGGGGTCGAAGGCGGCGGGTTGTTATCCCTGTCCTGATAGGTGGCGGGGTTCGCCGGATTATCGGGCGAGATGCCATTGCCGCCGACTTCAGCAAGCCCGGATTGAAAAAAATCGCTGCTCGCGTTGGTGCTCACGCCGTACATCCCCGGCCGGCGCGACATAGGTACCCCAAAAAACCAGTGGTCCCTGCCGTCGACCGTCATGAGGCCGCCCACGCTGAGATTGCTGTTGGAGGTGACCACCCCGCGCACGCCCGGCGGGATGTCCAGGATATCGACGGTCACTGTCCGCGAAATGCCGCTGACCGTCCCGGTAGACCGGATATTCCCGTCGGTGTTGATCCCGCCCGCCGTGTAGGAGGCCGTGTAACTGCCGGAACCCAGCGATCCGGTCACCGAGGTTGAACCGCCGCTGTTCGTCTGGTAGATCATGCGCTGAACACCGGCCTCGGCGAGATACAGCGCTTTTGTGGAATCGTTGAGCTTCTTGACACCGATGCTCCCGCTGGAAACGATAACCAGATAGTTGCCGACAACGAACGACATCACCAGCACGAAAAGCGCACTGGCGATGATCACGCTCCCTCTGTTGATACGCTTTTCTCTTGTAGAGAGTTCGCGCGCCGCCCCCTCCACCGCCCTTTTATCGAGGATGATCTTTCTCATACGCACACCCTCACGGCGCCTCTTCACAACTGACGACGTCGGAACGATCGAACACTTCTGTTCTGTCCTTGCAATGGACGGTCAGCGTCTTCGCTGTCTGTTTTATAATTTCGCCGCGGACCGTCCTCCCGTTGCGGAGCACGATGACATGCACCATGCCGGCGGGCGCCTCTCCCGCGTCTGCGGGTCCGGAAAGCGATTCGGCACGAACGGATGCCGGTGTTCCTCTTGACGCCTCCGCTGCGGTTGGTATAGCTGCCCCGGCCGGCACAACCTTCTCTGCCGCTTCCAATTCCCGTCTGGCAGGCTTTTCTCGGCGATCCTGCGCAAGCTCCCGGCAGCGCTCTATCCCCTGCTGAGCGGCATCGCACGCCTCTTTGAAAGACGGATACTCCCTCAGCACCTTTTCATATTCCGCGATGGCGGTATCGTACTCACCCATATCTGTGTAGGTGCTGCCGATCTGGTTCTGGAGCTTGGCGCACCAGGGTTTGTTGTCGGGGAACTGCGCCATTACCGTCCGACAGTCCTTGATGGCATTCAACATATGTTCGCGCTCAGCTGCTGACAGGGCGCGAACAGAAGCGTCCGCAGGCTCCGGCGGCTTCATCGGGTCGGACCCCGGGTACATCTCCTGAAAGCGCTGTTTCGCTTTCGCAATATCCTCTTGGGTCACCGTAAAGCTCGCGGACTGCGCCGATCCCGGCGCAGTAGCAGCAATGATCACGGCGGCAGTAAACATCTGGAAAGTCGCACCGAATCCTGTATGCGCAGCATTTTTCATGGCGATTCCCTCCACGTGCCTGCTCTGACAGCCTTTCTCCACGCGGTGGTATTCCCGAGGATCGACCCGCAGTACTGTATGGCGCCGGAACTGAAGGCGACCAGCGCATTGCCGTTGCCGAAGGTGTTGCCCGCCTGGTTGGTCGTGATCACGGCGCCGACAATGAGCGCATCGCCGTTGATGTGCTCCACGTTATCGGCGATGAGCATCCCTATAAGGATCCCGTGGACGTTTTTGACCGTTGCGGTGTTCGTGTCGTTGTGGACGATGATGATCCCGACGGAGATGCCGAGGTTCGCGGGGTTCCACGTCCCGTCGCTCGGGTCGTAGCGAACCATACCGATGTTGTTCGTGGGAGCCGTGCTGGCCGTCGGAATGTTCGCCAAATACCACGCTTGCGTGACGCCCAGCGCCCCCCACGGGGTCGTCGGCGGCGTGGGGGAGTTCTCCTGGTAAGATATCGGATTCGCCGGACTGGCCGGCGCCACGCCATTGCCGCCAACATCGGAATTACCGCCTTGGTACAACTGACCGCCGGTGCTGACGCCGTAAATACCGGGCGCGCCGTTAGGGGCGCCCGACAAATAATGGTCCCGTCCGTCGATCGTGATATTCCCCGTCGTGCTGATATCGCTGCGGACCGTCACCGCCCCCTTCACGTCCGGGGGCATCAAAACAACTCCCACGGTCACCGTCCGCGAGATGCCGCTGACCGTCCCGGTCGACCGGATATTCCCGTAGCTGTTGACGCCGCCCGGGGTAAAGGCAGCGGAATAAGTGCCCTCACCGAGAGCCTCGTTCACGGCGGTCGGCCCGCCGTTGTTCACTTCGTACAAAACCCGGTTCAAGCCGGCCTCGGCAAGGTAGAGCGCCTTAGTCGAATCGTTGAGTTTCTTGACGCCGATCCTCCCGCTCGAGACAAAACACAGGTAGTTGCCGACGACAAACGACATGATCAGCACAAACAGCATGCTGCCGATGATCACGCTCCCTTTTGTCAGAGCCGGCTTCTTCATACGACAACTCCTAGTTGCGCGGGACCACGCTGATCGACATGTCGACCGGCTGCGTCGTCGACAACGCATAACGGTACCTGACACGGTAGTTGATCTGTATCGTGGTCCCGTTAATCGTAAAGACCGGCAGCGTGGCTCCCGCGGACGTCACCACCTGCGATACATGCCTCGTCAACACCATCTGGACGTTCGGCTGCGCCGTGTCCGGCACATACGTCAGGGTATTGTCATCCGTCGTCGCGTAGCTGCCGTCGGGGCCCGGGCCGTACGTCAGCGACCGGTTCACCAGGTTCTGGTTGTACGGGTCGTGATTCAGGTCTTCGCTGAACAGGAGCGTGTTGCCCCCGCCGCTTACTGTCGGCATCGGGTCGGTGGTGCACGCCCTGACGACCCGCTTGATCCGCTCCAGGCTCGGCCGTGCGTCTGCTACCGCCTGCGCCTGCGCCATGCCGGAGAAGAGAAAACGCTGGGACGTCATATAGACGCCAAAGATCGAAGCGCCGAAGATGATAAGTATCGTCAGCGAGATCAGTATCTCGATAAGCGTAAAACCGCCTTTCTCAGTTCTCCCTTGCGACTGCCTGGCCATAATAACCTCCAATGATTGAAGCTCCGTAGCCCCCGTGCTCATGTCGCACACTTGATCATCGCAGCCGATTCTGATTCGACGAACGGCGTGCCGAACTCGACCCACGTCACTGTCACCGTGATCGTCTTATATGTTCCCGTCGCTATCGCCACACTCCGGTTGAAGCGTATCGGATGAGCCCCGACGGCTATATTGGCCTCCGCCGGGTAGTTTGCCGCCGTTATGTTGCCGTAGCTGTCGGCCAGGATCTGCTCCATCCGCTGGGAGATCAGATTCACCGCAATCGTCTTGTTGACGTTATGCCTCGCCAGACGCGACCCGTACGTTATGCCGGCCAATATACCGCCGATCGCGATCATCAGGATGGTGATCGAGACCATCAGCTCGATGAAAGACAAGCCTTTCTGCGAACGAGAGAGAAGCATATCGATCACTCCTTTTCACTGAACTGTACGTTCATCAGTTACAACAATTCGCTCAGGGGGCGATCCTGAGATCGCCCCCTGAGCGAAGGCCGGATCCTTCATGCGGATCCGGCCGCCGGTGGAACAGATTAGACCTGCGTCGGAGTCGCGATCGAGCCGTGCTGAGAACAGCTCGCGGTGCCGCCGGTCGCCGGATAGGTGTAGGTGCCGCCTACCGGACAGGTCGGAGCCCCGCCCTTGATGTAACTGTTGACCGTCGCCGCCGCCGGAGTCGCGCCGGACGCCGTCCCGAGCTCAAGCGCCGCCTGCTCGGTCGCATGCTCGATAAGCCGCATATTATTGATGCAGGCGTTCATGCGGGATACCGACCGCGCCTTGATCAGGTTTGGAATGGCGATCGCCGCCAGCAGTCCGATGATCGCCACGACGATCATGATCTCCACCAGCGTAAACCCTTTGGATTTTTTGAACCTTTTCATACACGCACCCTCCTTTCAGATGGGTTATTACGTTACTGTTGAGGATTCGAAATCGTTCCGTGCAAGGAACAGCTTGCACTGCCGTTTACCGCGGGGTAGGTATACGTCCCCGCCCCGGGGCAAGTAGGTGCACCTCCTTTTATGTAACTGTTTACGGTCGCCGCCGCCGGGGTTTGCCCGCCGAGCGTTCCCAATTCCACCGAGGCCTGCTCTGTCGCATATTCTATCTGCCTCAGATTATTCAGACACGCATTCATACGCCCTACCTGCCGTGACTTGACCAGGTTGGGTATGGCTATCGCCGCCAACAGCCCTATGATCGCCACCACGATCATGATCTCAACCAGCGTGAACCCTTTGGTTTTTCTCTTCAGAAGCTTCATTTCGTCTCCCCCTCTCGCCCCGCTTTGTTCACGTTGACCTGTTCTGTCTCCCCGTGTACGGATACCTAATGTACATATTATGTGCCAACAATAAAAAAGCATCCATATAACACACAACTATCTGTCATTAAAGATTTTATGGTATAAACACTGACGGACATTCCACTCCATGAGAAGCGTTGCTTTTATCAAAAATGAGAATGCCGGCCGGTTTTTTCTCATTTTTGTGAAAGCTTTACTGACCGCCGATCCCGAGTTCATCGATCTTGCGGTACAGGGATGCAAGGCTGATCTGCAACACCTCCGCGGCAAGCTTCTTGTTGCCGTCGACCTCTTTGAGAACCGACTCGATATGCCGCTTCTCGACAAGCGACATGAACTCGCCCAGCGTCTTCTGCCCCGCCCCGTCTTCCCGGTCCGGCGCGTAGTTCCTGACCCTCTCGGGAAGGTCTCGGGGATATATCGTCGCCGATGGCGTCAAAGACACGGCCCCTTCGATCACATTCTCGAGCTCCCGGACGTTTCCCGGCCAGTTATACCGGCAGAGCAGTTCGGCCGCTTCATCGCTGACGGTCTTTACCATCCCGGTACGGACCGCCAGTTTGCCGACAATGTGCCTGATAAGGAGCGGTATGTCGTCGCGGCGCCGGCGCAGGGGGGGGATCTCTATCGGTATGACAGTCAACCGGTAGTAGAGGTCTTCGCGGAACGCCCCCGCCTTCACCTTCGCCTCGAGATCTTCGTTGGTGGCGGCTATGATGCGAACATCGACCCGGACGCTCTTGGTATCGCCGACCATCCGTATTTCCCTGTCCTGGAGGACCCGCAGAAGGCTGACCTGGATCGCCGGCGTCGTAATGCCGATCTCGTCGAGGAAAAGGGTGCCGTGATCCGCCTCCTGGAATAGCCCCGCCTTTGTGCTGACCGCGCCGGTGTAGGCGCCTTTGACGTGGCCGAAGAGCTCGCTCTCGAGGATCCCCTCGGGCAGCGCGCCGCAGTTGACGGCGACGAACTGCGACCCGCGGCGGGGGCTGTTGTAATGGATCGCCCGCGCGACCAGCTCCTTGCCCGTCCCGCTCTCCCCGGTGATCATGACGGTCGTATCGACCTCGGAAACTTTGCGGATCGTCTCGAAAAGCCGCTCCATCTCGCGGCTCTTGCCGATGATATTCTCCAGGCCGTACTGCCGTTCCAGCTCTTTCTTCAGACTGACGTTCTCCGCCTTGATCATCCGAAGATCGAGCCCCCGGCTCACGACGATGCGAAGCTCGTCGAGCTTGAACGGCTTGATAACGTAATCGTAGGCGCCTTCTTTCATGGCGTTGATCGCCGTCTGGATCGAAGCGAAAGCGGTTACGATCACGACCACGACATCGGGGTCGATCTTCTTCGCCTCTTTCAGGACCCCGATCCCGTCGATATCGGACATCTTGAGATCGGTGACGACAAGATCGGGCCTCGCCCGCGCGATAAGGGCGACCGCTTCGGCGCCGCTGTGGGCCTTCATCACCTCGTAGTCTTCTGACTCGATGCTCGAGGCGATGACCTCGGCCATGCTTTTATCGTTGTCGACGACCAGTATCTTGTAGAGCGCCATTCCGTTTTTCCCCGGTCTGCATACTGTTCACAGGTGCGCCAGCGGCAACGAGACCGTGAACCGCGAGCCTTTTCCCTCTTCGCTCCAGACATCGATCGTCCCGAGATGGTTCTCGACGATCTTCTGGCTCAGCGCCAGCCCGATCCCGTACCCGGCGTCTTTTGTGCTGAAGAACGGCTCGAAGATCCGCTTCAGGAATTGGCGGGGTATGCCCACGCCCGTATCGGCGACCGTCAGCCGCGCCCACCGCCCCGCCGCATCGCTCTCCGCCAGAACCGAAACGGCGATCTCGCCGCCGTTCGGCATCGCGTCGGCTGCGTTGTTCACCATGTTGATCACCACCTGTTTTATCTGGTCGGCGTCGATAGATACGACCACGTTCCGCTCCGGGGGGCGCCAGGCAAGCTTGACCGTGCCATCGGCGAAACGCGGGAGCGCCCTGAGCATCGCGACGATATCGCTGACCAGCTGGACCAGGTTCCACGCGCGCAAAGCCGGCGGCTTCCCTTTCGTATAGTACAGGAATTCCTCGATGATCATATTCAGATGCTCTCCCTCCTTGAGGATGATCTCGACCAGCTTCTGCGCCTTGCGGTCAAAACCGCCCTGCTCCTTGAGCATCTCTATCGAGCCGCAGATGGAGGCGAGGGGGTTGCGTATCTCGTGCGCCATGTCGCTCGCCATCTCGCCCATCATCACGAGCTTCTCGTTCTGCCGCACTTTCTGCCGCAGCTCGCGCAGCTCGGTGACGTCGTAGAATATGATGACCTTCCCCGTCGGTTCTTCCCGCTCGTCGAACAGATACGAGATGTTGATGTTGAATATCTTGGTCTCCCCGCCGGGAGTCGCGACGGGTATGTCTATGTTCGTCGACGGGGCGCCCTGGTCGAACACCGACATCGACTCGTCGACGGGGAACAGCCCGCGCCAGTGCGTCCCGATAAGATTGTGGATCGGGATGTCGAGTATCTGCTGCGCGTAGTTGTTCGCGAAGAGGATCATGTCGTTGCGGTCGGTGGTGATCACACCGCCCGTCATCGCCTCGAGGATGCGGGCGCTCAGCGTATTGACCCTGAACAGCTCGCGCGTCTTCTCCGCGAGCGACCGCGAGAGATAGGAGCTCAGGTAGCTCGCGAAGCTGATGATGACGGCGCGGAAACAGACCAGGTAGAGGACCACCCATCTGCCCTCCGAATACGAGTTCCAGCGGACCATGTGCGTGCCGACATACCCGTAATATTCCGCGGTCACCATGGCGCTGTAGGCGATAATGCAGGAACCGGTGATGATCCCCGACCCCCTGCCGGGGAAAAGGTAGCTGCCGAAAACCACCGTCGGTATATACAGGAAAACGAACACGCTGTCGACGCCGCCCGAATAGTGGATAATGACCGTCTCCAGGACAAGGTCGATGAAGATCTGCAAGTAGAGGGAAAAGACCGACCACACCCGCCTGACCAGCAAAAGGGTGTACAGTATGGTCAACAGGTAGAGGATGGCGATGACGTAATAGAAGGGAGTCGGCTCGATCCTCAAAAGGAAAGCGCCGAGGACCAGCGCCACGGTCGTAAAGACCAGCCGTATGGCTATCAGCCGTGTGATATGCTGGATCATCCTCTTATCCACGGTCGTTGTAATAGCGCCCTCCCTGCATTATCGCGCCGCGCCCGGCTTCCGCCGCATACCGCGCCGCGGAAGCCTTTCTCCCATCGTCGCCCCTAGCCGTTCTGCAGAACGCTCGACAGCTTGAAGATCGGCAGGAACATACATATCATGATGCCGCCGATCACGACGCCGAGGAATACGATCAGCAGCGGCTCGATCAGCGACGTGAGACCCGCGATCGTCGAATTGACCTCGTTATCGTAATACTCGGCGAGCTTGTCGAGCATGTCTTCGAGGTTGCCCGTCTTTTCGCCGACCTCGATCATCTTGACCACCATCGTCGGGAAAACCGGGGCCATGCTCAGCGGGACGGCGATCCCTTCTCCTTCGCGCACCGCTTTGGCCGTCTTGTCGAGCGCCCCTTCGACGACCTTGTTGCCGACAACGCCTTTGACGATGTCTATCGCCGAGAGGATAGGGATACCGCTGGTTATCAGGACGGAGAGCGTCTTCGCGAAGCGGGATATGACGATCTTCTGGACCAGGATCCCGAAGATCGGCACCTTGAGCTTGAACTGATCGAGGATCATTCCGCCGGCGTCGGTGCGGGCCCATTTACGGAAGAGAAAGAAACCGGCGACGCCGAGCGCCACGATATACGGCAGGCCGTTCCGGACAACGTCGCTGACCATGATCAGGACCTTCGTCGGCAGCGGAAGGTCGCCCCCGAAATCGGTGTACATCTTCGCGAAAACGGGGATCACCTTCACGATCAAAAAGAAGGTGATCATCAAGCAGACCGAGGTGACAATGACCGGGTACATCATCGCCGATTTGATCTTCTTGTTGAGGGTGTCGATCGACTCGATGTAGCCGGCGAGGCGGCCCATGATGAGCGGCAGCTTGCCGCTCGATTCGCCGGCATGGATCATATTGACGAACATCGGGCCGAAAACCTTCTGGTATGCGCCGAAGGCATCGGCAAGCGAGAAACCGCTCTCAACCCGCTGGATAACGCCGGCAAGGGTCTTTTTCATCCCCTCGTTCTCGGACTGGTTGTTCAGGATCGTGAGCGCCTCCAGGATCGGCAGTCCCGCATTGATCATCGTCGCCATCTGACGGGCAAAGGTGACGATCTCCGCGCGCTTGACCTTCGACCCCTTCTTCACGACCTTTTTCTCGCCGACCGGCGAGATCGTGACCACAAAGATATTCTTCTGCTTCAATATCTCGATCGCCGCGCGCTCCGTCTGAGCGTCGATGCTGCCGCGGATCTCGTTCCCCATCCGGTCTTTCGCTTTGTATTTGTAGAACCCCATACGACCTCCTCTTCACGCGGCCGCGCCGGCTCATGCGCGCGCCGCTGCGTTCAATCGCGCGACGTTTCCCGCAAAACCTCTTCCAGCGTCGTTACGCCGGCCTTGACCGCCATGAGGCCGACCTTTCGTAACGTTTGCATTCCCAATGAGCAGGCGCGCTCCTTGATCTCGGTCGCCGTGGCGCGGCGGGCAACCAGCTCCCGCAAGCTGTCGTTGATGGTCAGCACCTCGATAAGGGATACGCGCCCCGAATAACCGGTGCCGTTGCACACACGGCATCCCTTGCCCCGGTAAAACGGGTGCGGCTTGCCGTCGTCGAACCGGACCTGCGCGACCTTCAGGACAGGCTCGGGGATGACGACCTCTTCCTTGCAGCTCTGGCATATACGCCGCACCAGCCGCTGCGCGCAGACCATGATAACCGACGACGATATCAGGAACGGCTCGACCCCCATGTCGATAAGGCGGCCGATCGCGCCGGGAGCGTCATTGGTATGGAGCGTCGACAGGACCAGATGGCCGGTCAGCGCCGCGCGGACAGAGATATCCGCCGTCTCCTGGTCCCGGATCTCGCCGACCATGATGATATTCGGGTCCTGACGCAGGATCGCGCGCAGCGTATTGGCGAAGGTGAGACCGATCTCCGGCCTGACATGCACCTGGTTGATACCGGGCAGCTGGTACTCGACGGGGTCCTCGACGGTGATAATATTCACATCGGGACGGCTGAGCTCGTTCAAGGCGGAGTACAGGGTCGTCGTCTTGCCGCTGCCGGTCGGCCCGGTCACGAGGATCATGCCGTACGGGTTGAGGATCGACTGCTTGAAATCCCTGAGACCGTCTTCATGGAAGCCGAGCCGGTCGAGCTCCATCTTCTGGGAACTCTTGTCGAGCACCCGTATCACTATCTTCTCGCCGAAAACGGTCGGTAGCGTCGACACGCGGAAATCGATATACCGCCCCTGCGCCTTGATACGGAACCTGCCGTCCTGCGGGACCCGCTTCTCGGTTATGTTCAAGTTCGACATGATCTTGATACGCGAGATCATCGCCGCCTGGATCTTCTTGGGGAGCGTCGCCTTCTCGTGCAGGATGCCGTCGACGCGGTACCGGAGGCGCACGATATCGCGGTACGGCTCGAGATGGATGTCGCTCGCCTTGTCCTTGATAGCCTGGATCACCATGAAGTTGACCGCCTTCACGACCGGCGCGTCCTCTACCTGCTCCATCACCTTGTCGACGTTGATATCCTTCTCCTCCTCCGCGATATCGACCCGGGAGAGCTCTGTCTCCTGCTCCTGGAGGATCGTCTCCATCTTGGGGGAGATGAGGTAGTACTTGGTCAGCGCTTCGGAGAGATCTTTGGTCGACACGATGACCGGGTTGACCTTGAGGCCGGTCATGATCTTGATGTCGTCGAGGGCGAAGACGTTCAGCGGGTCGGTCATCGCGATCGTGATGGTGTCGGCCATCCGGGATACCGGTATGACCTGATAGAAGAAGGCGATATCCTTGGGGATGACGTCGAGCACTGCCTGCTCTATCTCGATCTTGGAAAGGTCTATCGGCGGGATGTCGAGGTGCTCCGACATCGCCGAGATAAGGTCCTTTTCGTCGACGAAACCGTTCTCGACCAGGATCTGTCTGAGCTTGCCGCCCTTGCTCTTCTGGATGTCGATCGCCCGCTGCAGGTTCGGCTCGGCAACCAGTTTGCTGTCGAGGAGGATCTCAACAAGCTTGTCCCTGAGCGATTTCATGCACCCTTCCGCGCGTTATGTGCTTTTACCCTGATACTTCTCGATTGCAGCCTTGAGCTCGGATACGGACGCGAGAAAACATTTCACTTTACACTTGAAGATCGATTCGAGCTCCGCGAGGTGCTCATCGGACAGGAAGTCGCACACGGCGACCGTGGTGATCCTGCCGAACCTGTCGATGGGAACGATATGCTGTTCGGTGAGATAGCGCAGCGGGATCTTCGCGATAAGCTCGGGGTCAAGCGTATAGTTTTTCAGCGAGATGAACGGCATATCGAACTGCGCGGCAAGCGTCTGGGTGAGCGTATCCTCGTCGATGAAACCAAGCTCGATAAGGCACTGCCCCAGCAGCTTGCCCGATTTTTTCTGCAGGACCAATCCCTTGGCGAGCTTGCCTTCATCGATGATCTTGCGCTCGACAAGCATCTCGCCTATCTTTTTGCGGCATATCGGTTCCATAATTAGCGGATAGTATAACCGAAAAATCGGCCGCCGTAAACAAAAAAGCCGCCGGAGCGACCTTTGTTAATATGGGGTTGCGGGTTTCAACTCCTTCCGGAGCCCGCGAGCAAAGATCGCATCCGACAGCTGTACTCCGCGTTGTATCCCTTACATCCTCCTTTCCCCGATGAGCACGTCCATCTGTGTTATGCAACATGCACGTGCACATGCTTCGCCTCATGCACTCCTTTCTTCGGCATCCTGATAGAGAGAACGCCTCCCTTGCAGGCCGCCTCAGCCTTCGACTCGTTCACCCAGCTCGGCAAAGTGATCCCCTTTTCAAAGGCTGCGTAATATCGTCCTGCGCTCGATCGCTTTTTACCCTTGAGTTCCTTTTCCTCGAGCTTCTCTCCCCGGACAATAAGATAGTTGCCTTCTATCACAACATCGAGTTGCTCTTTCTTCAGTCCCGGTACATTGACCTTTGCCACCACCTCCTTCTTATGGTCCTGCACATCAATTCCCATTTGCCAGGCCCGATCGCCGAACAGATCCGCTGAACCATGTTTCGCGGAGAGAGCCAGAGGAAAATGGATCAGCCCTTCAAACCCCTTCCCGCGATCAACAAAATCCTTAAACGAATCCCGCTCTTTTCTCGGCTCCCATTTTACCAGCTTCATATAGCTCACCTCCTTTTTGAACTCTCTCATTTATGTGAAGAGCATAATATGTGCCACAACCGCAATATTTAAAGTGCTTAATTACAATTAGTTACAACTCTCGCCGCTCGCGGCAACAGCAACAATGAGACATATTGTCACTCCAAGCGTCTTATCGGCCTCACGAAAGACGCATAAAATAAAAAAGGGCACATTTTTCAATGTACCCCGAACAACGCAGACCTGTATCGAATGAGGTCAACCTCGGCCAAACACCTCATTGAAGTCATAGACGTTATTGAAATCCTCCTGCGAATCGGTTTCCGATCTGCTGAGCAGCCCGATATCGATAAGCCTGAACACGATGACCCCGAAATCGTCCGTCCTGCGTATGCCCCAGTGGTTGAACACCTCTTTTACCATCGGACCGAACTGCAGCATGCCGTAGTCGCGGATGCCTTCGAGCAGCTCAGCGCCCGAGACATGCCGTTTCACTTTCAGCTTTTTCAGGCAGTGATCGACGGCTTCCAGAAGGAAGGCGTACGCCTCCGGCTCGTACGGGCTGCAAAACCTGACAAAGTCTTTTCTATTTTTGAACTGGGTCTCGATATGGGTCATATGCCCTGCTCGCGCAGCTAGAAAAACGGGGAACCGGCTAATCGGGATACAGAGATCGCTCTCCGTGCCGCCTATTCTCCGGTCCCCCGTCTTCGTAACGCATGACAGCCGTCGGCGAGGCGGAACACGTTCCGCCTTCGCCTGCGACGTAACGTTTAGTACATGCCTCCCATACCGCCCATGCCGCCCATACCGCCGCCGCCACCGGGCATCGGGGGAGCTTCCTTCTCGGGTATCTCCGCGATAAGCGCCTCGGTCGTCAACAGCAGCGATGCGATGCTCGCCGCGTTCTGGAGAGCCGAACGGGTCACCTTCGTCGGATCGATCACGCCGGCCTTCATGAGGTCTTCGTACTTGCCCGAATCGACGTTATACCCGATCGATTCCTTCTCCTCGAGGACGCGGTTCACCACGACCGACCCTTCGACGCCGGCATTCGCGGAGAGCATCCGGAGAGGTTCCTGAAGCGCCCGCCTGACGATGTCGACGCCGATCTGCTCGTCGCCGGAGAGCTTCACCTTCGAGAGGCCGGGAAGCGCCCGAAGGAGAGCAACGCCGCCGCCGGGGACGATACCCTCTTCGACCGCCGCGCGTGTCGCGTGCAGCGCATCCTCGACGCGCGCCTTCTTCTCTTTCATCTCGGTCTCCGTCGCCGCGCCGACCTTGATCACCGCGACGCCGCCCGCGAGCTTCGCGAGACGTTCCTGGAGCTTCTCTTTATCGTAGTCGGAGGTCGAATCTTCGATCTCTTTCTTGATCTGTGCGACGCGGGCCTGAATGTCGCCCTTCTTGCCGTACCCTTCGACGATCGTGGTATTCTCCTTGTCGATCGTCACCTTCTTGGCGCGGCCGAGGTCGTCCATGTTCACGTTCTCGAGCTTGATCCCGAGGTCTTCGGTGATCGAGCGGCCGCCGGTGAGGATGGCGATATCTTCCATCATCGCCTTGCGCCTGTCGCCGAAGCCCGGCGCCTTCACGGCGCAGATCTGCAGAGTGCCGCGGATCTTGTTGACGACGAGCGTCGCGAGGGCTTCCCCTTCGACTTCCTCGGCGATGATCAGCAGCGGCTTGCCCATCTTCGCGACCTTCTCTAAGATCGGGAGGAGGTCCTTGATGTTGGAGATCTTCTTCTCGTAGATCAGGATGAAGCAGTCCTCGAGCGCCACTTCCATCGTGTCCGCGTTGGTCACGAAATAGGGCGAGAGGTACCCTTTGTCGAACTGCATCCCCTCGACCACGTCCAGCGTCGTCTCGATCGTCTTCGCCTCTTCGACGGTGATCGTGCCGTCCTTGCCGACCTTGTCCATCGCTTCGGAGATGATCTCGCCGATCGTGGAATCGCTGTTGGCGGAGATCGTCGCGACCTGCGAGATCTCTTTGCGGTCTTTCACCTTCTTGCTCATTTTCTTGAGCTCTTCGACGACCGCCTCGACCGCCTTCTCGATGCCGCGCTTGAGCGCCATCGGGTTGATCCCGGCGGTGACGTTCTTGAGCCCTTCGCGATAGATCGACTCGGCGAGCACGGTCGCCGTCGTCGTGCCGTCGCCTGCCACGTCGCTGGTCTTCGACGCGACTTCGCGTACCATCTGCGCACCCATGTTCTCGAACGGATCCTCGAGGTCGATCTCCTTCGCGACGCTTACGCCGTCCTTGGTGATCGTCGGCGAACCGAACTTCTTGTCGAGGACAACGTTGCGCCCCTTGGGGCCGAGCGTGACCGCCACGGCCTTCGCGAGCTGCTCGACGCCGCGCAGGATCGCGCGCCGCGCATCATCACTGTACTTCAATTGCTTTGCTGCCATACTCACTCCTCCTTTTTTCTGTACGATACCCGTAGGGCGCGCCCGCCCTACCTGTGATCATTTTGATCATTTATTCAACGATGATGCCGAGCACGTCCTCTTCCTTCATGATGAGGAACTCATCGCCGTCCACCTTGATGTCGGTGCCGGCATACGAGCTGAAAAGAACCCTGTCATTGACCTTAACGGACAGAGGAACGCGCTTGCCGTCCTCCAGGCGCCCTTCGCCGACGGATATCACTTTACCCTCGCGCGGCTTCTCCTTCGCCGTATCGGGAATGATGATCCCGCCCTTGGTCTTGTTCTCCGCCTCAAGCCTCTTCACCAGGATCCTGTCACCTAACGGTTTCAACTTCATACAACAACCTCCTTTCGATCATTTTTTACGATTGCCCGCTTTAACGCGGCGTTATAAAAGCAATTTACATACCAATACACAATACAACAGACACAGAAACGCCAGCAATAAAATCATAAGAATTTCGAAATCATACTATTACAGATGTTATTCACTGGAATAACAAAGAGCGTTCTTCTGTAAAACTGAAACAGACACAAGCGCCAAGGTGCGTCTTTCTGTCACACCTTTGAGACAGAAAAAATTGGGTCAAGGGTTCATCATTTCCCCCTTGACCCATACTACTTGGCCCTAAAATAAAATGGCGAGACCCAGAATCGAACTGGGGACGCACGGATTTTCAGTCCGTCGCTCTACCTGCTGAGCTATCTCGCCTATTGTTCAATGAATGGAGAAAACGTTCGGAATGGTGAATAATATATAGGGGCGAGATCAAAGTCAAACTAATTTTACTGGTGCAGCGGGTGACAGGGTGGCATTCTTTCAGCATCGCTCGGATCCCTCCTGCGGGGACCCTCGCTCGGCGAGAATTTCTGCGCGCCGACGTCCCGTCGGCGACCAAGCCGCAGAAATTCTCAACGTGCTGAAAGAATGCCACCCTGTCACCCGTTGCAGGAGATGCCTGGATAATCACAAAGCGACTAGGGCATACGGGGAGTGTTCGTGGCAGCATGTTGACAATTCGAGCGGGCATGGTGTCCCGAGCGAAGTCGAGGGACGAGCGAGAATTGTCGCCAAGCGAGATTTCCCTCGCTGGGGGAAATCTCGCGGTGCTGACACGAATACTTCCCGGATGCCCGCTTATGCTCAGCGTTTATCCTGCTGCAGAGCCACTGTACCGGCGCGGCCGGGGATCGTTCCGGGGGCGATGGGGCAATACGGGATGTCGTTTCTGTTCTGCAGAAGAGCTGCTGCATACGACGTAAGGCTCCCGGCGACGACTCCCCTGCCCTGCAGCTCCTTGAGGAATTCTTCAAACCAGGCGGCGTATGCCATACCCTCGAGCTCGGCGTGAATGGTCAAAACGGCGTTCTCCTGCGCTTTCATCGCATCGAGATAATACGGGGTGAGCTGCGTCTCGTCGCGCACGGCGACGCCGAGGATCTCGTCCAGCGTCGGCAGCGTCGTCGGTATCTCGAGGACCGACGAGCGCTCTTGGCCGTAGGCGGGAAAGAAGGGATACGAGCCCCGGGTGTTGCTGGTATAGACGATCCGGTTTTTGTCCATGAGACGCTGGGCGGCGGCGCTCCAGCTCCAGCCGGGCGCGGCGAACGACTCGGGCCGACCGCCTGCCGTCTCCTCAAACAGCCGGAACGCCAGGTCGAGCTCGCGGGAAACCTGCGCCTCTGTCATCGACGGCACGTAGTCGTGCCACTTGACATGGTCGTAGCCGTGGACGCCGACCTCGTGTCCCGACTGCCGCAACAGATCGAAGACTCCTTTGTTCAACGAAGCGATCTGGGGCCCGGGCAGGAGCACGCCGTACAGGACGGTAGGGAAACCGTAGACCGATACCGCCTTGGTCCTGAGCATCTTGGAGAGAAAGCCCCGCTTCGTGAAGACGCGGCGGATAGCCCGGCCGGAATTGTCGGGCCCCATCGAGACAAAGAACGTCGCCGTAACGCCTCGACGCCCGAGCATCTCTGCCAGCCGCGGAACGCCGTCGCGCATCCCCGCGTACGTGTCGACGTCGACCTTGATGTGGAGCTTCCGCGTCCCGGCCGCCATTATGGAGTCCTGTTATGCGAAACGGAGAACCGGCGAAAATGCGGAACGGAACCCATCCCGATCCGACTGTCTCCGGTTCTCCGTCTGTGTTGCGAACGTTCGCCCCCCCCCGCTGAAGACTACTTCGGAAGGTTCTTGAACCAAGCTATGGTTTCCCGCAGCCCTTCTTCCAGCTTCACCTTCGGCGTCACCCCGAGGATCTTCTTCTGCAGGGTGATGTTCGGTACGCGCCGGGGCACGTCCTCGTAGCTCTTGCCGTATATCTTTTCCTGGTTGACGAAGACGATCTTGTTCTTTACCTTGCACACCTTCTTCATCGTCTCGGCGAGCTCAAGGATGGTGTATTCCTTGTCGTTGCCGATGTTGACGATCTTTCCGACCGCCTCTTTTTTGAGCCCGGCGTTCATCGTCGCCTTGATCGCGTCCGATATGTACGTAAAGCACCGCGTCTGACTGCCGTCGCCGATAACCGTGATCGGTTCGCCCCGCAGGATCTGCCCAAGGAAGATCGTGATCACCCTGCCGACGTCGAGTTTGTCGAGCCGCGGCCCGTACACGTTGAAATAGCGGACAACGACCACCGGCAGCCCCATCTTGTGATACGCGAAGCAGAAATGCTCACCGCACGCCTTCGACGTCGAATAGCACCAGCGGTCGATCCGCGTCGATCCGAGGACCCGGTCGTCGTCTTCCTTGAACGGGATCTTCGGGTTGCGCCCGTAGACTTCCGAGGTCGAAGTGAAAACGACTTTCTTGTTGTACTTGAATGCGAGCTCGAGGACGCGCTGCGTGCCGTTGACGTTGACGTTCAGCACCTTGTACGGGTCTTCGACGTAATGCTCGACGCCGACGACCGCTGCCATGTGGTAGATAAGATCGGCCTTGAGGATCAGCGACTCAAGCAAAACAAGGTTGAAGATAGAATCCTTCACATAATGGAGCTTCGGGTGGCTCAGCGCATGCCGTATCTTGAGATCCGACCCCGTGTCGATAATAGTCACTTCGTCGCCGCGCTTCAGGAACGCGTCGACCAGATGCGAGCCGAGGAACCCCGACCCGCCCGTTATCAATACTTTCATGTCACATACCCTTTCTTTTATACGCCCAACCGGTCCCCGACCGCGACACCATTCGCTTTGAAGACAGTACCCGCCTTCATCTCGGGGCCTCCTTCGGACGACGCCTTGTGCACGATAAATGTCCCGCCGCCGGTGACCACCGCGACCTTGCCGCCGCGGATACCGGCAACCGTTCCGGGAATGCCGCTTACTTTACCACGGACCGGCGTTCCCCACCAAATAAATAATTTCCTGCCGTCCTTTTCCGTAAAAGCGCCGGGGTACGGATGGGTGACCGCGCGTACGAGGTTGTAGACGTCCTGCGCGCTCCTGTTCCAGTCGATGCGGCCGTCCTGCGGCTTCCGGCCGCCGAAATAGCTGGCCTTGCGCTGGTCCTGCGGCTTTCCCTCAAGGCGCCCCCCGGCCATCAGACGCAGGAACTGCTCGAGCACCGGCGGCGCCGCTCGCGTTATCCGGTTGAAGAGCGTCAGGGCCGTATCCGACTGCCTGATCGGAACCGCTTTCTGGGCGACGACATTGCCGCGGTCGGGCTTTTCGGTCATATGGTGGATCGTCACGCCGGTGCGTTTCTCGCCGTGCACCAGCACCCAATTGACGGGGCAGCGCCCGCGGTATGCCGGCAGGAGCGACCCGTGCATATTGAAAGCCCCCATCGGGGGGATCCGGAGGATCTCCGGCGAGATCATGCAGCGGTAGTAGAAAGAAAAAATGACGTCCGGCTTCGCCTGCTCGATCCGGCGGACAACCTCCGGAACGTTCGGACCATCCGGGGTGATCACGGGGATACGGTGCCGCGCGGCAAGGCGGGATACTGACTTGAACCATATCTGTTCGCGCGGGTCGTCCTCATGTGTCACGACCAGCGCAACGCGAACCCCGCGCTTTAGCAGCGTCTTCAGGCACGAATAGCCGATGTTGTGGTAGCCGAAAACGACGGCGGTAACGCTGCGATTGTCCCTGGAGTTTTTCTTTTTCATGGAAGTGAACGAGAGGCCCTCAGGCACGCTGCTCTTTGGAGTAGATCCGCCGGATGATGAAACGGGGGCGATGCCTGACCTCGAGATATATCCGGCCGATATACTCGCCGATCATCCCAAGCGCCAGAAAGAGCAACCCGACAAAGACGAACAGCACGGCGAACAGGGTAAAGGCGCCTTCGACCTCCGGCCCGACGAACAGGCGCCGCACCAGCAGGAAAAAGCCGAACAGGATGCCGCACAAAGACGTGAGAACACCGAGGACGGTCAGCATCTGGATCGGGAGAAGCGAAAAACCGGTCAGCAGGTCGAAGTTGAGGCTCAGCAGCTTCATGAAATTATATTTCGATTTTCCCTTGGTCCTCGCGGAATGGTCGACGATCACTTCGGCAGCGTTGTTGGCGATCGAGGCGGCCAGCGCCGGGATAAAGACGGAGAGATCTTCGTACTGAAGCATGTCGTCGACCAGGCTCCGGCGGTACGCTCTGAGCATACACCCGTAATCCTTGACCGTCACGCCGACAACGCGCGACGCGACGCGGTTGAGCATGTACGACAGGCCCTTCCGGACCATCGAATCGTTGCGCTCGCCTCTCACGCCCCCGACCGTCTCAAAACCCTCTTCGATCTTGTGGACAAGCTTGGGTATCTCTTCGGGAGGGTTCTGCAGATCGGCATCGAGCGTCACGACGATCTCGCCCTGCGAGCGCGTAAAGGCGGCGTAGACCGCCGCGTGCTGCCCGAAATTGCGGGACAGGTCGATGACCACCATCGAGGGATCGTCAGCTGCAAGCCGTTTCAGGATCTGGATGCTCTTGTCTTTGCTGCCATCGTTTGTGAAGATGATCTCGTACGGCTTGTTCATCATATCGAGGGCCTGCTTCAGGCGCGTGTAAAGCTCCTGCAGGTTCCCCTCTTCGTTGTAGACCGGGATCACCACCGAAACGTACGGCCTGTTCTGTACCAGTCGGAATGCATCACTCGTGTCGTTCATGGCGCGTTGTCCACCTTGTTGGTTATCATCATGTCGCGGGCCGTTTCGGCGGCCGTCACGGTGCCTTTGTCCCTGCCTTGAAACCAGTTATTGTAGTGTTTTTTCTTCAGAAGGCAATAAACTTTTTCTTTCCCGAGCAGGAGCTCCGCCGCCTTTTCCATAGGGATAAAATAGCCCCCGTCATTCTCCTGCCCGCGCCCGAACCTGAGCTCTCCGACTATCTCTCCGGCGAGGACGATCCGCTTTTTGAGGTAGAAACCGAGGTCGCTGTAGTGCTCATACCCCTCGCAGACGATCACCTTTCCCGGCCCGCCCTTTTGTATCGCGGCGATGAACGCCTGAGAGCACTGCGATGCGCTGAGCCCTTCCATGGCGAATATCGTCACGACATAGCCGACCGCAGTGATGCCGACGATCAGGTAGGCCGGCAGGGCGCGCGCCGAACGCGAAGCGGCCCGCATGGGGTCGTCAAGGCGCCTCACCGCGGCATACAGGAGCGCCGCGCCAGCCGCATATACCGCCGCGAACGGGACTGCGTACGGGAATATCAGGCGCGCATCGATCTCTTTGTGATATGAAACGCTCAGGATCACGGTAACGCCGATCGTGAGGGCGATGATCCCCCCAGCAACGGTGTACCATATTTTGCGCGCCTGCCGGGCGTCAGCGCCGCCGTCGACGATATCGGAAAGACAGGCGCCGACCAGAAGCGCAAGAGGCGGCGTCATCGGCAGGATATACGGCGGCAGTTTCGACTTCGAGATCGAAAAGAAAACGAGTACGACGGTCCACCATATAAAGAGGAACAGGAGATACCTGCGGCGCGCAGGGTCTTTGCACGTGAACACCTTCTTACTCGCATACGGTACAAAAAATGTCCACGGGAAGAAAAACAGGGAGCCGATCATCACGAAATAAAGGATATTCCCCTTCCTGCCGGCGGAAGAGGTCAGAAATCGCTGAAAATGCTCTCGGATGAAAAAGAACTCGAAGAAAGACGGGTTTTCCCTGCACACGGCGACAAACCAGGGCAGGGTCACCGCGGCGAAACAGAGGGCGCACCAGACGACCGCGGGACGCAGGAGAAAACGCAGGTCCTTCACCGCAAGCAGGAATATCGCGACGATCAACCCGGGCAGGACGATCCCGACAAGCCCTTTCGTGAGGACCGCCCCTCCCAGAGAGACGGCAGAGAAGACCAGGGGCGCCGTCTTCCGGCCCGTGTATCCGGCGTAAAACAAATACAGGCTCGCCGTGAAAAAGAAGGTGAACGGGCCGTCGATGACAAGATACCTGCTGACAAGAAAAAAACCGGCAGTAGCAAAGAGCAGCAGCCCGCCAAAAAAGCCGGCGCGCGGGCCGGCAGCGCGGGCTCCGAACCAGCATGTCGCGGCGATCGTCAAGAGACCCAGCAAGGCGACGGGAAAACGGGCCGCCCACGCGTTCTCGCCGAACACCTTGAAGGAAAACGCGGTCAGCCAGTAGGATAGCGCCGGTTTCTCGAAATAGTTGACATAGTTGAGATGAGGTGTGAGAAGATCGCCGGAAGCGAGCATCTCCCGGGGAATCTCAGCATAACGGCCTTCGTCGCTGGACCACAGCGGTCGCTCGCCGAGACGAAAAAAGAAGGCGCAGCCTGCGAGGATGATGACCGCGGCGAACGGAAGTATTTTACGTACGATCTCAACACGCGATAAGATCACTCTGGCAATCCTGCATCCGGCTCGTCGGCGGTCGGACAGAATTCCAGAAAATCCTGGATCGCCTTACGGTCCTCGTCCTTGATCTTATAAAAGGAGATGCCGTTGTCGTACCCTCCACCGTTCTTCAATTTGCCGGTGTGGACGATCTTGCCCCAAATGGTGACGGTCGAATAGCCGTCCATGCTGGGCACATCCATCTCTATCATGAGGATCGTGTCGAGCGGATAGAGCTGCTTTGTCGCGAGAAGAACACCGCCGGTGCTCAGGTTCTTCGCGCCGGCGCTCGCATATCCGTGTTTTCCCTTGGGGTGATGATCGTCATCGCAGTTGCCCTTCTTCACGCTGTCTTTCTTGCACGCCTTGTAGCGGATGACCGCCTCGTACGGTATCCTGACATACCGCCGCCGTTCTTCGCCGGAATACTCTTTGCGCGGCTCCATGGGCTCACCTCCTTTTCTCTTCCCGGATAACAATTCCCCGGTTATGGTATTGTACCGTGTCCCACGGCACATCTCAAGCACAATAAACGTCCGACAGTCACTGCGATGCGCCCTGCTGTCCGCCTTTCCGGCGCTGGAGCTTCTCGATCCATTCCCTGACCTTCTTCTTGTCGCCCGCCTTCGGATCGAGCTTCAGGTACTGCGTATAATGGTAGATCGCCTTGTCGTATTCGCCCAGCATCGGGTAGACGACGCCGAGGTCGTAATGCGCCTCGACATCGCGCGGGTCGATCTGGAGCGCTTCTTTGAACTCTTTCACCGCGTCGCCGGGACGCTTTTGCTTCACATAGACAAGGCCGAGGCCGTGATGGGCCGGCGCGTAATGCGGGTTCATCTTAAGGGCCTGACGGTAATACGACTCCGCTTCGCCAAGATTCCCGCTCTCGAACGCTTCGACCCCCTGGTTGTACGCTGAAACCATATCGTCGTCATAGAGCATCTCGCCCGCCCCTTCAAGCCTGTCGATCCATTCCTCGACCTTCTCTCGGTCGGACGCCCCGGGCCTCAGCTTGAGATATTTTTTGAAATGCTCGACCGCCTTGTCTTTCTTATCCTTGAAAATAAGAGGATAGATCACCCCCATCGCGTAATGCGCGTCAGGATAATCCGGTTCGATAAAAAGCGCTTCCTCAAAGTTTTCGAAGGCCTTTCGGTAATCTTTCTGTTTGAGATAGGCCATCCCGAGACCGTAGAAGGCATCGGCGTTCTCCGGATCAAGTTCGGTGGCGCACTCATAACTGGCAACCGCCTCTTCGTACATGCCTGCTTCATAATAATCGACGCCCTGATCATTATACTTCGCGGCCTCTTTCCTGTCGCTCTGCGAAACGGCAGCAGCTACCGTCCCGCCAAGCAACATGATAAAGGCCATCGACGCCGCGCACCGCCTGATCACGACACTGCGTAATTGTGTGTACATCGCTCACCCGCTTTTTTTTCTATTTTGTTTAATTAATTTCCTGTTTTCTGCTATAGTGTACGTCTGTAAGTATACCATATTCGGAGACATTACGCTTTATGAAAAAATTTATCTTTTTCCTTCTTATAGTCGGGGTCGCCGCGGGGTCGGCATATGTTTACCGAGACAAACTCCCTTTCCCTCTGACCCAGCAATCACTATCGCCCGAGATCAAACAGCTCCGCGACATGATCGCGCTCGACCCTGACAACCCCGATCTGCACAACAACATCGGGATCGCCTATTTTCAGGAAGGCAGGCTCAGGGACGCTCTTGCGTCGTTCGAGAGGGTCATCCAGCTCGATCCGCAATACGCCGAAGCGTATTATAACCTCGGCGCAGTGTACGGGAACATAGGGCGACACGACGACGCCATCGCGCAGTACGAGAACGCGATCGCCCTGCAGTCCGGACAGGCGGACACGCTGAACAACCTCGGCCTTGCGCTTTTTCAGAAGGGCGAAGACGCCGCCGCTCTCAATAAATTTAACGAAGCGCTCAGACTGAACCCGCTCTTGACCGCCGCGCGCAACAATATCGCGCTGGTACATATCAAGCAGGGAGACTTCGACGCCGCGATCGCCGAGCTGCTCGACACGATCAGGGCGGCGCCCGCAAACCCGGAAGCGTACTACAACCTCGGCGCGGCCTATCACAAGAAGGGAAAGATCGAACACGCCGTCAACGCATACAAGAAGACGCTCGAGCTCAAGCCTGACTTCGCCATGGCGAACTACGGGCTGGCGAAGATCTACTACGAAGTCGAGAAGAACAAAGACAAGGCGTTGGTCTATTTCCGTAATTATCTGTCGGCCTTCCCCAACGACCGCGAAGTGCGCGCCCTCGTCGCCCAGATCAAGGACTCCGCGTTCGGCGGCGGCCAGGACCTCAAGCAGTCCGCGCCCTCGCAGGGATACGTTCCGGCCGCACCGGCCGCGCAGCCTCCGCCACCCGACGTGCCGGTGATCAACGTGCCTGTTCCGCACGCAACGCCCGCGGCGCAGGAACAGTCCGGGCTGCAGGAACGGGAGTTCGACGTCAACAACGACGGAAAAGTCGATATGTGGCTGTATTACGACGCCAGCAATAAACCGGTAAAGAAAAAACAGGACACGAACTTCGACGGAACGCCGGATAAAGAAGAGAACCTGTGACGGAATGCCGGCGCATGATTTCTGACACTCCGGCCCATGCATCTCCAGACGGACCGATAGACGCATGAAGGTTGTCATTGCCACTGCCTCTCGCATACACCCTCCGGCAAGCTGCCCCGCTGCGCGGGTGCACGCGATCGCCGCGTATTGCGCCCGGAACGGCTTCGAGACAATCGTCCTTTCTCCCTACCAGCAGCTCGATCCGCTGGAGCTTGAATGGCAACGACGGAAATTCGACAGCGCGTTCTACACGCACAACCGCCGGTTTCACCGCATCTGGAACTTTTCATTCCTGGCGGCGCTCGCCCGTCAGGTCCGTCGCCGCAACACCTGCGTCATCGTCGAGCATCCCGGCCTCGGGGCAATGGTCCATTTCCTGTCGCGGATACTCAGGTTCCCGTACATCCTCGACGAGCATACGATCCGCTTTACCAGCCTCAAGCTGCGCGGAAAGGAGTTTGCCGCCAAACTGTTCTACCCCGTCGAAAAGTTTCTCTGGCGAAAGGCCGCCGCGGTCCTCGTCGTCGCGCATCATGAAGGGCTGCTGATCAAGGCCCGCACGGGAAAAGAGCCGCTGCTCGTACCCAATGGCGTCGACATCGACCGCTTCGCTCCGCGGGAAAAGGACCGCGACCTGCTCGCCCACCTCGGTCTGGCGCAATGCAAGATCGTCCTGTTCTCGGGCAATTTCGACCTCCCTCTCAACGCCAGGGCGGCGGCCGTGATCAACGACGTGATCGCGCCGAAGGTGTACGAAAAGCGTGACGATGTCCGGTTCGTGCTGGTCGGCAAGAACCCGCCGCATCTCAATTACCACCCGTCCGTCATGGCGACGGGGTATGTGCGCGACAAAGAGACGTATATCGGCGTCGCCGACCTGGTCATCGCGCCGTTCGAAGGGTATGTCGGAACGAGACCTGTTATCCTCGAGGCGATGGCGTCCGGCAAGACCGTCATCTCATCCTTTCTCGGCGCAAAAGGGCTGGCCGTCGAGAACGGCAGGGAAATCGTCCTGTGCGCGATCAACGACTTTCCCGCCCGTATCTGCGCTCATCTCGACGGCGCCGCTTCGGGCGCTATGCCGCCGGCGGCCCGCGTCAAAGCGCTCGATTATGACTGGGAACTGATACTCAACCCGCTCAAGAAATTCCTGAACGGCGGCGGCGACGACGCCGGATCGAAGAAAACGTAAGGACGATGCGTCATTTTTCCCTGAAAGCGATACCGCGCCTCTGCACAAAAATGCTTCATGAAAACTCCACGCCGGAGGAGATCGGCCTCGGGGCGGCCGTCGGCGTCATGATCGGCCTGTCGCCGTTTTACGGTCTCCATACGGTCATCGCGCTCGTCGCGGCGATCCTGGTCCGCAAGGCCAATAAGATCGCCATCCTGATAGGCATCCAGATCTCGCTCCCGCCTCTCATGCCGCTCATCTATTTCGCCGAATACAAGATCGGGAAGGTGCTCCTGCTGTCCGACGGATCGTACGCCGAACGTTTCAACGACACCGACCTGTCGCTCTTCTCCCAGTTCAACACCAGGTTCTGGGCGCTGCTCGCCGGCAGCTTCGTCGCCGGCATGATCCTCTCTGCGCTGACCTACTTCCTGACCGTCTGGTTGGTCCGGCGTTACCGTGCCCGGCGGTGCTCCCCCGCCCCGGCAACGCTCTGATAAAACCCGATCACAAACTCGTCCGCCCGTCGGAAAAACCGCTCCCAGACGCCACACGAAAATAGTATTGACATTATTTTTAATTGACCGTATAAATGCTCTCAAATTTTTCGGAGGTGCATGGTATGTGCTGTCATTATTGCGACTATTGCGAAGACTGCGAAGAATACAGCGCGAATAACGAGGACTGCTGCCCCAGCTGCCAGGACTATGAAGAATGCCCCTTCAGGCAGGGCGGCATCAATCCCGATTACCGTGATGACAACGACGAAGAGATAGATGACGATATCGAGCGGCATGAAGAGGACGAGGAAGAAGACATCTGACGGGTTTCGCGGCGCCACAACAACAAAAGGATAGATATGCTCACACAGCTTGTCCCCAAAAGAGTGTTCCTCACAAAAGGCGTCGGGACCCACAAGGAAGAACTGCGCAGCTTCGAGCTGGCACTGCGCGACGCGGGGATTGAGAAATGCAACCTCGTCACCGTTTCGAGCATCCTCCCGCCGCACTGCAAGATGATCCCCAAGAGCAAGGGCCTCAAGGAGATCTATCCGGGGATGATAACCTTCACCGTCCTCAGCAAATGCACCAGCAACGAGCCCTACCGGCTCGTTTCGGCGTCGGTCGGCGTCGCGATCCCCTCGGAGCGCGCGCAGTACGGGTACCTGAGCGAGCACCACGCGTACGGGCAGACGGAAAAGATATCGGGAGACTACGCAGAAGACCTCGCCGCCTCCATGCTCGCCTCAACGCTCGGCATCGAATTCGACGAGAGCAAGAGCTGGGACGAGAAAGAGGAAGTATACCGGATCAGCGACAAGATCGTAAAGACCGCGAACATCACCCAATCAGCGATCGTGAAAAAAGGGTACACGACCGTCCTGGCGGCAGCGGTATTCCTTTTTTAATACAAAAGAAAGCGCCCGATGATCCGTGTCATCAACACGTTCATCGGGCGCTTTCTTTTGTATACATGAGGATCAGAACCGCTTCGTGATCTGCGGCGATTCGTCCTTCTTACGCTCCGCCTCGATGCCGATCTGGGTCTCGAAACACGCGCGCATAACCTCTCCGACGCTGAAGGCCTGCGATATGCAGCCCCGGGGATGAAACGGCGGATTACCGTCGAATATCTCCGAAACCGACCCCAATCCAGCCTGTCTTGTATGGTCGATGAGCGGCGCGAGCACTTTGGCGCATGCGTCCGCCGTCTCTTTCGAGCTGCCGTTCACCTTCAGATACGCGTCGACGTACGGGCCGATCAGCCACGCCCAGACCGTCCCCTGGTGGTATGCGCTGTCGCGGGCTTCGACGGCGCCTCGATAGGTGCCGTGATATCTCGGGTCTTTCGGCGACAGCGTCCGCAGCCCGTACGGTGTCAGCAGCTCCTCGTCTATTTTCGCCAAGACCTGCTTCTCCATCGCCTTGGTCAGGACGCCGTAAGGCAGGCTGACGGCAAATACCTGGTTGGGACGCATCGAGGAGTCCCTGGTCTTGCCGTCGACATAGTCATAGAGGTAGCCGCCTTCCTCGAACCAGAAGACTTTCTGGAAACTCTTCTTCGTCTTTTCCGCGCGCTTGAGGTAGGCGTCCTCTTCCTTGCCCATGCCGAGACGCCCCGCGACGTCCGCCATGACGCGGAGCGCGTTGTACCACAGCGCGTTCACTTCGACGACCTTGCCCTCGCGCCGGATCAGCGGCGCATCGCCGATGCGGACATCCATCCAGGTGATCGGTATGTCGCCGTTCGAGAAGGTGATGAGGCCGTCGGCGTCCTCGCGGATGCCGAAGCGGGTCCCCGCCGTGTAATGGTGCATGATCTTCGTCAGCGCGGTGAGCAGTTCCCGCTCGACGAAAGCGATGTCGCCGGTATATTGCAGGTATTTGTGGACGGCATAGAAAAACCATAACGCCGCATCCACCGAGTTATACTCGGGCTCGTTGCGGTCCTCGCTGAACCGGTTGGGCAGCATCCCCTCGCTCGCGTACGACGCGATCGTCGACAGCAGCGAGCGCGCGGTATCGAACCGCTTCGTCGACAGGGTGAGGCCCGTCAGCGATATCAGCGCGTCGCGCCCCCAGACGCTGAACCAGTGGTACCCCGCCGCGATGACGCGCAGCCCCTTCCGCGGCCCGTCACAGACGAAGGAATCGGCGGCGATGACGAGCGGGTCGAGCGCGTTATTGCCGAAGGAGACGTCGCGCAGGAGCTTGCTTCTGCGGCTGATCTCTTTCTGCATCAGCTCGACGGTATCGATCTCTTCGTACGACTCGGTCGACGCCACGAAGACGCAGTTGTCGCCGTCGTCGACGTTATAGACGAAATAGCCGGGGTTGTAGAGCATTTCGTGGCAGTCGAACCCGCGGTACGCCTCCTCCTGATACTCCATGTTCTTATAATAGTATTTCGACTCGTTGAACGAGGCGGCGTTATGATACAGAAAGAGGGGCGGAAAATGCGAGCGGGGCGTCAGCCTGATCGCCCCTTCGTAGACGTCACAGTCGCAGCGGAGCCCTTCCTCGTAGAGGGTCAATCCATGATAATCCCTGAAGTTGACCAGCGGCCGGACCGACAGCAAAACCTCCTCGGAGCCGGCGTAAATGTTATAACTCAGGATGGTCGTGTTCGACCCGTGCACCATCATCACCGACTTCTCGACGGTCACCCCTTTGACCTCATAGATGAACTTGGGGAAGGGGGTCAACCGGAACTCCTTGAGGTACATGTTGCCTTCCGGGAAGATCGCGTTCGGGTACTGGTTGCAGGAGAGATCGTATTTAACCCCGTCGATCGCAATGGTTTCCTCGACCTTCGCGAGAAGCATCACGCGCGCGGCGGGCGGCTGCGTCGCGGCGACAAGCAGTCCATGATACCTGCGGGTATTCGCGCCGATGATCGTCGACGAAGCGTAGCCGCCGATGCCGTTCGACTCCACCCACTCATACTGCGTGGCGTTATTGAAATCTCGGCACACATCTTTTTTGAAGTGTATCATACCGTTAATTCCTTTCATATCTATGATACCCCACCCGACCCCGGATGTCAAAATAAAGTGCAGTGCCGGGGCGGCGAGGGTTGTCGCCGAGCACGATTTCCCTGCTGGAGGGAGATCGTGCGGTACCGGTAGGCATCCTCGAACCGCCCGCCCCCGGCCGGAATTCGATAATTCAGTGAAAGTTATTGCTATTTCAAATCGATTATGCTAACTATATTCTCCTTATGGGAAACCATGTCAAAAAACACAGCTTAGTGAACGTCTCGGAGCCGAACCTTTTTAGGGAGATGTTCCCCTATCACGATATCCCGAAGCTGGTCTTCGAGAGCGTTTCCGTTCCGGTGAACGTACCCGACAACATCTGGATAACCGACACGACCTTTCGCGACGGGCAGCAGTCCCGGCCGCCGTACACCGTCGAGCAGATCGTCGACATTTTCGGCCTGCTCCATCGGCTGAGCGGGCCGAAAGGCATCATCCGGCAGACCGAGTTCTTCCTGTACAGCACAAAGGACAAGGAAGCGGTAAAGCAGTGCCAGGCGAAGGGGTACGAGTTCCCCGAGATCACCGGCTGGATCAGGGCGGTCAAGAGCGACTTCCAGCTCGTCAAGGAGATGGGGCTCAAAGAGACCGGCATCCTGACATCGGCATCGGATTACCACATCTACCTGAAACTCAAGAGCGACCGCAAGAAAGCGATGGAGAGTTACCTCGACATCGTCAAAGCGGCGCTGGACATCGGCATCGTGCCGCGCTGCCACCTCGAGGACATCACGCGGGCCGACTTCTACGGTTTCGTGATCCCCTTCGTGCAGGAGCTCATGGAGCTTTCGGCGAGCTATAAGATCCCCGTCAAGGTCCGCGCCTGCGACACCATGGGATACGGCGTCCCCTACGAGAATACGGCGCTTCCGCGGAGCGTGCCCCGTCTGATACACGGCCTTATCAACGACGGCGGCGTACAGCCGCACCTCCTGGAATGGCACGGCCATAACGACTTTCACAAGGTCCTCGCGAACGCCGCGGCAGCATGGCTGTACGGCTGCTCAGCCGCCAACGGCACCATACTCGGGTTCGGCGAGCGGACCGGCAACCCGCCCATCGAGGCGTTGATATTTGATTACATATCGATCAAGGGAAACACGGGGATAGATACTACGATCATCACCGACATCGCGGAATATTTCACGAAGAAGATCGGGGTCGTGATCCCCCCGAACTACCCGTTCGTCGGCTCCGAGTTCAATGTCACCCGCGCCGGCATCCACGCAGACGGTATCCTGAAAAACGAGGAGATATACAATATCTTCAATACCACGAAACTGCTCAAGCGGGATATCGGCATCGGGGTCACCGACAAGTCGGGATCGGCCGGCATCGCCCATTGGATGAACAGCTATATGGGCTTGCAGGGAAAAGATCTGATCGACAAGAACAATCCCGGGGTACTCAGGATCAAGAAGTGGATCGACCAGGAATACGAGAACCACCGCACCACGTCGATATCCAACGAAGAGCTGATAGACCTGGCAAAGAAATATCTGCCCGAATATTTCAAGCGTTAATCAACCGCGTTGCGCGGTAGCCAGCCGCGCTATTTCCGACCCGAACCGCCGTCGCCGCCCTTTTTCATGCTTTCCGACAATACGTCGATCAACACGTCGGTCAGTATCTCTTTCGTCGACTGTTTCTTCTGCTGGCCCTCGGCCGGGGCGGCCCCGGTTTCCGGCTGGGCAGGCGCGCCCGCCGACGACTGCGGCTCGGCGGTCTTTTCAGGCAAGATCTTATCCTTGAGCATCTTCTCGAGCCGGAACTGCGCCTGGCGCTGTATGATGTTCCCCCAGTTCGGCGAGAACTTGGGCGGCCCGTCTAGCGGCCCTGCGACGGTAAAGGGCAGGGTCAACCGGCCTTCCTGATCGATCATAGCCTGTTGGAGCTCGCCGCTCCCGAGCCGCTGCGTGAACTCCTTGGTCAACTTGAGGTTCAGGTTGAAATTCAGGACCGAATCGAACGTAAAGTAGCCGTCGCCGGCCATATCGAACTGGTCGGTGGCCATCGTCAGGTCGCTGGTGCTGCACTTACCGTTGCGTATATCGATAGACATACGCAGCTTGTTGAAAGCGGTATCGTCGATATTGGGAAGGTCGAGCCCGATGATCCCCGAGATTGCTGACAGGTTGCGAAGAATATCGACCGATGCGATCTTGCCGTCCTTGATGTCGACCGTGCCGCTCCCGACAAGACGCTGTTTGACCGTCTCGGGAGTAGAACCGCTCCCCGACACCCTCAGCTTCATGTCGAGCTTGCCGAATATCCGGTCGGTCAGGCGCGTATTCGCGCTGAGGAGACGGTTTATGTCGACGCCGGCAAAGCTGACCACGGTCTCGAATTCCCCGGACGGGCTTCCCAGGCGGTACGTCGCCGCGCCCGAAGCTGCCCCGTCAAATCCTCTCAGTGACCAGCCGGGAACGCTCAAGACGCCGTTCTTTAGAACGATATCCGCCTTTATGTCGCTGAGCGCGTTCTTGTGATATGTCAGCTCACCGATAGCAACGTTCCCTTTGATATCGATACGATCGACATATTTATGCGATGTCACCGCCGCCTCGGCAGCGCTTTCCCTCACCGGAGAAACCTCCGTGCGTCCCTTTTGCTTTGCCGGAGGGGCGGAGTCTGCCGGCGTCTCCGCAGGCGCCGCAGGGCGGGGCGATTCGTTCCGCGCCTGTGAGGGCTTGCCTGAAGTCCTCTGCTCGAACAACGCCGCAAGCTCATCGATGTTCAGGCGGTCTATCGCCGCAGTAAAGGTACCCGTCGGCCGGTCAAGGCTCTTGATCGACCCGTTGACCGACAGCTTCGACTGACCGATGGTCACGTTCAACCCTTTAAGGGAAAAAAGGTCCTGCTTTACGCTGAGGGATCCGTCGACTTCGACATGCCCTCTTGTGAGCGCGGGCGGAGCGAATTTTACGTGGTCGATGTCGATCGCGCCGTTCACGTCCATCTTATCGAGAGCCGCCACCCTGCCCAGAACGTCAAGATCGACGCTGACGCCTCCGGTAAAATCATATTTCTGCATATCCTTGACGCCGCTCAAGTCGCTCATGAGCAGCTTCGAGCCGATGGTCAGTTTGACGTCCGGCGAGTCAAGATCGGCGATAGCACCGGTCACCCGCAGCTTCGAAGTGCCATAGGCGATAAGCAGATCTTCGATACTAACCCTATCGAGGTCGGACACGCTTGCCTTGAACGTAGCCGAAAAAGGCTTCCCGGAAGCCTTGGAAAACAACACCGGGTAGGTGATCGACATCCTGTCGAGATTGCACGTCATGCTGATATCCGTTTTGCCGACCGAACCGCCCGCCTGGAGATCGGCCGAAACCGGCCCTTTCAGCTCGACAGGGCCTTTCTGCATGCGGGTGAAGACGCCCGCATCGAGATCCGTAACGATCCCTTTCAGCGAGAATTCAAGGTCTCGGCACGCCTCGCGCAGGGCCGCGCGGTCGCCTGACTTCTCTGTCACGGCGTTCAGGTCGATCCCGTCGCCTCGGGTCATGACGGTCATGTCGACGCGCAGGTTGCCATCCGGTCTCACCTTCTTTACCGCATTCACCATGGCAAGATCTTTCAGGAAGATGTCCGCAACGGCGGTCAGATTGAGCTTGAGCCTCGAATGCCGGGAAACCGTGCCTGACGCCGTCAGCTTCGATCCGCCAAAGACAAGCGAAAGTGTTTCCAGCTCAGCGTCGCTTGATCTTTTCCATGCGCCTGACACGGAAAGCCGGAGCGGCGTATCTTTCGGTTTGTTCACAATATCCCGGAAGCCGATCTGCATCCTCTGGAGATCGGCGGTTACTTTGCACGTCGACTCCGCAATGCTCCCTTTGACGGACACGTCAAGATCTATCGGCCCTTCCATCACCGGCAATCCCTTGACCGCCGCACCCGCCGATTCGATAACGGCGTTCAGATCGCAGTCTTTCAGAGACAAGGCGACAGAATAACGGAGCGCGTCCAAGCCACCCCCAAAGTCGTACCCCGGCGGGATCTTGCCGGCTGACCCCTGAAGCTTGAACGCACCCTGTCCGTTCAACATGCCGGATATCTTGAACCTCACGTCGCCGCCTTCCTCGATACCGCGGACCGCCACGTCGAGTTTATCGATACTGACCTCGACCGGTCTCTTCCGCATCTCATCGCGGTATACGAACTGCCCGTTGACGATAGAGATGCTCTGCACGGCAAAACCGGCAGCGGCAGGAGAAATGCCGGGCTGCGCTGCGCCCGGCTGGCGAAGCGCCTCATTCCCTGCGGGAGCTGCAACCTCTTTGCGGGACGCCGGCGAAGGAGCCGGTTCTTTCGCCTTCTTAACGCCCTTTTTCTTGCCGGTCGCCGCCGCAGGTTTCTGCTCCTCCGGCGGAGAGATCGTCCGGCTCTTCGCGGGCATGAAATTGAAATCGCCGCGAGCATCGCGCACGACGACGATTTTAGGCGAGTTAAGGAGGACCTGAGACACCTCTACCTTCTTGGAGAAAAGCGGCAGCAGCTTTACCCTGACGCTGAGCTTGCCGCAGGAGAAAATAACCTTATCCGAAGCGGACAGCCCCTGGTAGACGGTACAGCCGCCGAGGTCGACCCCGACGCCGCCAAGAAGTGCGACGCGTATGTCTCCCAACTCGATCTTTTTATTGATCGCCGCCTGCGCCTTTTCGACGATCACCCCCTTATACCTGTTGAGATCGATCAGCGACGGCGTGACGACGATCGCCGCAATAAACAACCCCGCGGCGACCAGCATGACGATAAGGACCTTTTTGATTCCGCTTTTGCTCATTGTTCTCTCTCTCCTTGCTTGCTGTTAGCCGGGTCGCAGGGTTCCGAAAGCTCCCGGTACTGCTGCAGGCAGCACACCACCTGGATCCCCAGCAGGACGATCACCCACGTCAGGTAGAGCCAGCCCAGAAAAAGCGGCACCGTACCCAGCGAGCCGTAGATCAGGTTGTAGTTGACGACGTGCGTCGTGTAATAGCCGAAGACGATCTTCGCGATCTCCCACAGCGTCCCGCCGAAGATCCCGCCGACCACCGCGTATTTCCATCGGACCTTTGTGTGCGGTATCACCTTATACGATATGATAAACGCCATCCATGACAACAGGAACGGGGTGCAGATGAAAAACAGCCTGTCGATCGCCTCAAAGCCGTACTGCATCTGCATCAGCCTGATCTTAAAAAGCGACGTGATATAGAAGGAGAGGCCGATCAGGATCGGCAGCCCCAGGAGGATCCCGGAATACGCGTTGTACTTCTGGATGATGCTCCGCTTCTTCGTGACGTTCCAGATATAGTTGAACGAGTTCTCGACGGTATTGAAAAGCGCCAAGGTCGTGAGCGCGAGTGCGATGACGCCGAAAATACTGACCGTCGCCGTGTTCTGCGTGAACTGGTCAATGTAGTCGGAAATTATCCTCGTCACTTCGTGGCAGCTCGCCGGCATCAGGTGCGTAAGCAGCCGTATCTTGATCTTGCTCTTCAGCTGGGTAAACTCGATGAAATTCGTAAAGAAAGAGAACACGACGGTGATAAGAGGGACCAAAGAGAGCAGCGTCACATACGCCATTGCGGACGCCCGCTGCATACAGGTGTTCTTGTTGAACTCCCGCCATACGATCTTCAGGAACCGCAACAGATGCATACCGACTCCCGCCTATTCGCGTACCCAGTCAAAATGCTCGATGCCGGCGCCGCCGCCGTCCCTCCACAAACGCCGGACCAGACGCGTGAAGGACTCAGTATCGCCCGTCGAAAGATAGCGGTATGACGGATTGCCGCCCTTCCCGCTGCGCAGCCCCCGCTCGTCGAGGATGCCGGCGAGCGCGGCGACCGTCGCCTCGGGGGGAGATATGACCGTCATGCGTCGCGAGACAAGCGGGGCGATGATATCCGCGATAAAGTTGAAATGAGTGCACCCGAGAACCAGCGTGTCGGCCCCCTGCGCCAGGAGCGGAGCTATGTGCGCGTCTACGGCCTTGACGATCCGCTCGTCGAATATCTGCCCTTCCGAGATCATGTTCACCAGCTCCGAACAGGCTGCGGAACAGACAGACAGCGACGGGTCGGCCGCTTCGATAGCTTTCTTGAACGACCCGCTCTTCGCGGTCAACTCGGTGGAGATGATACCGATCTTTTTCGTCCGGGTCGCACGGCAGATATCGTCGACAAGCCTGTCGGTGATAATGCCGACGACGGGAACGCCGCAGCTCTCGCGAAGCGACGGCAGCGCAACCGCCGTCGCGGTGCTGCAGGCCACGACGATCGCCTTGGCACCGAGGCGCAGCAGCTCATCCGCGATCTCGCGGGAGATGCGTATCACCTCCTGCGCCGACTTCTCCCCGAAGGGCTGGCGCTCGACGTCGGCGATATAGACAACGCCCTCGCCCGGGAGCTGGCGTTTCACCTCCGACACGAGGCTCAACCCGCCTATCCCCGAATCGAACACCCCCACCGGCCTGTTATCCATTGCAGCTCCGTAACGATATCCGCTCACGACGCGGCAAATGCGCCCGACGCGGCATCGACCGACGCCGCGTTCTCTATATTCTGCACCTGCACAGCCCTGTTTATATTCTTCATCAGCCCCTTGAGGACGCGGCCCGGCCCGACCTCGGCGTAACGCGCGTCCGCGTGATCCGACAGCAGCCGCGCGACCGTCTCGAACCACCTGACCGATCCGGTGATCTGGGCGATCAGGTTCTCCCGTATCTGCGGCGCCGTCCTGCCGTAATCGGCGGTCACGTTGCAGATGACCGGGATCAGCGGATCGTTGAGATGCGCCTTCGCGATCTCCGCGGCCATACGGTCCTGCGCCTCGCGCATGAGGGGGCTGTGCCAGGGCCCGCTGACCTTGAGCGGGATCACCCGGCCGGTTCCCTGAGCTTCGATGATCTCCGTCGCCTTCGCGACTGCGCCGCTCACGCCGGAAAGGATGATCTGCTCTTTCGTATTGAAGTTCGCCACGCCGATCACCCCCGCCTCGCCGGCCTGCGCGCAGACAGCCCGGACCCCGTCGATCGGGAGGCCGATAACCGCTATCATGCCGCCGGGATTTCGTTCGGCGCATTCCTGCATGTACGTTCCGCGGAGACGGACCAGGCCGAGGACCGTTTCGGCGCTGAAAACGCCCGCTGCGTACAGCGCCGCGTACTCCCCGAGACTATGGCCGCAGGCAACGGCAGGCAGGCACCCCCGCGCCTTAAGAGCGATAAAGACCGCCATATTCACGAGGGTGATCGCGGGCTGCACGATATCGGTCCGCGTCAGCTCCTCGATCGGCCCCTCGAAACAATACTTCTTAATGTCAATGTTGAGTATCGCGTTCGCGTCGTCGAACAGCTTTTTGACGTCTCCGTATGTCTCATACAGGTCTTTCCCCATACCGACGGCCTGCGACCCCTGGCCGGGAAAGAGATAAATGTTTTTCATGCCCGCTCTCCTTTTTGCGTACCGCCTGCACCGTTATCATATTGAAGCGACATTATAGAAAACAAAAGCGATTTGCACAACGCAATTCGATAGCCGGGAACGTTCCGTTTACGGAGGAAAACATTTGCATTCAAGCAGCGGGGAGCCTACAATCAAACGCATGAAGAAGGTCATTAAACTCATCTTCTGCGTCCTGGCCTGCGAGGCTGTGGGAATGGCCGGTGCGCTCTTCACGATATCCGCGATCCCGACATGGTATGTGACGCTGGCGAAACCGCCGATGAACCCACCGAACTGGGTGTTCGGGCCGGCCTGGACGGCGCTCTACCTGCTGATGGGAGTTTCGGCGTTCCTGATATGGGAAAAGGGGCTCGACAGGAAAGAGGTGCGTACCGCGCTCGAGCTGTTCGGCCTCCAGCTTTTTTTCAACGCCGCCTGGACGCCGATCTTCTTCGGGGTGAAGGAACCGCTGGCAGCCCTGCTCGTGATCATACTCCTGTGGGTCACCCTGATCGAAACGATCGTGAAGTTCTATACATTGTCCCGTGCCGCAGGCATGCTGCTCATCCCCTATATCCTATGGATCAGCTTCGCCGCCTATCTCAACGCCGGTATCTGGTACCTTAATAAATAACACAAAACGGCGTATAAGAGATCATCTGCTGCAAGCCGGCAAATCGTAAGATTTGCGGACCAGCCCCCGCATGGGGGCGTTGCACGCTACCGCTCCCTTTGTGCGGCGTACTTACCAGTACGCCTCCGCGGTCGCTAGCATGCGCCTTGCATCTGACCTCTTCTTCGCCGTTTTGTGAGATATGTCCTTCTATTCTACAGCTATGTGTTTCTTTTGTGTTCTGTTGTTCAGTCCAATATATATCCCTCTTCACCGTGCTGCGTGATATCGAGGCCTTTATATTCTTCCTCGGCATCGACGCGCAGCCCCATCACTTTATCGACGATCTTTAGCAGGATGAACGACACCGCGAACGAATAGACCAGCGTGATCAGGACGGAAAGGGCCTGCACGCCGAGCTGTCCCGGATTGCCGTACAGAAGGCCGTTATTGCCCGCCTCGTTCACCGCCTTGGTCGCGAAAACGCCGGTCGCCAGCGCGCCGAAGATCCCGCCGACGCAGTGCACGCCGATCACGTCAAGCGCGTCATCGTATCCCAACCGGCTCTTGAGCATGATCGCGCCGTAGCACAGGAGGCTGACCAGCCCGCCGATCGCCAGCGCGCCGGTGACGTCGACGAAACCCGCCGCCGGCGTGATCGCCACCAGCCCCGCGACCGCGCCCGAGGCGGCGCCGAGCGTCGTCGGCTTGCCGCGATGGATCCATTCGACGGCCACCCACGAGAGGGTCGCCGTGGCCGCCGCCGTGTTTGTCGTCATGAAGGCGTTCACCGCCAGGGCGTTCGCGCCGAGCGCGCTCCCCGCGTTGAACCCGAACCAGCCGAACCACAGGAATGCCGTCCCGAGGACCGTCAGCGTCATGTTGTGCGGCGGCATCGGCGTCGTGCCGTAGCCTTTTCGCTTGCCGATCACCAGGATCGCCGCGAGCGCCGCGATACCGGCGTTGACATGGACCACCGTGCCGCCCGCAAAATCGAGTACCCCCTTGTTGCGGAGCCAGCCGCCGACGCCCCAGACCCAGTGACACACCGGGTTGTAGACCAGCGTCGCCCAGAGAACCATGAAAACGAGGAACGAGCTGAACTTCATCCGGTCGGCGAAGGCGCCGGTGATCAGCGCCGGCGTGATGATCGCGAACATCAGCTGGTACATCATGAACAGCTGGTGCGGTATCGTCCCGGCATAATCGGTGTTCGGCAGGAAGCCGACGTTCTTGAGGAACGCCCAGTCGAGCCCGCCGATAAGGCCTCCTTTGTCCGGGCCAAAGCACATCGAGTAGCCGAAGATCACCCAGGTGACGCTGATCAGGGCTACCAGGATAAAATTCTGCATGATCATAGCCAGCACGTTCTTTCTTCGGACCATGCCGCCGTAAAAATATCCGAGCGCCGGCGTCATCAGCATGACCAGCGCTGCCGAGATGATCACCCAGGCCGTGTCGCCCGCGCTGATCGCCGACATCTGCCCGTCGGCAGCGAACGCATGCGCGGCGGTGAGGCCGATCAGGCCTGCCGCCATCCCGAATTGCATCAACCGCTTGAATAGTTTCATAGTGTCTCCTCCTCTATGGGTCCTTCACCGCACCTCTCGGAGAGAGAGGCTCGAAGGAATGTTATACCGCCTTTTCGCCTTTCTCGCCCGTCCTGATCCTGATCACCTCTTCCACCGGAAAAACGAAGATCTTGCCGTCGCCGATCTTGCCGGTGTTGGCCGTCTTCTGGACGATCTCCACCACCTTGTCCGCAAGGTCGTCGGCTACGACGATCTCGATCTTGATCTTCGGCAGGAAATCGACCGTGTACTCGCTGCCGCGGTAGAGCTCAGTATGCCCTTTCTGCCTGCCGAACCCCTTCACCTCGCTTACCGTCATCCCCTGTACGCCGATCGAGTTGAGCGCCTCTTTGACGTCCTCCAGCTTGAACGGCTTGATGATGCATTCAATCTTCTTCATCTCATCCCCCTTTCGCCCCCGCGCCGCCGCTCGCCCCCTAGAGAGCCGGCGAGCGCGCGTGGCATTGTCATCAGAAATTGATCGAATATTTAAAACCGCCGAAAAACTCGTTCTGGGTCAGCACATTACCCTGTTCAACCGTATTGCCGTTCCCGTCGTCGACCTGCGTGTAGAAGTAGGTCTTGTTCAGCCGCACCGAATGGGAAAGAAACGGCTCGATCTTAATGTGCTTACCGATCGGGATCGGCAGCGAGAAGCCGTACTCCATCGTCTGAAGTTTCGAGCTCCTGCACCACTGGTTTTTGTTGTAGCCGAACTTCAGGTACGAGTTGACGGTGAAAAGCTTGAGGTCCCACGGCTGCGAGATCCCCATGTCGATCCAGATGCCGTTTCCCGCCCCGAAATCGTTATACAAGCCGATATACGGGTGGAGCGGCCAGCTCATCGTGATGATATTGTAGTATTCCCTGGAGTAGCTCTTCGATGGCGGGAAATCGTAGTAGATGAACCCTGTCGCGTAGTTCAGGTCGAGCAACTTGCCCAAGGGACACGGCCACCCCGACGCGTCTATCCCCCCGAGCTTGAGCAGCGCGAGGAAATCGAAGTTGTAGTCCCACGTCAGGTCGTGCTCGGTATCGACGGTGGTCCCTTCGCTGACGCCGTCCGGCATGTAGTTGCCCCACCAGGTGAAGCTGAACGTCCCGAGAGGCAGGAACTTGGTGGCCGCCTTGGCGTACGGCTGAAGGCAGGCGCGGCTGCCCAGGTTCTGCCCTCTCCAGACGTATTTGCTCGCCAACGTCATCCCCGTTTCGAAGCCGACCGGCGATACCTTGCCGAACTCGTCGAGGGCGTCGTCCATCACGGGGATCTTCTCGACAGCCAGCTTGTTGCCGCCGACGGCCGCCGCTATATGCTTCCCGACGTAATTGTCGAACGCCTTGTCGACTACCTTCGGGTCGAGAAAGCACAGCTTCTCGTCGCTTGCCGGGCCCGCGGGATCGGCCGCCTTCGCCGCCGCCTCCTCTTTTCCGCCGAACTCAACCGCCTTTGCCTCTTCTTTCGCAAACGCCCTGCCGGCGCCGCATATGCCCCCCGCCGTCAGGACCCCTATCATTGCTATCCGTATGAAAGCTCTCATCGCAACCTCTCTTTCTCTGATCGTATGTGCAGACCGCGCGTCACCTCATCACCGTTGCACCGCTTACACGCTTCATAATGCCTCCTTTCTCTTCATTGTTGGGCTCACGTCGCCGTAAGCCTATTTTGAAGGGAGACATCGTTGTCTGCCGATCGCGAGAGGATCCTACAAATACATATCCTCCGTCTGTATGATGACCTCCGCTATCTCTTTCATCGGTTTGCGCAGGTCCATGCTCTTCTTCCTCATCAGCGTATAGGCCTCGTTCTCGGGAAGCCCCATCCGCTTCATCAAGATCCCCTTTGCCCGCTCGACGACTTTACGCGTGCCCAGGGCGTCCTCCATCTGCTTGTTCTCCCTGATCAGCCGCGCGTTCTCGATTGCGACCGCGATCATCTGCGCCATCATCAGGAGGATCGACACGTCGTCGTCCTTGTATCGATACGGGCTCTTGTGCTGGATATTCAGCACGCCCACCAGCTTTTCCTTGTATAGGAGCGGGACCGATACGAACCCCTCGTACCGGTCTTCGGGAAGCCCGTGGAAAAGCTTGAAACGCGCGTCTTTGTACGCATGCTCAGGTATCACCGCCGGTCTCTTTTCACGCGCGACCCATCCGGTGATCCCCTCACCGAGCGCCAGCTTCACTTCGCCGAGGCACTCGTTCCGCTCGCTCTCCGCGGCGCGCAGCACCAGCTCATCCGCCTTTTCGTTGAGGAGATACAGGAAACACTGGTCGGCCTTCATCAGCCGTCCCGCCGATTTGACGGCCAGATCGAGAATGTCATCGAGGTTATGATTGAGCGCCGTCGCCTCAAAGACCTTCGTGATCTCTTTCAGCCCCGCATTGCTCATATCGTATGTCGCTGTAACCATGGTTGCCTCCTGTTGGCATCTATAACGCAATCTCCATGCCAGGGGAGAGATTCATGTTAATTACTCGCGTAACTTCCCTATAAATAACATTTTAGAAAAACCTAAAGCGTCGAAGCGCCCGATGCGCGCACCTGGCAAGTGCATGAAAACCGGTCACTTTGACTGAGAAGGAACAGGGAGATGGGTTAAAGAGGCAGGCTTTCGGCCGTTGACATGATCATATCAGAAATTGATCATATATTTGAAGCCGCCGTAGAACTCGTCGCCGGTCAGGATGTTCCCCTGATCAAAGGTCGTGGTCACTTCGTTGCCGTCGCCGTCGAAACCGGTCGCTTCTTCATACTGCGTGTAAAAATATGTCTTCTTGAGGCGCTTGGAATAGGAAAGAAACGGTTCGATGCACATATGCGCCCCGACCGGGATCGGCAGGGAAAAACCGAATTCGAACGTCTGGAGCTTCGAGCTCGCCGACCATTGCTTGTGGTTGTAGCCGAGCTTCGAATAGCCGGCGACGGTAACGAGCTTCAGGTCGAAACTCTGCGCCACGCCGACCTCGTACCAGATACCTGTCCCTGCGGTGAAATCGTTGACGATCGTCACATAGGGATTCAACGGCCAGTTGTAGGTCACCGTGCCATAGAACTCGTTATCGCTCGTGCCCGTGGGGGGAAACCAGTACCGCCAGATGCCGATCGCAAGATTGAAATCGGCGGCTTTCCTGAGAAGATACGGCCACTGGCCGGCCTCGACACCAAGCAGCTTCGCGCCGGCAAGCATGTCAAAATTGTAATCGAAATAAAAGTCGTGCTCGGTATCGGGCGAGTCGTCCTCCCCTTCTTCGTTGCCGTTCTTCAGGAGATTGGCCCAATAAGTAAAGCTGAAGGTGCCTAGCGGGAGGAATTTCGTGCTCGTCTTGACGTACGGCTGCCAGCAGGCGCGGTCGCCGAGGTTCTGGCCGCGCCAGATATACTTACTCGTAAGGGTGAAGCCGAGCTCGAACGCGAGGGGCGAATATTTACCGACGACGTCGAGCGCGTCGTCGTATCCGGGGATCTTCGAAACCCCCAGTCTGGCGTCGCGCGTAACGGCGGCGATCCTCTGGCCGACATGCCGGTCAAACGCGTCATCGACGATCGACGGCTCGAGATAACCCGGCGACAGCGGCGATCCGGGTTCTTTTACGATGATCGTCTCGCCGCCTTTGTCGCCGAGCTGGACAAAGCTGTCCTGAAAGGACTCTTTTTGCGATTGCGCAGTACCGGACCGTCCGGACGGGGGTTGGGAAGCAACTTCGGCACATGCGGATCCGCGGGACAGAGCGCACAGCACCGCGACACCGGCTATGATCAGCAGAACGCCTTTGTACTGCATCACAGGACCTCTTTTCGTCGCATGACCGCGACGTTACGCCCACAGTGTAACACAGGTTGGCTGCAACACACATAAAAAAGGGGCGGACGATCAAGTCCGCCCCCCACCTTGCGTACCAGCGCGATCATTCGCGTTCGAATTCGCTGACGACGCGTTCGGGGACGTCGGTGCACAACCCCGGATAGCGGCCCTGCAGCTCACGGATAAACGAAACGAACCGCGGAAAGACCCGCTTACTGAGCAGTGCATCGCCTGTCGAAGCGGCGGGAGAACCCTGCTTTTCAAAAGCGATAAGCTCATCGATAACGCGCCGCTGCCTTTGCAGCTCTGCGGACATCGACACTTCGCGGACGCTCGTATACAATCGTTCGAGGCTCTCAGGAGAAAACGCCGCCAGAGCGCCTGAAAGTCCGCCGTCACCTTTTCCAGACCCGGCGTTGGCCGGGAGGACCGGTCTTTGAACGCCGTGCGCGCTCGACGGGAGAACCGCGGCCGGCGCAACAGTCCGGGCTGTCGCGCTTTCCCGCGCGTTCGCCAGCTCGATGCGATGAGAGAACTCCCGTTCGTCGATGATCTCGTAAGCGGCCTCTTTATCGATACTGCCTTTCTCGATCAAAGCTGTGCTATCCTGAGCGCCCGCCCCCTTCCTGCCGAGAACGAACACCGCCGATTTCTTGGTGCCGTTTATATCGATATTGAACGGGAGATAGTGGCTGCCCCCGATCCAGCGTACACCCTGATGATCGCACGTGATACAGGCGAAACTCTCGCTGAGCCTCTTCAGATCGGCGTCGCCGTCCGCAAACGTAATGATCGCGCCGTCTGCGGTCTCGCGGCTCTTCAGTTTTTTGAACTGGGAGAGCCATTGCGTCTGCCGCTCCGCAATATAGCGCCTGATCTCCTCGGGAAGCAGACTTTTGCCGCCGGAGTTCTTGGCAAGCATCAGCGACAGGGCGAGCAGGATCTCTTTCGCGTTCAGATATTCCCTGTTCTTCTGCGCGCGGCCGGTTATCGGCTCCACCGCCGAGAGGACCTCAGCAGCAAGGTGCGACGGTTGGAACATATAGCGCGCGAAGGGAGGCGAGACCTCCATCATGCGCTGCATGTACACCGCGTTGTCCTGCGCCTGCGAGGCCCGCGGCGCGACTATGACGTACGAGATCCCTTCCGCTTCCAGCCTTCTCCTCACACCGGCCGTATGGAACCCTCCGGTGATCAGGACGGCGCACCCGTTCTCTTCGCCTTTCAGTTTCCGGAGCATGTTACGGAAAAGCGCTCCGTCCCGCGCCAAGGCAGTGTCGTAGAATTCCTGCACATAGGTGACGGCGCTGAATATGAGGTCGAGATACTCGTCGAAAAACTCTATCTTTTCGTGCGGGTACCGGTCCATGAACTGCTTGAACCGCTGCGCGGTGAACTCGTCGCGGTGCGCCGCGTAATACTCGATCTCCTGCCGGCTGAGCTGCAGCGAGAACATCTTCTCGAGGATCCCGAGCGCTTTCATCATTCGCGCCGCCTCTTTCTGTCGGTCAGTGCGCAGGAGCACCCCCTTCAGGAGATCGGCGAGGATATCTGTCTGCGCGAACAGGTCGTCATTGCGTATCGCACCGTACATTCCAACCAGCCGGATATACCGCTCGAAGTAGGGCCACCGGTCGAAAGAGACCTTGTTGGCATCCGCGAGAGATCTCAGATACGAATAGAACTCTGCGGCCGGCATCCTGCCTGTCCGGAACAGGAGGCTCTTCTCGACGAGCTCAGCCGCCCCGCCCTTATCCAGCTTCGCGCTCAGCGCCGCGATACACGATTCGCGCTCTTCGGGCAGCTGCTTGTAGTCGATCAGCTTCTCGAGCGCGACCGCGGACATGAACTTCTGGAACTCCTTGAGATTGTCGTAATATGCCTGCAGAGAAGGATTGCCCCGCCGGGCATCTGCGTAACGTTCGTACAGGAATTGCGCATAGGCGCTCACCGGCACGGAACCCGTGCGGCGGCCGTCCTCCATTTGCATGAGCGGCCTGGCCTCGGGCGGATAGGCCGACTGAGAGATGCCGTTCATCACCTTTCGCAGCTGCTCGAAATAGCGCCCGCCTTTTTCCTTGATGCGCTGGACCCGGATAAAGTCCTTGAGATTCCTGACGTACAGTCCTTTCTGCTCGATGCCGTAGAGCAGGACCGGCCGGTCGCTCAGGACCGAATACCATTCGGCGCCGGAGATATACCCGTCGGCAAGGAGCGATTCCGCGATCTTCTCTTTCACCCGTTTATCGGGACACGACTTCAGCAGAGACGGGTCGATCCGTCCCTGGGCCCCTTCGACCGCGATCAGCCGCAGCGGGTTGTCGCGGAAAAACGTTTCCGCGTGCGTGATGATCCTCTCGATATTCTTCTGGGCCTCGACATTCGCGTGTATGTCCTCGATATAGAGGACAAGCTTGCCGCTCGAGCCGAGGTAAACATCCTTGACGAACCCATAGTTCTCGGGGATATGCAGCTGCGCCGGCCTGGCGGGCGCGGCCGTCTCATTCTTCGCCGCATTCGCCGAAAATACAAACGCGCACATGACGATCAACGATTGGATCACAACGATACTGATGATACGTGAAGTTGTATGGCGGTTCATGCATCCTCCGGGGTTGAACTTGAGTAGAGAAGCAGATCGCGTGCCAGGACAACCCTTCATATAGAATATATGTAAATCATTGGCAGTGTCAATGTTAATCCATGACAAGCCTTGGTCTGCGATCAGAGAACGCTTCCGTTTGCTCTACAATGCCGCGGCTATAATGCTCCGATTCGCTATTAGTGGCGTCGAAAAACGTGCTTATTGCAGCGGGTGACAGGGCGGCATTCTTTCGATCGATGACACATGCTATCATTCAACGATCAGGAGCAGCTTGATCAAAGGCAGGCAGTGAGTGTCCGTGTCGGCACATTGACAATGCGAGCGGGCACGGAGTCCCGCCCCCCATGCGGGGGCCGCTCCGAGAATCTTCGATTCGCCGGGTTGCCGTAGTCGAGGGACGAGCGAGCATTGTCGCTGAGCGAAATTTTCCACGCCGGGGAAAATTTCGCGATGCTGACACGGACGCTCACCGACTGCCATCCTCCGCTCTATAGGAATAATTTCTATTGATAAAACGAAGAGGATTTCCTACTATTCAAGGCTCACAAACACGAAAACCAACAAAAGGAGCTGCTATGGCGCTTATTTCGACGAAGGAGATGTTCAAGAAGGCGTATGCCGGCGGGTATGCGGTCGGCGCGTTCAACGTCAACGACATGGAGATCGTCCAGGGGATCACCGAGGCGATTGCCGAAGAGAAGGCACCGGTCATCCTCCAGGTGTCGGCCGGCGCCCGTAAATACGCCCGCCACGAATACCTCGTCCATCTCGTCAAAGCCGCGATGGAATGCACCAAGATCGACATCGTCCTCCACCTCGACCACGGCGAGGATTTCGAGGTCTGCAAGTCGTGCGTCGACGGCGGGTTCACGTCGGTCATGATCGACGGCTCCAAGCACACGTTCGAGGAAAACGTCGCGGTGACGAAAAAGGTGGTCGAGTACGCGCACGCCAAGGGCGTCGTCGTCGAAGCGGAGCTCGGCAAGCTCGCCGGCATCGAGGACAACATCAAGGTATCGGAAAAAGATGCGATCTTTACCGACCCGAAGCAGGCGAAGGAGTTCGTCGAGCGGACCGGTTGCGATTCGCTCGCTATCGCCATCGGCACCAGCCACGGCGCCTACAAGTTCAAGGGGGCTGCCGCGCTCGATTTCGACCGGCTCCAGAAGATACAGGACCTGCTCCCCGGCTTCCCGATCGTACTCCACGGCGCATCGAGTGTCCCGCAGGACCTCGTCGCGATCTGCAACCAGTACGGCGGCAAGATCCCCGGCGCGCAGGGCGTGCCGGAAGACATGATCGCCAAGGCGGCGAAGATGGCGGTCTGCAAGGTCAATATCGACACCGACCTGCGCCTCGCCATGACCGGCGCGATCCGGAAGGTCTTCATCGAAACGCCGGGCGAGTTCGACCCGCGCAAGTACCTCGGCCCGGCCCGCGACGCGATCAAGGCGGTCGTGAAGCACAAGGTCAGAGTGCTGGGCTGCAACGGAAAAGCGTAGCCTAACGCCCGCTGAAATAAAAAGGACACGCAATTATGCGTGTCCTTTTTATTTGATAAGACAGGAGGGAAAGCCTGCATGCTTCCCTTCGGTAGACCTGAATGGTCTCCCCTACTGCCGATAACACCGACCCGATCCCCGTTTCACGATTTCCACAACCCGTGCAGGTTGCAAAATTCCCGCGCCGTCACCTGCTGGGCCGCGAGGCAGAACTCCGCCTCCGGCTTGGATCCCGGCTTCAGGAACGCGCGGTACGCCGTGCCGTCGGCGATCAGCTCGATCCATTGAATGAAGTGCTTCTCCTCCATCGGGTGCGGCACCGAGCCGACCTTGACTTTGTACCCCGCCGCCGTCTTTTCGATCACCGGGACATGCTTTTCCTTCGCTGCGTCGGTCGTGTTCTCGACAAGCAGCTTCATCGGCTGCCCGCAGCAGACGAGCTCGCCGGCGCCTGCGCCAACCACCTCGACCATATTGCCGCACACGCCGCACTGGTAGACCTGCAACAGCTGTGTCATGGGAACCTCCTTGTTGATAGTACGCTATCGTCCGTAGTGTACACACCGGCGGGACAATTATTCAAGGGAAAACGCTCGGGAAAGCGCAACTATTGGGCAGCGCCGACCTCGACCTCTCCTTCGAGACGCAGATCCTGCGGCCTGCCTGCAACGTTAGGCGGCTGCAGAAAATCCTTCACCGTCTGGTCGTCAAAGATCCCGACCGATATAAAATCTCCGACGATCATCCGGTAGAGCTGGGGCAGCCGCTCAAGCGGCGTCAGATCTATCGACTCGTTCTTGCGGAGCAAAAGCGCGATCCGCGCAACGTTTATCAACCAGTCGGCGTCAGGCGCCTCCCAGGAAGGAGGGACAACCTCGACGATAGCCGGTTTTTCACCCGGCGAAACAAGCTGGAGCCGGTCCGCGGCACCGGCAGCATTGATCAGCGCGATAGAGTCAGGAGAGACCTCTTCCTGGTATTTCTGGACCCACCGCATCAACCCGTGCTCGAGCGTCTCGCCCTCCTTCATCGCCGCGCGAACATCATCCGGGGTTATCGCATCAAAATAATCCTCTCCTTTGTTCAACCCGAGGCGCGCGGCCGCGCCGGCCGCTCCTTTCCCGACGAGCACGACGCGCAGATACTTGTTGAACGGCTGCTGCTCGAGGATCTTCTTGCTGTTGGCCACGAGCGCATCGTCATCGGCATTGACGAACACCCACTGGACTTCCTTACCACTCGCGCTTTTCGAGAGATCCTGCAGCATATAGAGGTAATATTGCCTGACCCGCGGCAGCAGCGGCGCAGCGGGGACGGCCTCCCTTTCCTCCGCTTTCTCCGCGACGACGCCGCCCTTGCCCTCCCGCGTGAACGTACCGTATCCCGGGATGTAGTCGTACCGTTGCTTCGTCTCGATATTCTCCAGATACGCTATTTCGCCGCTTTTGTCGTGCACAAGGGTATATCCCGACATATCGACGACCGCGAAGTCGCTCCAGTACAAGACCGGCACATAGGTCGCATGCCCGCCTTCAACGATAAGCTTGAACAGGTTGTCCGGGCCGCCGATCTCAGCGTAGAAAACAGCGCTGAACTCGTCAAGCTCCTGGACGGACATCATCCCTCTGGTCAGGCATTTCTTGAACATCTCCATCACCCGTGCCTCGACGCCCTCAAGGAGCTCGCTGCCTTGATCGTTGAGCTCGTTCAGCGCGATCCGCCACGAGATGATCAGGCGCGTGATCTCGTTAACCGAGGCCTCCTCGCGTTCCGGGAATATCGCTGTCTCCCGCCGTTTCCTGACCAGACGCTTGATCAGCGAGGAGACCTCTTTCTTCAGCGACGCGTACTCCGGCAGCTTTTCCAGGACGACCCCGCTTCGCAAATAATCGATCTTGGCGAGCAACGCGGTCGTCTTCCGTACCTTTGCCGTGTCGAATACCGTCATCGGTTCGCTCTCGAGCTTCTTGTACAGATCCCGGAACACATCGGGACAGAATACGTTCTGCCGTTTTTTCTCGCCGCTCAAAAGGACTATCAGCCGCCTCATGTTATTCAGCTGCCCGGCTGTCAGTTCGGCAAAAAACGATCGATCCCGGGCGGTGATCTCCTCGATCTCCCCGAACATCCTCTTCGCGAGCACGGTCGCCGACGGATACTTTGCAAGCGTCTCGCCGATCAGCTCCAGATACTTGTCGATCGCAAAGTGCGGGTTGAGCCCCGACGCCTCGAACATGGCTTTCAACCGAGCGCACACCGTCTCCGCAAAGAGCGCTTCCTTCTCCGGATCCGGCGTTTTCCCGAACAACATGTGGTAGGCCTGCAGCCATACGGCCAGGTCATCGGTATTCTCTACCAGCAGCTGCGCCGCCCGCAACGCCGCATCCGCGTGTTTTTTACGGACGTCCTCGGCGATCAACTCCTTGAGGATCTGCGCCTGATCGTCCGTCAACATCGGATCGCGCCGGCACAGGTCGCCCAGCCGGTCGACGATCTTTGCCATCAGCAGATGCGTATCGAGAGCCGAAGACA
>JAKLEM010000013.1 GCA_022711655.1 Candidatus Auribacterota bacterium
GCAGCGGTATGCTGACGAGCACGGCGTCATACGATATGCAGTCGGGTCTGGTGGCCGCGAAGCTCGGCGGACAGGTCGGGCTGAACAAGACCGGCGCGGGAACGGTGACGCTGTCCAATACGAACACCTATACGGGGGCGACGGCGGTGACCGGCGGCGTGCTTGCGGTAAATGGCAGTATCGGCAGTGTCGGGTCGTCCTCAACGGCGGTGTCGACAACGGGCACTTTGAGCGGTTCCGGCACTGCGTATCGCGTATCGATCGATGACGGGGGTACGGTTTCGCCGGGCAATGGCGTCGGCTCGCTGAGTATTTCAGATTGGTTGCAGTGGAACCCCGGCGGGCGCTATACGTGGCAGATGAACGACGCAAAGGGCACTGCGGGCGGTCCGTTGGGATGGGATTATCTGAATATTACCGGAAGCCTTATTATCAACACGAATAGCGAGACCGACCCGTTTACGATCGATATCGACTCGTTTGCGGGATCAGTTCCGGGGAAGGCGGCTAATTTCGACAAGACCAAGAACGATTCATGGACGATACTATCGGCTTCCGGAGGAATATCGGGGTTCGAGACGGCAAACGTTTCATTCGATTCCGGCGGTTTCTACGGAGACGGCACCTTTTCTTTACTAAAGGAAGGGAGCGAACTCAAGCTGGCATACACAGCTGCACCGCCACCGCCGCCGACGGCATTTAATGTTGTCCACGATTTTGCGGACGGTAGTAGCGATGGATCGTATCCTTACGGCAACGTAGGGATGACACTTTCATCAGACGGGACTGCGCTTTACGGGATGACGACGAAGGGCGGCGATGCGAATTCCGGTGTTGTGTTCAAAGTTGATCTGGCGAGCTCAGCCGTGACGCTTTTGCATGAGTTTGCGGGAGGTGTCAATGACGGAGCCCTCCCGGAGGGGAGCCTTGTTCTTTCTCACGATGGGAGCATGTTGTATGGAATGACGCCGGCGGGAGGCGATAATGACCAGGGAACTGTCTTCGAGATCAATGTCGCGTCCGGCGAATTGACAGTCATCCATGAGTTCGCTTCAGGTAAGCCAGAAGGAAGCCTGACGCTTTCTCCTGATGGGACAAAACTTTACGGCATGACGGTCTTGGGCGGGTTCGCCAATCGCGGCACGATCTTTGAGCTTGACCTCTCTGATAATTCGGTGACGTCTCTCCACGAATGCCCTGGTGATCAAAGCGGTTATTACCCTCCTTTCTACCCATACGGAGGGCTCACTCTTTCGGAGGACGGCTCGATGCTGTATGGGATGACAAGATTGGGTCTCGAATATTATGCGTTTGGTGATGGCTCAGTGTTTTCGATTAATCCGGCCAATGGGGCATTCACGGTGCTTCACGATTTTAATGGTGGCAGCGGCGACGGTGCCGGCCCTTATTCGGATCTAACGTTATCTCTGGACGGCAGTAAGTTGTATGGGATGACTTATTACGGCGGTGCCAGCGGAAAAGGAACGGTGTTTGAAATAGCTCCTGATGGTACTTTCAGGATGCTGCACGAATTCGTTGGCGGGACTGAAGATGGCGCATTCCCTTATGGAAGTCTTACTCTATCTGCAGATGGGACCAAAGTGTATGGATTGACAAGTCAAGGCGGTGACATGAATCGGGGCATTCTCTTTGAGATAAATCCTCTTGATACTTCATGGAGAGTCCTTCACGAATTTATAGGCGGTTATGGTGGTGATGAGAACGACGGGTCAAAACCGTATGGGACCCTTACGCTTTCAACTGACGGAAAAATGCTTTATGGAATAACAAGGGAAGGGGGGGAACTGAATCAAGGGACCATCTTCAGTTATTTGCTGGAGAATACGGTTCATCTCCTCGAGCGCCCTGTCGTAGCTGCTGCCGACCAGCAAGTAGGCGGGTTCGGCGGCGCCTTCATCGATGTCGAGGACAATAAGCTTAAATATGTCACCGATTTCGGCGATCCGGGATCCGCTGTTCCTATTGAGGATCAAGCCGGCGTCGCGTTCCATCCGGCGGTGTCCAACGGCGAGGTGCTCTACCGGAAGGCCGACGGCTACTATCTATGGACCAGCGGTGGTAGCAGCGTCAAGGTGTTTGACGGCGCCATGCCGGCGTACGATGGCGGCTGTGCCATATACAACGGGACGATGGTGGTGGAGGGGGCGGCAGGGCTGTTCTACAAGAGGCCCGGCGATATAACGTGGAACGATCTCGCCATCGGGTCGTCGTACCGTCACCCGTCGGTGGCCGGAGACAAGGTCGTGCTGGAGTATTACGGGGAGAACGGGACGAAGTCGTTGCTGAAGATGTTCAATCTCTCCACGGGGACGTGGGATAACTCGGATATCGGGTGGGCCGATATCGAGGTCGAGATCAACTTCGGCGACAACCTTGAGGGCGCCTGCCCGTGGCTGGCCTACGACGAAGCGGGCGGCTATTACGTCGCGTGGCAGGGGTGGAATGACACTAACGACGTATGGAATCTCTTCTATTGGTCGTCGGGCGATCCGGAGACGATCCTGAACCTGACGGAGCTGATCGGCACGGACGACGGCGCGGGCAAATACTACAGCGACATGTATCCGGTGCTGGATACGACGGGGTCGCTGGTCGCGTTCCAGCGGCTGGACGACTGGGATATCTATGAGTACTCGTTGGATACGGGCATCTTGACGCCGGTCTCGACGGAGCTGGGCGACGAAATGTACCCGACGATCAGCGGCGGCGGCCAGGTGGCGTGGGGGATATACGACCCGGCCACGGGGGCGTTCCAGGGAGTCGGCTTCGAGCAGGATGGCGGCGGGGAGGTTCCCGAGCCGTCGACGCTGCTGCTGCTCCTGCCGCTGATAGGGTTCGGCCTGAGGCGGATGAAAAACAAAGAACCAAAATACAAGGTGGCCTGAGATGAAAGCATTAAGGATCTTATTTGCTGTGGGGATGGTGTTGTGTTGCAGGGTCGTGATCGTTCATGCCGTGGATAGGACATGGACGGGCGGCGGCGGGGGGCAATACGATTGGAGCAACGCCTCTAATTGGGACTCCGCTTTCAACGACGGAGACTCTCCGATATTCGCCGGTACGGCGCGCGATACGAACAATAATTCCTACGGCACGGTCGGTCTCATACGTTTCGATAACGGAAATTTCAGGATCTCAGGCAACCCGCTTACGCTGACTAATGGGATCACGAACACGTCGGGCTGGAATATCATCGACCCGACCCTGACGGTGAATACGGTGCAGGTGTTCGATACGGGGCCGGTCGGGTCGAAACTGCAGTTAAACGGCGGCGTTACCGGTACGGGCGGTATCGTGAAGACAGGGGCCGGCGAGTTGACCCTTCTGGGATCGTTGAGCTACAGCGGCCCAACGAGCATTGCTGCGGGTACGATCAAGCCTTTTGCCAACGCCCTTTCGGCAAACAGCACAATGCAGATCGACCCAGCAGGTACCCTGTATCTCTCGACCGCCAATACGGTTGCCGGTCTGACCGGTACGGGGAAGCTGGATTTCTATTTTGGTTCGCTGACCGTCGCAGGACAGTATGATTTCAGCGGTGCGATAACCGGTTATTTCGGTAAGTTGAGCATCGCTGACGGCGCGATCAATGTACTGCCAACGTCTCCCTATCCGTGGGACCAGAACTATATCCCCGATTCGACCGACATCGATCTGGCGGGCCCGACGGCGCAGCTGAATCTGAATAACCTTTCCGAGAGGATCGGGACGCTTTCTGGAAGCGGTACGGTTAATCTTGGGACAGGGACCCTGAAGATGGGAAGTAACAGCGGGAAGTCCACTACCTTCAGCGGGAATATCACCGGTACCGGTGATGTCATTAGCATGAGTGATCAAGTGACTTTTACCTCGCCGCTCGACTTCACGGGAAAATTCACTGTTGGGTCCGGGATGCTCTATTTTAATCCCGATTCCCTCGGACAGCATGATATTGCTTTCAGTAACGGATGGGCGCGGCTGACGAACGATACCGATTTTGTTTATACCGGTGAATTGTCCGGAAATACGTGGATGCAGAAATATGGGACGGGGAAATTGACGATCGATGCGCCGCAGGCGATCGGGTGGGGGTACATATTGTCATATGCCGGTGAGATTGCCCTAGGCGAGAACGGCGCCCTGACATCGGGAACGAACATCAGTTGTAATAATGGCAGCAGCTTCGATGCCGGCGGCAAAACGATAGAGATCAACGGCCTCAGCGTGTATGGCGGCCGTGTGCACAACGGGGATATCACCGCCTCTGAGTACTCTATCGGCGATGCGACCGTTGATGTGCCGCTGCACGGGGCGGGGGCTTATCTGTATGCGGATTCCGGCACGAGCCTCCTGAACAGGGCTAATGACTACGACGGCGGGACCTATATTATGTACTACGAAGGCGGTGAAGGCACCGGCTCGACGCTCGTCTGCGGCGTGCCGGGCGCGCTGCCGGCCGGCGGGTATCTCGAGATCGGCGGCGCCGGTACGCTGGATATCGGCAGCACCGATCAGAGCGTCGGGAACGTGTACACCTGGAGCGACGAATGGACGCCGGGCGCTTTCTGTATCGTCGGCGCCGGGACGCTCACCGGGACTCAATTCGACCTGACCGAAGGCATCGTCACGGCGAGCCTTGCGGGCGAAGACGCGCCGCTCAATAAAACCGGCGCGGGATGGCTGACGCTTTCCGGAACGAACACCTATGGTGGGGCGACGACGGTCAGCGGAGGGAAGCTGACCATCGGTGCCGGCGGAAGTATTGCGAGCGACGCCACGGTTACCGCGGGAACCCTTGAAGTGCTGGGCAGCGCATCGAATGTTACGGTCGACGGGACGAGCGGAGAAGACGCCGCCCTCGTAGGTACGGGGAACGTGGGGGATGTGAGCTTAGTCGGTTCCGGGGCGCAGGTGAGCCCGGGGATGCAGGACGACGGGCTTGGTACCCCCGGGTTCGGGAACGTTATCGGACAATTGGACATAGACGGGTCGCTGGTCTGGGGCAGTGGGGCTCATTACAAATGGCACATAAACGACGCGGCCGGTTCGCAGGGGACAAAACCGGGATATGATTTCCTGAACATTGCGGGGTCTTTGACGTTTGGCTCTTTTGCGGGCGATCTCTATCTTGACCCGATAACCTACGACGGCGATCAGGCGGGTTTCATGGCGAACTTCCTGGGTTCGCAAAGGTATGATTGGATCGTACTGCACGCAAGCGGAGGGATAGCGGATTATGCCGACGGGGTCATACAGATCTCGGGGAAGATCCCGCAGGTAGATGAGGGGGGCGGCACGTTATCGTTGTCGAGCGACGGATACAATCTCACGTTGACCTATCTTCCTGCCGGCGGCGGCGTTTTTGCCGGCCCGCATATCGTCGAGCGTCCGGTAATAATGGCCGCCGACCAGCAGGGCGCGGGCGGTGCCTTCATCGATCTCGACGGCAAGTTGAAACACGCCGTCGATTTCGGCGATCCGTCATCCGCTGTCGTGATTTCCGAGGACCTTGGCTGCGCTCATCCGGCGGTTTCGGGAGGACGGGTTGTTTATCGCGGCGCTGACAATATGTATCATATGTGGGATGAGGTTGCGGGCGATTCCATCATAACCGAGGTCATGCCGCCGGCCGATTATGCAGGCGGTATCTCGATCTGGCGGGACCCGTCGGTCGACATGAGTAAGATCGTAATGGAAGGCAACGATGGCATCTATGCGTTTGTAAGCGGCCAGGGTTTTAATAGGATAGCTGATGGCAATCAATACCGCCACCCGTCGGTGGCCGGAGACAAGGTCGTGCTGGAGTATTACGGGGACAACGGGACGAAGTCGCTGCTTAAGATGTTCAATCTCGCGACAGGCGATTGGGATCACTCGGATATCGGGTGGGCCGATATCGAGGTCGAGATCAACTACGGCGACAACCTCGAGGGCGCCTGCCCGTGGCTGGCCTACGACGGCGCGGGCGGCTATTACGTCGCGTGGCAGGGGTGGAATGACACAAACGACGTATGGAACCTCTTCTATTGGTCGTCGGCCGAACCGGAGACGATCCTGAACCTGACTGAGCTGATCGGTGCGGACGACGGCGCCGGGAAATACTACAGCGACATGTATCCGGTGCTGGATACGACGGGATCCTTAGTCGCGTTCCAGCGGTTGGACGACTGGGACATTTATGAGTACTCGTTGGATACGGGCATCTTGACGCCGGTCTCGGCGACCTCTGGCGTCGACGAAATGTATCCGACGATCGGCGGCGGCGGCCAGGTGGCGTGGGGCAATTACGACCCGTCCTCGGGAGCGTTCCAGGGAATGGGCTTCGAACAGGACGGCGGCGGGGAGGTTCCCGAGCCGTCGACGCTGCTGCTGCTCCTGCCGCTGATCGGGTTCGGCCTGAGGCGGAAACTCCGCACCGCGAAGAAATAAGGTGCGTTCGGAAGGAAAACGGAAGGAAAAGCTTGACAAAACTCAATGGTAAGATATATAATAAACTTGTAAGTTGAAAGAAAGATTGTGTTGTTAGGCGTTAAATGGAAAACAGGAGGAGTGAAGAAGAATTGAGTTAAGGGCAAACCATCTGAAAGGATGGGACGTAAAGCTAGAGGGCCTTCGCCCGTACAGCGTATAGCGTGCTGAGTACAGCGTATAAACCGCAGTACGAGGGACGCAGAACGCAGTACGAGGATGGCAGCCAGTTGCCGTGAGCGCACCACGTAGATGTGCGCGGTGTTGAGACCCCGGCCATCCTTTCGATGATCGGGGTTTTTTATTTGCGGCGAAAGGATAGGCTATGAAGACAAAAACCGGAATGCAAAACGAATTCACTTCAATGAAGCGGGAGGTTGGTATGAAAAGACTGATAGTTATTGCGGCATCGATGGTGCTTTCAATTGCTTCCGGTCTTGTCTGGGCGGACGATTTAAATGAGCTACAAACCCTGCCGGCCTATGGCGGGAACATCACCACTGACGGTACTGCGTTGTATGGTACATATCATGGCGGCGTGTACAGGGTTGATATGAACGGGGGTAACTACCAAACTTTGTATACTTTTGTTGGCACATATGGCCCTTCCATTGTTCCTGGGCAAGGTGTGGCGTTGCGAGATGGTGTGCTATATGGCTTCACCTATTTTGGCGACAACAGTTACGACGGTATCATCTACAAAGTAGGCACTGATGGCTCTAATCCGACGGTAATCGCGAATTTTTCACAAGCATCAGGAAGGGAAGCTTGGGCAACACCGACTATATCGAATGATGGCACCAAGTTGTATGGAACGACCGGAGCGGGGGGGTATGGCCTCGGGTACGGCACCGTGTTCAGGATCGGAACGTCGGGCGGCTATCAGAATTTGTATGAGTTCAGAGACAATAGTGATTCGGGGAAATTTCCCAGCAGTACCCTGTTGCTTTCCCCGGATGGTAATACGCTCTATGGGACCACGTACGCAGGCGGCTGGCCAAACAGTGCAGGGACCGTTTTCAAGATATCAACAGCAGGCGGTGCGCCGACATATTTGCACACATTTATGCCATTCATGGGAGATAGTACGGATGGAGTATCGCCTACTGGATCACTTGCGTTCACAGCGACTGGTAATGAAATGTACGGCACAACGGACGATGGCGGTTTGTATGGCAAGGGGACCATTTATAAGATCGGCACGAATGGCAGCGGTTATCAGAAGATCTATGATTTCAAGGGGACTGCGCAGGACGGCGAAATGAGCTTCGTTGATAATACTCTGACACTGGCCCAAGACGGAAAGTCTTTTTATGGCGCAAGCAGTGCCGGCATTTTTGAGATCGGACTGCAAGGGGGGCTGCAATTGTTGAGAACCGGGTATTGCCCGCCTAAACTGTTGAACCAGAATGGAGTGCTCTACGGTGTTTCCGATAACAAGCTTTTCAGTTTTCTACCCTATCACGTATGGGATGCGGGTGCTGGGACGGCAAATTGGAGCGACGCAACTAACTGGGCCACCGACACCGGCCTGGAAACGGGAAGCAATGTCTGTTTTGACGGAAACCCGGCAATAAAGACAGTCAATAACGATTTAACGGATGCTCAGTTGGGAGGGATCACCTTTAAAACGGGGGGGATTACTATCACCGGAAACGGGATAACGTTGTCAGAAGGCATATATGACAGGAGTACGTCGGTAAACTTCTTCCGTGTGCCGATAACCCTTGCGGCCGATCAGACGATCTACGGCGGCGCCGGCAGCGGTATGAGGTTGAGCCTTGATTCTTCGATCAATTTGGGGGACCACACCCTCACGATAGATTCCAATACAAGCGGCACCATGGAAGTTTCCAATATTTCCGGTACGGGCGGCGTTATCAAGGAAGGCAGCGGATCGTGCTATCTGTCATATGATAATACCTATTCGGGCCCCACGATCATTAATGCGGGCACCCTTAAATCGGGCAGATTTGGCGCTACTGCCGGATTTTCGGACAACAGCCCAATTACGATCAATGGCGGCGGTACGCTCTGGTTTGACGTTTCGGACCATGTTTACTCGGTTGCCGGAAACGGCAAAATCGCCCTCACAAATTACGGGGCTATTGCGGTTGATGCACCGAGCATGTTTTCGGGGAGCATCGAGTTGTCGGGCTATGGTGTTGGCTACTTTGCGAACAATGCCCCGTTTACGACCGGAGCGGCTAACATGTTTAAGACAGGAGTGCAGCTGTTTCTTAACAGCGACCTCATACTCAATGATAATGACCAAACATTACAGAGTGTTCAAGGGAGCGGAAACATTCATCTTGGCAGCGCGGACTTAATTATTAACGGCGGCGCGCTTAGCGGCTCGATCGACGGAACGGGGCATGTTACGTACCAATATACGACGGCATTGAGCGGCGAGAATACGTATACGGGGGGCACGACGCTGAACGGCGACCTTTCCGTCTCGCATGACAATGCGATCCCCGCCGCCGGCGGCCTGATCGTGGCCGGCGGGGCGTTGCACGTTGCCGACGGCGTGAACGCGACGGTCGGAGGCCTGGTGCTGGAAAGCGGCCTCCTGGAAACTCCCTACGGGGGGACGCAGACCGGAAAGATCACGGCGGCATCATACGACCTGCAAAGCGGTGCGGTGAACATCGAACTGGCGGGCGACACTTCGCTCGATAAGACCACCGGGGGGGCCGTCACGCTGTACAAGGCCAATTCGTACACCGGCGCGACGAATGTGCAGGAAGGCACGCTGATCGTGACCGAGAAGAGCCTGGCGCAGCGCGACGTCGCGAACGACGGCCTCTTGAGCATCCAGTGCGATACCCCGGACAATTATGTGTACGGCGGCAACATCGGCGGGGCGGGATCGCTGGAGGTGAACAACTATCAAACCGGCGGCTACTACGCCATGACGCTGGCCGGCACAAATACGTACGGCGGTTCGACGTTCATCGACGGCGCGGGTGTCACGCTCGGTTCGGCGGCCGCGCTGCCGTCGGGCGGTGCCGTGACGGTCGTGAACGGGGGCAGGCTGAACGTCAACGGAAATGCGGCGTCGGTCGATTCTCTCACGCTCAGCGGCTGGAGCGCCGTCGAGGGCGGCGAGATCACGGCGTCTTCGCAGTTCAATCTCAATAGCGGCCTGGTCTACGCGCAGCTGAAAGGCGACACAGCTCCCGCCTATATAACCGGAGAGGTGCAGCTCTTAAGCGCCAATACCTACGGCGGTGGAACCTACATTGAACAGGGCGCTAATGTTTACTGCTATGCGGCAAATGCGCTTCCCGAAGGCAAAGATGTAAGCGTTAACGGCGGTCTCCTGTACGCGGCAACAGGGACGCAAAGCCCCAACACCGTGAGGCTGTCTAGCGGCGGCCAGCTGTGGGGAAGCGGTATTTCCGCGACGAAGATACAGGCCGAGGACGGCCTTATCCAGGCGAACCTGACCGGTGCCGGCACGCTGGAGAAGACGACCGGGGGGACGGTCAGGATCTGGGAGTCGAGCGACTATTCGGGGGCTACGACCGTTACGGAAGGGACGCTGTTTGTCGGAGGCGGGATTGCCAGCCATACGACGGTAGACAGCTCGCTGGGAACCACTGGCTCGGCCGTTCTGACAGGGACGGGAACAGTCGGTTCAGTGACTGTCCAGAACGGCGGGACGATCACAGCCGGCGATGCCGAAGGCACGGGCGTTGGCAGACTGACCCTCGGCGCACCCGAAGCGCCGGCAACGCTTACCTGGAACAGCGGCGGCAGGTACGCCTGGAAAGTCAGCGACGCATCGTCGTCGGCCGGCCCCTGGTCGGAGTCTCCCGGCTGGGATTTCCTGAACATCAACGGGACGCTGGACATACAGGCGACCGCCGAATCGCCGTTCACCATCGCCGCCAGCGCGCTAGACGGCGGCAGCGGGACGTTGAACGGGTTCAGCAGCCGTAGCAGCAATACGTGGACCATTGCCAGCGCGACGAGCGGGATCACGATCGCGGATCCGAAGAGCCTTGTCGTCGACACGACGAACTTCACAGTGCCGTTTCTCGGCACATTCTCTGCCGAGGCCAGCGGCAATGACCTGTTGCTGCGCTACACGTACATCTCCGACCCGAACTATACGTTGCTGCATAGTTTTGCCGGCCCCGTCGGCGACGGCGCGAACCCGACGAAAGACGTGACGATCGTCGGTGACAGGTTGTACGGCATGACCTGCAGCGGCGGCGAAAACTACGCGGGCGTGATTTTCAGCATCGGTACTTCGGGCGACCCCATCACCATCGAAAAGTCGTTCAATGGGTATGACGGGGCGAGTCCATTCGGCAATCTGACGGCGGACGGTACTATGCTCTACGGCATGACGTCAAATGATAACAATACCGGTTACGGAGTTGTGTTTAGCTATGATAGCGTGACGGGATCATATAATCAGATAACGGCCCTCGATTATAATACGACGGGAAGTTACCCCAGCGGAAGCCTGACGAAGCACGGCGAATGGCTGTACGGTACGACTGCCGATGGCGGGGCGAATTATCAAGGAACGATATTCAGGGTGAACGCTTTGACGGGGGTTGCAGAGACGGTGTATGCCTTTGACTCGGCGAGCGGTAATTCGGGAGGCTGGCCGATGGGCGGTAACGCGACCGGCGATCTGATCATTTCCCAGGATGGCAGATATATATTTGGCGCGAACCGGAACGGCGGGCAGCTGGGTGGCGGGACCATTTATCGTCTTGATACACAGACCGGCATCCTGACGGTGCTGAAGGATTTCGATAGTTCAGCGGCACCGTTCCATCCGTCGGTCGATCTGTTCCTTGATGGCGATAAGCTCTATGGCGTGACGGATAGAGAAATTGGTGGCGATACTACCGTCGAGGCGATCTTCAGTATCGGCGCAATGGGGACCGGTAGCGATTACAGCGAGCTCTACAGGTTTGCCGCTGATGGCAGTGAAGGTAAGGCTACGTTCGGCGGACTGACGATGGTGGACGGCGTACTGTACGGCATGGCATCGGGTCTTGCCGGAAAAGGGGGGATTCCGACACCGGGGCTGATCTATCAGTATGATACGGCGACAGGGCTGTTCAGCGTTGTATACAGATTTGAAGGAGCGCCGGGCAGCGGTTCGAATCCTGTTAACGGGTCGCTTGTTGCCTCTGCCGACGGCTCCGCGCTCTACGGCATGACCTATTACGGCGGCGAGTTCGATCAGGGGACGATCTTCTCGTATCTCCTGCCGCAGTTCGGCCTGGTGTGGAACGGCGGCTCGCCGGCGGTCGGCGGCGACAATAACTTCAGCACCGCGGCTAACTGGAAGGACGGCGTGGTTCCGGTCGATGGCGTCACGCTCACCTTCAGCGGCACAGTCAGGCAGACGCCGCATAACGATCTCGGCTCGGAAGACATGATGACTTTCGAGAAGATAAACTTCAAGAACGGCGGTTTTACGCTAGACGGCAACGGGGTGATCCTCAACAAAGGCATTGTCAACATCGCCGGCGACAATACCGTGGCGCTTAGCACGATCGTGATCAATTCGGACGAGGCGGCGCTCACCAGCAACAGCGGCACCTTGACGGTGGACAGCAGCGTCGAGCTGGGATCGTACACGCTGACGGTGAACGGCACCGGCGCCTCGGTGATCAACGGCGTCATCAGCGGCGACGGCGGGCTGACGAAAGAAGGGGCCGGAACGGCGACGCTGGAAGCGGCGAACACCTTTACGGGCGCGACGACGGTCTCCGCGGGCGTTCTCGCCGTCAACGGCAGCATCGCGGACACGTCGTCGACGACGGTCACGGGCACCGGGACGTTGAGCGGCAGCGGGGAAGTGGCGCGCGTCTCAGTCGGCGCGGGCGGCACGCTGGCTCCGGGTAACGGCGCCGGTTCGATAACGATCTCGGATTGGATGGAATGGCACCCCGACGGGCGCTATGCGTGGCAGGTCACCGACACAGTGGGGACCGCCGGCGTGGCGTGGGACCTCATCAATCTTGAGGGCGTCCTTACCGCATATTTCGATTCCAATACCGACCCGTTCACGATCGCCATCGGTTCACTCGGTGCGCCGGTCGCGAACTTCGACAAGCAAGAGAGCTACGAGTGGACGATACTGACGGCGCAAAGCATCACGGCCGGGCTTGACACGTCGGCGTTCGCCTTCGACACGACGGGCCTCGTCAACAGCATCGGCAACGGGACGTTCGAGGTCCAGCAGGTCGGGAACGACCTCAAGCTGGTCTACAACGCGGCGACGATCGTGTCCCGGACATGGAACGGCGGGTCGGATCCGGCGACGGGTAACGATAATATTTCGACCCCGGAAAACTGGGATGGCGGAGTCGCGCCGTCTGACTACGACGCCCTCGTCTTCGCGGGGAGCACGAGGACGATGCCGTATTTCGACGTTTCGGGGAACACGTATGAGAGCATCGAGTTTGCGAACGGCGGCTTTACGCTGATAGGAAACGTGGCCGAGATCGCGCTCGAATCGGGCATCGTCAATACGGCAGGAGACAACGAGATCGCGCTCGGGATTACGCTCGGCGCCGATCAGTCGTTCGTCAATAACGGCGGCGTCCTGACGTTCTCGGGGATCGTTGACACGAACGGCAAGAACCTGACCGTTGACGGCGCCGGCGAGACGGTGGTCAGCGGCGCGATCACCGGCGGCGGCGGGCTGACAAAAGCCGGTGAAGGCGCGTTGAGGCTGCTTACGGAGAATTCATACGCCGGGCCGACGAATATCACTGCGGGCGAGCTTTGCCTTGAGAATAACCAGAACCCGATCGACAGCGGTTCCGCCATAACAGTCGCTCCCGGAGCATCTCTTCGCCTCAAAGGGGTAGGCACGTGGGGCGGCAGCTACTGGGATCCCTACAACTATCAGACGGTATATACCGGAACGCGTTTTGCGGGGCCGGGACACGGTGCGCCGATATATTCATATAATTCCTATACACAGGAACTGGCCTTGGGTTCGCTGGACGGCGAGGGCAGCGTGATACTTGACGGTACGGCGAATTCGGCCAATCAGGCGGTCAGGGTCGGCATCAACGGCGGGGACCAAACCCTTGCGTCTTCGTTCGTTGAGGCGGATCCCGAGTATTTCGGCACTCTTATCAAGGAAGGGGCCGGAAACATAACGCTGACGGGGACGAATACGCAGTTGATGACGTGGGTCGTCGACGGCACTCTGACCTGCGGGAGCGCGGGGGCGATCGCGGCGGATGGGTTCATCAACCTTGCTGACGGCACGGTCCTCGACCTGAACAACCAGGTGTCGACGATCGGTTCGATATCCGGCGGCGAATCGAGCGAGCTCAGGATCGGCGATGCCGGACTGACGCTGGGCGGTGACGGGCTCGCCGGCTACGTGGACGAGTCGTACGGGCTGGTGAGGGAAGCGGCATATGGCGGCGTGATCAGCGGGAACGGCGGGCTGACCAAGGATAGTAATACGGTGACGACGTTGATGGGGCAGAACACCTATGCCGGGCCGACGGTGATCAACCAGGGCATCTTGCTGGTCAACGGACAGGATGTCATCCCCGATGGTTCCGCGGTCGAGATCGCGTCGGGGGCGAGCATGAATATCCAGCGCAAGCAAGACGGATGGGGGTATTTCTATAATTACGGCGCCCGCAGCAACACGTACTACCGTTTTTACCAGAATACATATAACCCGGTATCAGTCGATGATGGAGAGGAAAAGATCGGTTCCTTGTCCGGAGGCGGTGATGTCGTGCTCGGAGGTAACTGCGGCAACCAGGGTCTCCGTGTCGGCGGGAATAACGGGTCGACCATATTCTCCGGTGCCATACGTCAGGCGGATCCGGTGTATGCTTACGTCTGGCGCTACGATGAGAACACGGGGCAGTGGACTCAGGAGTATCAACTGGTTCCTGACATTGATTGTGCGAAAGGATACCTGGTCAAGGAAGGCACCGGCAACATGACGATGACCGGCACGAGCACCTATACCGGCACGACGACGGTTGCCGGCGGCACCCTCACGGTGGACGGGAGCATCGCGGACAGCGAGATGACGACCGTTGGCCTTGGCGCGGTGCTGGCCGGAACCGGGACGGTCGGGGCCGCGGAGGTCCTGGAGAACGGCACGATAGCGGCGGGAGGAGTAGACCCCGGAACGCTGACTATGGCTTCGCTGACGTGGAACGGCGGCGGGCATTATCTCTGGAATATAGACGGCAGCTCGGCCGGCCTCTTGGATATAGCGGGAGAGCTTACTCTTAACTCGAACGAACCATTAAAATTAAATATAGATATACGTTCTCTGACAAGCGGTGTCTTTGGCTCTTCGCCGAACAGCTGGACGATCGCTCAGGCGTCGTCGATCAGCGGGTTTGCTGCGGATAAGTTTGCGTTCACCTATTCGGGTCTCGACACCGTTGGTCTCGACAAGTTCTCCCTGAAGGTTGACAACATCGATACCCCGACCGCATTGATACTGGAGTATGCGGGGGTTTACAGCGCGCCGCAGCTGCTCGAGCGACCTGTGGTATCGGCTGCCGACCAGCAAGGGGGAGGGTTCGGAGGCGCGTTTATCGATGTCAACGACAATACGCTGAAATACGTCGCCGATTTCGGCGATCCGGGATCCGCTGTTCCTGTTGAGGAAGATCCGGGCGTTGCGTTCCATCCGGCGGTGTCCAACGGCGAGGTGCTGTACCGGAAGGCCGACGGCTACTATCTGTGGACCAGCGCTGAGGGCAGCGTCAAGGTGTTTGACGGCGCCATGCCGGTTTATGAGAACCCGAACGATCCCAACGACAAAGGCGGCGTATGTGCCATATACAACGGGACGATGGTGGTGGAGGGGGCGGCAGGGCTGTTCTACAAGAAGCCCGGTGAATCAACGTGGACCAATTTCGCCGCCGGCTCGGCGAATCGCCACCCGTCGGTTGCCGGAGACAAGGTCGTGCTGGAGTATTACGGGGACAACGGGACGAAGTCGCTGCTAAAGATGTTCAATCTCTCGACGGGCGATTGGGATAACTCGGATATCGGGTGGGCCGATATCGAGGTCGATATCAACTACGGCGAGAACCTGGAGGGCGCGTGCCCGTGGCTGGCCTACGACGAAGCGGGCGGCTATTACGTCGCGTGGCAGGGGTGGAACGCCGATAACGAAGTATGGAACCTCTTCTATTGGTCGTCGGGCGATCCGGAGACGATCATGAACCTGACGGAGCTGATGGGCACGGACGACGGCGCCGGGAAATACTACAGCGACATGTATCCGGTGCTGGATACGACGGGGTGGCTGGTCGGGTTCCAGCGGTTGGACGACTGGGATATCTATGAGTACTCGTTGGATACGGGCATCTTGACGCCGGTCTCGGCGACCTCTGGCGTCGACGAAATGTACCCGACGATCAGCGGCGGCGGCCAGGTGGCATGGGGCAATTACGACCCGGCCACGGGAGAGTTCCAGGGAGTCGGCTTCGAGCAGGACGGCGGCGGGGAGGTTCCCGAGCCGTCGACGCTGCTGCTGCTCCTGCCGCTGATCGGGTTCGGCATCCGGAGGATCAGGAAGGCAAAGAACGCATAGATCGTTGCCACGATCAATAAGCTGAAAGAGGAGGAGTGCAATGAGAAAGATATGGTGTTTGTGGATTGCGGCGGCGATGTTCGTGCCTCTAACGGAAGTGTCGTTTGCGGCGGTAGATTCAGCTAGTCATAACCTCGCCACAGAAAGCCCGCTGGTGTTGACGACAAGTACGACATACAGCGGCGCCATATCCGGTAGCGGTATTGTTCGCCTGGATGGCGGTTCCGCTATTCTCAGCGGGAACAATACGTACAGCGGCACGACCGAGATAGCTGCGGGGACGTTGACGATCGGCACCAGCACTATGACCGGCAGCCTTGGCAGCAGCAGCGTGACTGACAACGGTACGCTGAGGTTCAACAGGGGCGACACAGCTATTTATACGATTTCCAACAGTATAAGCGGCACGGGCGGTCTGCTGCAATCAAGCGGCAAGATCCTTCTGAGCGGCGCGAACACCTATAGCGGGACGACATACGTTAATTTGGGAACGCTTAAAGGCGGCGCCGCCAATGTTTTCGGAGGAGTGGAATCCAGGTCGGCATTGCAGCTAGGAGCTCTCGGCGTGCTTAACCTTGGCGGGTATGATCAGGCGTTCGGGTCGTTGACAGGGGCCAACGGAATTATTACCTCGGATACAGCGGGGCCGGTTACCTTGACCGTTGGCTACAACGAAACCAGCCCGGCTGCCTACACCGGCAGAATCCTGAACGGTTCCGGCACGGTGGGGTTGACAAAGGTGGGTTCTGGCAAGCTGTCTCTTTCCGGCACATGCTCGTATACGGGACCGACGGTGGTTAATGACGGGACGCTCAGTTATCTGAGCGTCAATGCGATCGCGGGAGGAGACTATACGGTGTCGAAAGGGATGATGGATACCTCCACATTCAGCCGCACCGTCGGCGCGGTGACGCTTTCGAACGGGGGGGTGATCAACGGCAGCGGCGTTCTTACCGGCGCTTCGTATAATATGCAGGACGGTACTGTCAACCTGATCCTGGGCGGCGGCGCGGGCGTGGCGCTGACCAAGAGCACCGCAGGGACGGTGACCCTTGCCAACGCGAACACCTACGGCGGGCCGACGGTCGTGAGCGAGGGGATCCTTCGTTACGGCGTGAGCGATGCGATCGCCGACGGAGCCGTCACGGTATCGGGTGGGACGCTCGATATCGGCGGGTTGTCCGATACGGTCGGCGCGGTGACGCTCGACAGCGGGAATATCATCGGAAGCGGCGGCGGCACGTTAACCGGAGTTTCGTATGATGTCCGGAGCGGTTTGGTGAGCGCCGTCCTGGGCGGGGCGACTGCATCTCTGACGAAGACGACAGGCGGCGACGTTACCCTTGCGGGAGCTAACACCTACGGCGGCGGGACGTTCGTCGAGGACGGAAGACTTATCGTTAACGGAAGCATAACCGGCATCACGACCGTCGAGCCAGGCGGCATATTGAGCGGCAACGGAATTATTGGAAATATTACCCTGAACGCAGGGGGCGTTTTGTCTCCCGGTAACAGCCCGGGCAAACTCACGTCGCTTGGCGAGACCTGGGAAGGCGGGGGCATCTACGAATGGGAGATCAACGACCTCTTGGGAGGAGAAGGTCTCGACCCCGGATGGGATTTCCTCGATATAGACGGCGATGTGACGCTTCTCAACGTAACCGAATTGAACCCCTTCAACATCGAGATCGTGTCGCTGACAGGCGGCAACGTTGAAGGCGTGCCGGAAAATTTCGATCCGCTTTCCCCGTTCACGCGGAAGATCGCGGACATATCCGGCGGGACTGGCTGGTTTGACGAATCACTGTTCCATCTGGACTTCTCGAGGTTCAGCGGCGCTCCGGACAGCAGTTTTACCCTGTCCGCAAACGGGACGGCGCTGAACCTTACCTACAGTCCGCCCTCCGCCGGCGACGAAGTGCCGGAGCCGTCGACGCTCCTGCTCTTGCTGCCTCTGCTGGCCGGGGGCTTCGCTTTGAAGAACCTGCGGCGGTGTCGCGCGGGTAAGTGAGATCGTATCATCACATAAGGGGATATTCGTATGCGGACCTGTGTCATATTGCTCGTAGGGGTAGCGTTCGTGGTGCTGATATGCCTGTGCGAAGCGCCGGTTACCGGCAGCCGCGTGATCGGCGGAGAAAAGACGCCGGCCGCGCAGGGGCGGTAGCGCGCTTGTGCGCGGGGGCATGACAGGCGGCTGCCTTGTCTGAGATGGTTGCAACAATAACGGCGAAACAATGCGGTAAACTTTATCAAAAGGAGTTCTTGCGGAGAGGGGGCTGAATGAACAAGGCTGGGTCGGGCATCTTTGCGGTGATCATCATGTTGTTCGTATCAGCGGATCTGCACGCCGTCGCTTTCTTCGATAATGACGAAATGTTTGTAGCGAACCCGTCGACCGCAGCCCATTGGCGATCGTCGTACATCAACGACACGGCCGGCGACGTAGAGCGTTACGACATGAGCAACCGCGGCTACGTGTATGCGGCGAAGCACGGGCTCTCGTACGGCATCGAGTCGACCTTCCTGAACACGGACCCCGATTTCGCCGCGAATAACGCGCCGGCGATCCAGGCGATCCGCAGCGCCTTCGCGACGTGGGACATCGCAAGCGACGCCCTCGATTTCTTCGACGCGGGGATCGAACCGCTCGGCGGCGACGCATCGCACATTGCCGCCGGCCTTAACGTAGACATCTTCTCGGCGCCTTCCGGCGCCCTCAACCCGATCACCGGCAGTGCGTTGTTCGGCGCCAATACTCTTGCGGTGACGGATATCTATTTCTGGAACGACGACCACACGATCGCCACGGTCAATATGTGGTTTAACGAGGCGAAGAACTGGTCGGTATCCGGCGTTGCGGGCCAGTACGACCTCCAGAGCGTCGCCTTGCATGAGCTGGGGCATGTTGTCGGTCTCAACCATCCGAACCAGGCGGATGATGCCGGCAAAAACTGGGATGCGGATCTGCTTCCCTCCTTGGTGCCTGTCTTCGCGACAGGACAGGAGGTTATGAACTCGAACCTCTCCATGGGGATGACCAAACGCGTCCTGACCGACGACGAGCTCTACGGCCTCGCCTTCCTGATGGGCGAAGAGTACGGCGCCGGGACCGAAGGCGGCGGAGGGACGGGCGGCGGCGAGGTCCCCGAGCCGTCGACGCTGCTGCTGTTGCTGCCGCTGGCGGCTATCGGTCTAGCGTGGCGACATAGAGGGGCGCAATGAAAGCGATCAGAATCTTTTGCCATGCTTCTGGCGGTTAGCCCGCCTGCGTTGCACGCCGCGCAGGACCTCAATAACGACGGGTGGCCCGACCTTGTTTTTACCAATCTGTATACCGGTGGCTCCTATATTACTAATTCATACGTCTATTGGGGCGCGGCGACCAACCCGTATCCGACGAATACAAGGGTGCTCTTGCCGACAGAGGGAGCAACCGGAGTCGCAACGGTCGATCTCAACAAAGATGGCATGCTTGATATCGTGATCGCAAACAACAGAAGGTATAATACGACGTTCAATATCAATTCATATATCTACTGGGGTGACCCGGCCCACACCTTTACGTCAACTGCACCAACACTTCTGCCGACTACAGGGGCGTACGGTGTATCGACGGTCGATCTTGATGGGAGTGGATGCCTCGATGTAGTATTCTCAAACAATCGCGCAGGTACCTACCAGACGAATTCGTACATATATTACGGTAGCACATCAGGCGCAACCTGGACGCCGTCATCTCTGGCGCAACTCCCCACCTACTCCGCATTCGGCAATTTTGTCGCCGATTTTGATAATAACGGTTTTCTCGATATCCTGTTCACGCAGACAATGACTGCAAACTCCTATTTGTACTGGGGATCCTCTGCGGGTTTTTCGTCCGGGAATGGGTTGAAAATCCCGGGGGTCTCGCCGGGGCCTCCCGCAGTTGCAGATATTGATAATAACGGCTATCTGGACATTGTATTTGCCAACGGTACTGATACGAGCCCATACTCGGTTAATTCATATATTTACTGGGGCAACGCGACGGCCACCTATACAACAAAGAACGAATTACCGTCGTTCGACGCAGCATGCGCAAAGATCGCAGACTTGAATAGCGATGGCCATCTCGACATCGTCATAGCAAACAATCAGGACGGGTCGACCTGTTCGATTAATTCATATATTTATTGGGGCGATTCCGACAATACGTACTCGTCCCGGAGCGAACTCCCGACTGATGGCGCGATGGACATTGCGGTCGGTGACCTCAATAAAGACGGCTATCTGGATATCGTTTTCGCGAACCTCAAGACCGATGCCAGTTATTATGCGAATTCCTTTATTTACTGGGGTTCGGCGGGTGGATATTCGGCGGCGAACCATTCGTTGCTGCCCACGGTCGGAGGGCACAGCGTCTCGATCGCCGGGAGCAATATATGGGGGTGTGATAACGGCAAGGCGATGAACTACCCGCTCTGGGCGACCGAGAACGGCTACAGCTGGAACCTGCTGAGCTCGTGGGAATATGAATTCGTCGCGCTGAAGAACGAGCTGCTGAACGAAGGCGCGCTCGACCTGTCGGATGAGGAGATCGCCCAGCTGATTTCCCTTTATGAGGATGGCAATGCCGGCGGGCACCCCTCACCTATAAATATCGATGGCATGTCGTGGAGCTACTACGGAGACCTGCTCTCAACTGGAACGGTCAATGCGGGTAATTACAATTTCCTTATCGCCGGGCTTGATGGCCCAACGGCATGGTACGGCGCGGAAGACGGGACATACAATTTCTTGCTAAAGGCGGAGGGCAGCGGTGGCTTTTCGCAGGGCGGCGAGGTCCCCGAGCCGTCGACGCTTGTGTTATTGCTGCCGCTGGCAATATTGGGAATATGGCGGCTGCGAATGAACGATAAAGTGAACGGAGCGGATAATAGGAGGTGACTTATGAATAAGTCTAGATACATCTTAGTGATGATGCTATCGGTCGTTGGATTAACGACGGTCATTCATATTGCGCCCTCCTCTGCCGTTATCATTTCCGACGGGGATTTGTATAATGCGGACTGGACATCGCAGGTAATACAGTACTCAGGCCCTGCGGTTTCATTCCAGGTTAACCAGTCAGCAATCGGCGGTCATCCTGGTACATACCGCTGGTTGGCGCATACGTTTGGCGGGTACGGGCGGCTTGAGACCGGACACCTGTATCAAGCATGGCAATACGACCCCGCTATCGAAGGTTCTCTTGCCGGTGTGAGTCTTGCATTCGATTTGAAACTCCTTATCGGTGGAACTTCGGGCGCGGTCGGATACGGGTTGTTGCTGTATCAAGATGCGCATTTTTTCTGGCCTGGGGAGTATGGTGTGTGGGCAGAACCCGCTGATAACGTATGGAGACATTTCGAGCTGCCATATTATGAAGAGGGCGATTTCGTTGATATATTAACGGGGGCACAGCCGGATTTCTCTGTGGACGGGAGCCCGATCATGTTTGGTTACTGGGGATCAAATGGAACCGATGGGGCTGCACAGACAACGACGGAAAGCGGCCTCGACAACTGGACGTTGACGGTGAACTCGGGCGGTTTCCCGCAGGAAGATGGAGGCGGCCAGGAAAACCAGGGAGGCGAAGTCCCCGAGCCGTCGACGCTGCTGCTGCTCCTGCCGCTTTTCGGTGCCGGAGCTGTACGGATGCTGAGCAATAAAAGGAATCAGCGATGAGATCCAAGGCGAACATACTGGTGGCGGCCCTGTCGATCGCGTGCGGGTCTTTATTTGTACCGCAGGCCTCCGCGTACGAAAGCTCGCTGGTCGGCTACTGGAAGATGGACGAGGCCGCCGGGACGACGGCGGGGGACTCGACGGCGAACAGCTATGACGGGACGATGTATAACGGCGTGACGGCGGGCGCGGCGGGCGTTCACGGGTCGGCGTTTGCCTTCGACGGCGTCGATGATTACGTCGAGTGCGGGCTTCCGTCGGGCCTGCAGATAGCGGGGGCGTTCACGATGAGCCTGTGGATCCGTCCCGAGATGTTCATGGTCGATGCCGGCCTTATGGGGACGGGGATAGAGAATTACCAGATGACCCACTGCTGGGGCGATTCGGCGTGGGGGTACGTGGATTCGGGGACAAACAATGTTACGACGTATTATTACCAGGTTGTGCCGCTGGACCAATGGTCGCACATAACGATGACCTGGGACGGGACGACGGATGCGAACGGCATGAAGCTGTACCTGAACGGCGCGCTGGCGGATCAGAAGGCGTCGGCCTATGCTTCGATATCCGGCTGGGATAATTTCAGGTTCGGCCTTGCGACGGAATTTTACGGCGGCAGGATGGACGACGCGGCGGTGTGGGACCGGGCGCTTGACGGATACGAGGCGGGCGCGATCTATGAGCTGGGTGTGGAGAAATTCGAGGCGCTCAGCGCCGCGGTGGAAGAGGACAGTTTCGACCTGGATTATTCGACCGAAGAATTGCAGCAACTGGCGGAGGTATATGCCGCCCAGGGGACGGGGACGATCGACGGTGTCACGTGGAGTTATATCGGCGACGCCACGTTGCCGGGAGAACCGGCCGGAGCGGCCGTGGGAGACTCGTGGACGTACGGCGATAATTATTACATCAAGCTGGGCAGCGGCCTGGAGGGGACGCCTGTAGGCGGCGAAGTGCCCGAGCCGTCGACGCTGCTGCTGGTGTTGTTATTGTTGCTCCTGCCGGTCTGTTGCCGCTACGTACTGCATAACGATCGCGGGAAAGAAAGAAAACCATGAGGTATCGTTTGCCACAGCCTGGATAAGGCGCATGAAATCTCTTTGCCCCTCTCTAATTTCATTGACAAACCGCTCTTAACCCGCTATCTTCAAGAATCTTAAATCCGTAGTCTTCGGTCTTCAAAGGGGCTGGTGAATGGCTAAGGTCGTTCTCAAGAACGTCTGTAAGAATTTCTCGGGCAACATCGTTGCCGTCAACAACGTCAACCTCGAGATCAAGGACAAGGAGTTCGTCGTCCTCGTCGGGCCGTCCGGCTGCGGCAAGTCGACGACGCTCCGGATGGTCGCCGGCCTCGAGGAGATCTCGTCGGGCGACATCCATATCGACGACGTCCTGATCAACAGCACCCCGCCGAAAGACCGCGACATCGCGATGGTCTTCCAGAACTACGCCCTCTACCCGCACATGTCGGTCTACAGGAACATGGCGTTCGGCCTCCAGCTTCGCAAGTACCCCAAGAGCGAGATCGACTCGCGCGTCCGGCAGGCGGCGGAGATCCTCGGCATCACGGCGCTCCTCGAGCGCAAGCCCAAGGCGCTCTCCGGCGGCCAGCGCCAGCGCGTCGCGGTCGGCCGGGCGATCGTCCGGCGGCCCAAGGTCTTCCTCTTCGACGAACCGCTGTCGAACCTCGACGCCAAGCTCCGCGTCCAGATGCGCACCGAGATCAGCAAACTGCACATACGGCTCCAGAGCACCATGATCTACGTCACGCACGACCAGACCGAGGCGATGACGATGGGCGACCGCATCGTGGTGATGAAGGACGGGCTCATACAGCAGGTCAACGACCCGATATCGCTCTACGAGAACCCGGCCAACAGGTTCGTCGCCGGCTTTATCGGCAGCCCGCCGATGAATTTCATGGAAGGCGTTATCGTCAAGCGGGAGAACGGGGCCTTCTATTTCAAGGAAGAGACGTTCCAGGTGAAGGTCATCGAGGACATGAACGAGCGCATCGCGCCGTACGAGGGCAGGAAGGTCATCTTCGGCATCAGGCCGGAAGACATCTACGATAAATTGTTCGTCGGCGACGCGTCGCCGGAAAATACCATCACCGCCACGGTCGAGGTCATCGAGCCGATGGGCGCAGAGACATACCTCTACCTCAATACCGACAAGCACCCCTTCATCGCCCGCGTCGACGCGCACGAAAAAGTGGAAGTCAACCAGAAGCTCGAGGTCGTCTTCAACATGAGCAAGGTGCACTTCTTCGACCGCGACACCGAAAAAGCCATCGTCTAAGACGTTTCGGCGCGCCGCGCCGGATATCGGGTGATCTCATGAAAGTGCGTTTTTCCGACGTTTTGAAGCGCTATCTCATCATCGCGGGGATCGCCGCCGCGTTCGCGGGGGCCGTCTTCTTCGTCATCGCCATCACCAGGAACCGCGCGCCGTTCTTCCACATCCTCCTCAATATCGATCTCCTGCTGATGCCGCTGCTCCTGGTCTTCACCTGGTTCCACCTCGGCATCGTTCTCGGCATCGCGTTCAGCGCGGTCCTGGCGCTCCTGGCTGTCCTGGTGTCGCTGGCGCTCTCGTCGCCCGTCTACCTGCTCTACCCGGTGGCGTTCGCGATGCTCGGCTTCCTCCTCATGCGCTACAAGGAGATGCGCCGCGTGCGCAACGAGGAGCTGGGGATCAACACCCAGAAGCTCAAGGAGCAGTTCAACATCCTCATCAACCAGCACGAGGAGTCCAAGGGGGTCAACAAGGCGCTCCTGAAATCCAAGCAGCGCTTCCTCTTCTTCAAGGAGGTCGCGCAGAACCTGAGCTTCACCCTCCCGCAGGACGAGCTGCTGCGGCGCATCATCGCCTACAGCAACCTGACGATCGGCAAGGGCGACGTGACCCAGCTGTTCCTGGTCTCGAAGGACCTGATGTCTCTCGAGCTCAAGGCGTTCGAGGTCCTTTCGGTCGAGAAGCGGCCGCTGTTCACCGAGGCCTCCGACGTCTTCAATCGCTGGGTGATGAAGTCGCGCCAGCCGCTGATCGTCACCGACATCGCGAAGGATTTCCGGTTCCATATCGACGCCGGCGACCGCTCGGCGAACGAGGTGACCTCGCTGATCGTCTCGCCGCTGATGACGGAAGGCAAGATCATCGGCCTCTTGCGTATCGACAGCTACAAAGAGGAGACGTTCGTGACCGACGACCTGCGGCTCCTGTCGATCATCGCGAACATCGCGTCGACGACGATCAAGAACGCGATGCTCTACCGCGAGACCGAGGAGCTGGCGATCAAGGACAGCCTGACCGGGCTCTACGTGAAGACCTATTTCAGGGAAGAGCTTGCGAAACAGTGCGCCTTCGCGCGGACGGCGGGCTCCTCGCTGTCGCTGCTCATGCTCGACCTGGACAATTTCAAGCAGTTCAACGACGAGTACGGGCATACCGCCGGCGACATGGTACTCAAGCGGTACGCCGAGGTCCTCGAGAAGAACATACCGAAGAAATGCGTCGTGGCGCGCTACGGCGGCGAGGAGTTCGCGGTGATCGCGCCCGGGCACGGCGAGGCGGCCGCGCGCGAGCTGGGCGAGACGCTGCGCCGGAAGGTCGCCGATCAGATGATCCTGATACGGCAGGAGAAGCTGCGCGGGACGACCAGCGTCGGCGTCTGCGCCTGGTCGCCGAAGATAACGGGCGAGACGGAGTTCATCCAGATCGCCGACAGCGCCCTCTACGAGGCGAAGCGGCAGGGGCGGAACAGGGTCATCGTCGCGGCGGTGTGAGTAAAGGATAAGATGGAAACGCTTCTGGTACTCATATTTTTCATGCTCGTGATCTTCTTCGGGCTCTTTTACGGGAGCCGGACGGCGATGATCATGACGCTGGTGTCGCTCGGGGTGGTCGAGCTTTTCGTTATCGCCAAGCTGATCATCCTCCGCGGTTCGTACATAATCCCGGGCACGATCCTCGGCCTGTTCTTTATCGCCTATTTCATGATGATCTTCACGCTGATCCGCTTCTACCAGAAGCGCGACAACGACCAGTACGGCCTGTTCAAGGAGTACTACGGCGACGCGACGAAAAAATATGAGGTGCTTGAGCGGGAAGACCGTTCGCTGCGCGAAGAGAACGCGCGGCTCGACGGCGAGCTCGACGAGACGATCTCGTTCTACGAGAACATCAAGAACATCACCGCGATGCTCGACTTCACCCGCAAGCTCGAGCTGATGGCTGGGTTTATCCGCTCGCTGGCCGATTTTTCCGAGGGGAAGCTGATCCTGGTGGAGACCAGGGACGGCGCCGCGCACCCCGGCAAGGTATTCAACATCTCGCGCTCCGAAGGGTCGCAGAGCAAGGTCGTGTACGAAACGGACGGGGCGGCCTACACGGAACTCTTCCATAAGCTCCTGGGCGAGTTCAGCCGCGGCTTTGCCGCGCTCTACGCCGAGCTGTCGCGCAAAAGCGAGTACCGCCATCTGGTGAAAGGCGAGTTCGGAACGATCGGCGCCATCCCGCTGAACGCGGAGAGCGACCTGATGGGCATCATCCTCGTGTTCGACGCCGACCGGCACGGTTTCGAAAAGATCCAGACGCTCGGGCCGCTCCTGGCGATGGAGCTCAAGAAGATCAGGCTGTACGAGCGGGTCAAGGAGCTGTCGATCATCGACGGCCTGACAGGGCTTTACCTCCGGCGGCACTTCCTCGACATCCTCGGGAGCGAGGTCGAGCGCGCCCTGCGCACCGGGATCCCCTTATCGTTCCTGATAGTCGATATCGACCACTTCAAGGGGTTTAACGACGGGTACGGGCACCTCGCCGGCGACGTGCTCCTGCGCGACGTTGCCGCGATCATCAGGACCGAGGCGCGCAGCGTCGACCTGATCGGCCGCTACGGCGGCGACGAGATCGCCGTGGCGCTGCCCCGCGCGGACGTCGCCGTCGCGGCGGCGGTAGCCGAGCGTATGCGCGCGGCGGTCAAGGCGCTAGCGGTGAAGCTCGCCGACGACGAAGTGAAGGTGACGCTGTCTATCGGCGTCTCGTCGTTCCCGCTCCACTGCGGCACTACCGCCGAGCTGATCGACCGCGCCGACCAGGCGCTGTATCAGGCGAAAGAGCGCGGTCGCGACCGGGTGGTCGTGTTCGGCGGGTGATGATCCGCGTGTGAAAATAGTTTCGCATTTTTTGATATACTAAAACTATAAACGGGAGGTGCGTATGAACCCTGATATCCAGGCGATCAACGAGAAGGTTAAGGCGAAAAGCGAGTTCGTGAACCGGCTCTATTACGAGATCGGCAAGGTCATCGTCGGCCAGAAGTACATCATCGAGCGCCTGCTTGTCGGCCTGCTCGCCGACGGGCACATCCTGCTCGAGGGCGTGCCCGGGCTGGCGAAGACGCTGAGCGTCAAGACGCTCTCGTCGGCGATCGAGACCAAGTTCCGTCGGATCCAGTTCACCCCCGACCTTCTGCCCGCCGACCTGATCGGCACGCTGATCTACAACCCGAAAGACGGGAACTTCACGACGAAGAAGGGGCCGATATTCACCAACATCCTCCTCGCCGACGAGATCAACCGCGCGCCGGCCAAGGTGCAGAGCGCGCTCCTCGAGGCGATGCAGGAGAAGCAGGTGACGATCGGCGAGGAGACGTTCAAGCTGGAACAGCCGTTCCTCGTCCTGGCGACCCAGAACCCGATCGAGCAGGAAGGGACCTATCCGCTCCCTGAGGCGCAGGTCGACCGTTTCATGCTCAAGCTGAACATCTCCTACCCGTCGAAGAAAGAGGAGCGCCAGATACTCGACCGGATGGCGGAGATCGGCAAGGATATCCAGGTGAACCGGGTCGTGACGCCCGGCGAGATCCTCGACCTGCGCAAGGTGGTCAACGAGATCTACATCGACGACAAGATCAAGGACTACATCGTCGACATCGTCTTCGCGTCGCGCGACCCCAAGGGGTACAAGCTGCCGATCGAGGAGTTCATCGAGTACGGCGCGTCGCCGCGCGCGTCGATCTACCTGACGGTCGCCGCCAAGGCGTACGCCTTCCTGCAGGGGCGCGGCTACGTCATCCCGCAGGACGTGAAGACGATCGGCATGGACGTCCTGCGCCACCGCGTCATCGTCAGCTACGAGGCCGAGGCCGAGGACATGACCTCGGAAGATGTCGTTAAGAAAATATTCGACGAGATCCCGGTGCCGTAACACGTACAGCGTACAACGTACTGCGTACTGCGGATAGGTGTGTTATTCGCGGCGCGTTTCACGCTGTACGCGGTACCCAGAACAGTGTACGGGTTTATGATCCCAAAAGAGATCCTCAAAAAAGTACGCCATATCGAAATCCGCACCTCGCGGATCGTCAACGACATCTTCGCCGGCGAATACGAGAGCGTGTTCAAGGGGCGCGGGATGGAGTTCGACGCGGTGCGCGAGTACCAGCCGGGCGACGAGGTCCGCTCGATCGACTGGAACGTGACGGCGCGGATGGGACACCCCTACGTGAAGCGGTTCGTCGAGGAGCGCGAGCTGACGGTCATGCTCGTGGTCGACATGAGCTCGTCGGGGAAGTTCGGCTCGGTGAAATGGACCAAGCGCGACATGGCGGCCGAGCTGTGCGCCGTCCTCGCGTTCGCTGCGATCAAGAACAACGACAAGGTCGGGCTCATCGCGTTCACCGACCGGATTGAAAAGTTCATCCCGCCGAAGAAAGGCTCCAAGCACGTCCTTCGCGTCATCCGCGAGCTGCTCTACCTCAAGCCGGAGGGGCGGCGCACCGACATCGCCTGCGCGCTCGAATATCTCAACAAGGTCAGCACGCGGCGCACCGTGACGTTCCTGGCGAGCGATTTCATGGCGTCCGGATACGAAAAGGCGCTGTCGATCGCGCACCGGCGGCACGACGTCGTCGCGCTTCGGATCGCCGACCCGCGCGAGTCGGACCTGCCGCCGGTGGGGTTCATCGAGCTGGAGGACGAAGAGACGGGCGATGTGATCCTGATCGATACCGGCGACGCCGCGGTCCGCGCGGGCTTCTCCTCCGTGACGCGGCAGGACAAGGAACGGCGCGAAGACTTCTTTAAATCGATCGGCCTCGATTTCGTGACGCTGCAGACCGACAAGCCGTACATCGAGCCGCTGATGAGGTTTTTCAGGATGCGGGAGCGGAGGCTGTAGCGGTGTCATTTGCGGGGCAAATGCTCATGAAAAGAATTACGGTCCTATTTTCTGTCTTGGTCGTTGCGGCGATCGCCGTTTCCTGCCGCCAGCAGCCGCCCGAAAAATGGGCCGCGGCGCAGGAAGGGGTCATCTACGCCGACGCGTCTGTCGACAGGACCGTCGGCACGATCGGCGACCCGATCAGGTACGCCATCAAGGTCAAATACCGCGCGGACCTCACGGTGACGTTCCCGCCGATCGCCGACGACGTCGGCGGGCTTTCGGTCAAGGACTCCGGCGAGAAGCCTGCGAAGCGGTCGGGCGGCTATCTGCAGGCGGAGCGGTGGTACAGGCTTCAGACCATGACGCCCGGTTCCTACATTATCCCGCCTGCCGCGATCGCATACGTCGATCCGCAGAAAACGCCCGGCGAGATCAAGACCTCCCAGCTCTACGTCGAGATCAGGAGCTCGATCAAGGAAGGGGAAAAGGCGGAAGACATCCGCGACATCAAGATGCCCGTGTCGCTTCCCGAGAACATCGCGCGCATCCTCGCCGCGATCGGCCTTGCTCTCGGGGCGCTGGGCGGCGCGGCCGCCGCAGTCTGGTATATCCGCGAGCGCCGCAGGAGGCGGGAGGCGATGAAGCCGCCGCGGCCCGCGTACGAGATCGCGCTGGAAGAGCTGGAAGCGCTGCGGCGCATGGCTCTCGTCGGCCAGGGGAAGGTGAAGGAATATTACATTATGCTGTCTGACATCGTCCGGCGCTATATCGAGCGCCGGTTCGCGATCAAGGCGAAAGAGCAGACGACGCAGGAGTTCCTGTCCGGCGTCGCGCACGACGCGGCGTTGTCCGACGACGCGAAAAAGATAATCGCGGAGTTCCTGGCGGCGTGCGACATGGTGAAGTTCGCCAAATACGGCGCCGCCCCGAGCGAGGCCGACGATGCGTTCGGCCTGGCGCGTGAGTTCGTCGAGAAGACGGCGGACAGAAAGATACTGTCCAATGTCCAATAAACCAAGCAGCAACGAGGTATGCATAATAATACCTTGTTGGAAATTGGATAATTGGCCATTGGTCATTTCAGCCGGGTAAAGGTGAGACCTCGGGAAACGTAATATGCTATTCAAAGATCCGGTCTTTCTTCTGTTGCTTGTGCTGCTGCCGCTCTTCTTCGTGGCGCGCAAGCGCTTCGTCCGCAGCGGGACGGTGAAGTTTTCGGACATCAGCGGCCTGAAAGCGCTCAAGCGGTCCCGCTCGCGGTCGCGCCGCTACGCGCTCGTCTCGCTGCGCGCGGCGGCGCTCTTCCTGCTGATCGTCGCCCTCGCGGGGCCGCGCAAAGGCGAAGAGCAGAGCAAGGTGACGTCGGAGGGGATCGACATCATGCTGGTCGTCGACATCTCCGGGAGCATGCGCGCTGAGGACTTCATTCTCGGCGGCAAGCGCCAGAACCGGCTCGCCGTCGTGAAGGACATCGTCAAGGAGTTCGTCACGAACCGCGCCGCGGACCGGATCGGGATGGTCGTCTTCTCGGGACGCGCCTTCACCCAGTGCCCGCTGACGCTCGATTACGGGATACTGACGGAGATGATCGACAAGGCTCAGATCGGGATGCTCGACGACGGGACCGCGATCGGTTCGGCGATCGCCGTGGCGGTCGACCGTCTCAAAGATTCGCCGGCGAAAAGCAAGATCATCGTCCTCCTGACCGACGGCATCAACAACGCGGGCAAGATCGATCCGATGACGGCCGCCGAGATCGCGAAGACGTACAAGATCAGGATCTACACGATCGGCGCGGGGACGCGCGGGCTCGCGCCGATACCGGTGCAGGATTTCTTCGGCAATATGGTCTATCAGCAGGTGAAGGTCGACGTCGACGAGGAAGGCCTCGCGCAGATCGCCGAGCTCACCGGCGGGAAGTTTTTCCGCGCGACCGACACCGAGTCTCTGCGAAGCATTTACGCCCAGATAGACAAGATGGAAAAGACCGAGGTCGAGACCAAGGTCTATATGGAATACAGGGAGCTGTTCCATCTGTTCCTGATCCCGGGGCTTGTCCTTCTAGTGCTGGAGATCGTTCTGGCAAACACGGTGTACAGAAGGCTGCCGTGATCCGGCTTAGCCGGAAATGGCCAATGGCCGATTAGCCAATGTCCGACAGGGGATCATCAGTATACTTGTTGGGATCTGGTGAATTGGACATTGGTCATTGAGGGTTATATATGCAATTCGGTAAATACGAATACATCTATCTCTTGTGGCTGGTCCCCGCGCTTGCGGTGTTTTTCTATTACGCCTTCAAGCGGAAGGCGGCGGCGCTGGAGCTCTTCAGCCAGCGCGAGCTCCTGAAAGAGCTTGTCGCCGACGTGAGCGTGCGCAAGCAGAAGTTCAAGGCCCTGCTCCTGGTCGCCGCTGCGGGGTTCGCCCTGTTCGCGCTGATGAACCCGAAATGGGGCTTCCACTGGGAAGAGGTGCGGAGCAAGGGGATCGACATCGTCATCCTTCTCGACACGTCCAAGAGCATGCTCGCGCAGGACGTCAAGCCCGACCGCCTCCAGATGGCCCGGCGCGAGATCGACGACTTCGTCAACTCGCTTCACGGCGACCGTGTCGCCCTGGTGACGTTCGCCGGGACGAGCTTCGTCCAGTGCCCGCTCACCGCCGATTACGGCGCGTTCAAGATGTTCCTCGGGGACGTGGGCGTCAACTCGATCCCGCTCGGCGGGACCGATATCGGCGACGCCGTCGAAACGGGGATCAAGGCGTTCGCCGACCGTTCGACCAAGCACAAGATCATGATCCTGATCACCGATGGCGAAGACCACGGCGGCAGGCTGTCGGCCGCGGTCGCCGCCGCGAAAGAGCGGGGCGTCGTGATCAACGCCGTCGGGATCGGCAATCCCGCCGGCGCGCCGATACCGGTGAAAGACGAGCAGGGGCTCAGCTCTTTCATAAAGGACCCGTCGGGGAACGTCGTCCTGTCCAAAGTCGATGAGGAAGAGCTGAAGAAGATCGCGCGCGAAACGGGCGGGTCGTATATCTCGGCGCAGGGGGGGAGGATCGGTCTGGAAAAGCTGTACGCGGATAAGATCGCCCGCCTCGAGAAACAAGAGTTCGGCGCGTCGCGCAAAAGGGTGTACGAAAGCAGGTTCCAGCTGCCGCTCGCCATTGCCGTCATACTGATCCTGATCGAGACGATGATCGGAGACCGCCGGAGCGACCGCCGGCGGCGGGAGGTTCGCGCATGAGAAACGCGCGTCTCCATCCGGCAATAGCCCTGCTTATCGTCGCGCTGTCGGCGTCGCAGGTCGCGTGGCTCGGCAGCCCTGCGGACAGGGTCCGCGAGGGTAACAGGCTGTTCGAAGAGAAGAAGTACGACCAGGCCCGGTCGAAATATGTCGAGGCGCAGGTCAAAAAGCCGTCGGCCGAGGAATTGTTTTACAATATAGCCGGCACGCAGTATAAACTGGGGAAGTTCGCGGAGGCCGAGGGGCTTTACGCCAAGAGCGCGGCGGCGCAGGATAAGGCGCTCGCGCAAAAAGCCGTGTATAATCAGGGAAACTCGCTGTATAAGGAAGGGAAGCTCGAAGAGGCGTTGAAGCTGTACGAGAAAGCGATCGAGCTTGACAGCAAGGACGCCGAAGCGAAATATAATTACGAGTTCGTGAAGAAGAAGATCGAGCAGATGCAGCAGCAGGCGCAGCAGCGCCAGGAGCAGCAGAAGCAGGACAAGCAGAACAAGGACCGGCAGAAAGACCAGCAGCAGCAACAGGGATCTTCCGGCGGGCAAAAGGATCAGAAGGACAAGAAAGACCAGGAGGAACAGCAGGGGGGGAAGAGCGAGGAGCAGAAGGAGCAGGAGAAGAAAGACAAAGAACAGCAGGAACAGAAGCAGAAAGAATCTCAGTCTCAGGATAAGCAGAAAGAGGAGCAGCAAAAACAGCAAGGTCAGCAAGAGAAAGAAGAGGAAAAGAAGAAGGAACAGGAGCAGAAGCAAAAAGAGCAGCAACAGCAGGGCGGGGAAGGGAAGCAGGAGCAACCGCAGCCCGAACAGCAGGGAGATCAGGGCGCGGGTCAGGGCGCGCAGCCGAAGGAGAAGAAGGAGATGTCAAAAGAAGAGGCGGAGAATCTCCTCAAATGGATCGGCAAGGAAGACCGCAAGACGACCCCCGAGTATATCAGGCGGCAGGGCCGCGAGGAACCGCCCGTCGAAAAGGACTGGTAAGACAAAAGGAATGCACATGCCCGGACAAGACCGCAGGCAATACCCGCGATTTATTGCGGACCTGAACGCGTACTGCTACCAGATAGATAAGAACGGCGCCAGCGAGCACCATCTTGCGCGCGTCAAGGGGTGCGTCGGAGAGAAGGAGGGCGAGGTCATCGCCGCGTACCGGATAACGGACATCTCCAAAGGCGGCCTTTTCCTGATGACGATCAGGAAGTTCCCGGTTGACACGATCCTGGTCATCGAGCTGCTGCTTCCGGGAAAGCAGGGCAGCGTGTCGACGGTCGGCATCGTCAGGTGGTTCCGCGACGTTCAGGGCGAAGCGCCGTATGTTCACGGCATGGGCGTCAATTTCCTGTACATGAAGCAAGAGGATTGGGCGACTGTTGAGAAATACCTGACGCAGCTCAAGCCGTTCGTCTTATAGGATACTGACATGAAGCGTCTCTTACATATGATCGCGGGGGTGCTGCTCTTGGTTTCGGCAGCAACGGCCTGCTTCGCCGATGACGTCAGCTTCGTCGCGTCTGTCGACAAGGACCAGGTGTCGCTCGGCGACCGCGTGGTTTTGACGCTGATGGTCACCGGGGCGCAGAACCCGCAGACGCCGCAGCTGCCCGCGTCCGACGGTTTCGACGTCGTCTCCGGCGGGACGTCGTCGCAGTACAATATCGTCAACGGCAGCATGTTCGCCAGCAGGAGCTTCATGTACGTGCTGGTCCCGAAGAAGGCGGGAAAATTCACGGTCGGCCCGGCGACGGTTACCTGCGACGGGACCGACTACAAGACCAAGCCGATAGAGATAGAGGTGCTCGCCGAGGGGCAGGCCCCGGCTCAGCAGGGGGCGACTGAGAGAGGGAAGGAACTCGACCTTGGCGACAGGATCTTCGTCGACCTCAAGGTGGACAAGGACGAGGTTTACCTGAACGAACAGATCACGTTGATGTTCCGGCTCTACCGGGCCGATCTCTCGCTCGACGACCTGCAGTACAACCCGCCGGTGACGAAGAATTTTATCGAGGAGAACGTCGGCAAGCAGCGCAACTACCGTGAGGTCGTGGACGGGACCGTCTACGACATCATCGAGCTGAAGACCGCGCTGTTTCCCGCCGCGACGGGGGAGATAGAGATCACCCCCGCCACGCTCAAGTGCTCGATCCTTGTCCGTTCTCAGCGGCGCCGCCCGAAGCGCCAGAGCCCGTTCGGCGACATGTTCGGCGATTCGTTCTTCGACGATCCCTTCTTCGACCGGTACGTGAAATATCCCGTCGAGCTTTCCACCAAGCCGATCAAGGTCAAGGTCTCCCCTCTGCCTGAGGACGGGAAGCCCGCGACGTTCGCCGGGGCCGTCGGCAAGTACGAGATGGAGGTGGCGGTCAAGCCCGCCCGGGTAAAGGCAGGAGAGCCGGTCACCATGACGATGAAAGTGATCGGCCGCGGCAATATCGCCAGCCTGCCGCAGCCCGCCATTCCCAACCTCGCCGGCTTCAAGGAATACGAGCCGGAGAGCAAGGTCAACGTCATGGACCGGACAGACACGGTGTACGGCGAAAAGGTCTTCGAGAAAGTGCTGGTTCCCGAGAAGGCGGGCTTGACAGAGGTCCCCGCCGCCGTCTTCTCGTACTTCGATCCGGAAACCAGGGCCTACCGGACGATCACGAAAGGGCCGTTCCCGATAGAGGTGATACCCGCCCCGCCCGGCAGCGTTATACAGAACTTCGACGGGGCCGAGCCGGCGCAGGGGAAGAAAGAGGTGAAGATTCTCAAGCAGGATATCCTCTTCATCAAGCCGTCGCCCGGGCGCGTCTTCAGCGTCGGGAGCAGGCTGGTCGACAATCCGCTCTTCATGCTCGCACAGCTGGTCCCGTTCCTGATATTCGTCGGGACATACGCCACGCTGAGGCGGCGCGAGCGTTTCAGGACCGATATCGGCTTTGCGCGCAAGACGCAGGCATATCGGCGCGCGATGGCGGGGTTGGGCGAAGCGATACAGTTTGCCTCTTCCGGACAGGAAAAGGAGCTGTACGGGCGCGCCTCGCGCGCGCTCGGCGGTTATGTCGCCGACAAGCTCAACGTTCCGGCAGGCGGGATGACCGCGCAGACGATGAAAGATCTCATGGCGGCGAAAGGGATCGACGCCGGCCTTGTCGCCGAGACGGAGAAGATCCTCGAAGAGTGCGACATGGGGCAGTTCGCCATGACAAAGCGGGACGCGCAGGCGATGAAGCAGTTCGTCAACGAGATCGAGGGGACAGTCAAGAAATTGGAGAAGGTGTTGCGATGAATCGGATCATAGCCGCTCTTGCAGGGATTTTTCTCGCGATGACCGCCGCGACCGCCGCCTTCGCCCAGGCGCCGTCCGACAATTTCTACAAAGGCAACATCGCCTACGAAAAAGGGGATTACGCGGCGGCGATCGCCAACTATGAGCGGATGCTTGGTGATGGGTCCGAGAGCGCGAACCTGTATTACAATTTAGGGAACGCCTATTACAAAAGCGGGAACACCGGCAAGTCGATACTCTATTACGAGAAAGCGCTCAAACTGCGGCGCCAGGACGCCGACGCTGCCGCGAACCTGGCGTTCGTGCGGTCGTCGCTCGAGGATAGGCCGGAAGAGGCGCGCCGGAACTGGCTGGTCCGACGGTTCGATATTTTTATGACCGATATGTCGCTGGACGGCCTGACGATACTGTGCGCTGTCCTCTGGTGGGTCACGCTGCTTGCCGGAACGGCGTATCTCTTTATGCGCGACAGGTGGATCGCCGGGCGCAAGTACCTGGCCGTCAGCGGCGCGGTATGCCTGACGATGCTGGCGATCCTGCTGGTCAGGATCGCGACGGTCGAATATACGGCGTACGGTATCGTCCTCGACAAAGAGGTCGAGGTGAAATACGGCCCCACCGAAGGCGACGCCGTCGCGTTCACCCTGCACGAAGGGTCGAAGGTCCGCATCGAGAGCGCGGCCCAGGACTGGGTACAGGTGTCGTTCGCGGAAGGCAAGGCCGGCTGGGTGCGCAGGAGCGCCGTCGGGATCATCTAGTGTGGGGTCATTCCCGCGATCTTTTAGCGGGGATCTATACAAATAACCTTATTTAATGCCGCCGTCTCCTGCCTGAGTCTTCGCATCTTCTCTACCGAGAACGCATGATTGACCGTCGGGAATACGGTGTCGTCATGCAGCAGGGGATCGAGATCGGGTGCGACAATGCCGTCCCTGATCATCGTGTCCCAATCGGCGGTGCCCGGGATCGCGGCGTAGGATGCGAGGTTCACGCGCACACCGAGCGATCGGGCGAATGTGATATCCTTTTCGACCTCCTCGTAACGCTGCCCGGGCGCGCCGGCAAGCAGGTAGGCGTCAAGCTCGCCTGCAGCGAACCCCGCTTCCGTCAAATACCGAACAGCCTGCGCGAATTCCGCGTTGGTCACTTTTCCTCCGGTATGCTGTTGCCGCTCGGGCGACGATGTCTCCATGCTGAGCCGTATCGTTTTGAACCCAGAGTCTTTCATGAGCCTTGCGACCGCCGGCGTCATGTAGCGCGCGTGCAGGCCGTTGGGCGTGTGAAAGTTGAAACGGAGGGCTTCGGCGATCAGCCGCTCCATGAGCGGGACGAAATGCCGTTCGGCGCGGCAGAGGAGGGCGTCGTCGTAGAAAGCGATGTTTTCGATGCCGATGCTTTTATAGAAGGCGAGCTCGTCAATGATCTCGTCATGGGGCCGCTGACGGAATTCCGGCGCGATGATCTTCGATGCGCAATAGGTGCAGGAGAAAGGGCAGCCGCAGCTTGTCTGTATGGCGGCCGCCTTGTTGCGCGCGAGCAGGTCGTACGCCGGCGGCGGATGTGCCGCCGGCCCTTCGTTAGAGACGAGGCGTTTGCCGGTCATTTCCGATACCATCGCGACGGCTCCGTCTAGCGAGCTCCCGCTGAATATCCGGTCCGCGCCGGCATGGCTCTCTGCGTGGCCGGGGCATATCGTCGGATATATTCCGCCGAGGAGGATCGGCGCGCGCGGGAAACGCTCCCGGGCCAGCACGATCGTTTCCTGCACGCCCGGATACCAGTAGGTCATGCCGGACGTGACGAGGATGATGTCCGGCGGAGCGGTCTGCGCAAGACGCGCGCGCAGGAGGGCCAAAGGGATGCCGTAGCGGTAATAGCGCCGGGGGACGCCGGCGATCGCCGCAGGTTTTTCTATCTCCGTCTTCGGGAATCTCCCGCAGTCGTAGGCGTCGGCGCGAGGCTTGTTTCTCCTGCGCCGGTAATGCTCGCATATCGCCGGATCCTTGCGGTCGAGGCAGTTGATCAGAGAGACGCCGCAGCCGAGCGCGCGAAGCGTCGCCCCGATCTTCAAAAGCCCGTGCGGCCGCATCCAGAGGTCGTAGAGGGCGAAGTCGTGGATATAGGGGTTTATTAGGAGAATGTGCATTGTGATCGGGGTGCTTTCTGCAGCGGGGCCTGACAAGGCATCGCTCTTTCAGCATCGCTCGGCGTGCTCCTGCGGCACGTCTCGCTCAGCGAGCATTTCTGCGCGCCGACGTTCCGTCGGCGACCAAGCCGCAGAAATGCTCAATGTGCTGAAAGGGCGACACCTTGTCACCCGCTGCAGTGACGGTCAACTGTTCGATGCTGACGAGATTACTCCCTGCCTGCATATCTGCAACGAGCCAAATATGTCTTTTCTCCCAGTATCTTTCTGTTATACTAGCAGAAAAATGAGGGCCTATTATGAAAAATAAGATACTGATCTTCGACACGACTCTGCGCGACGGCGAGCAGTCTCCCGGCGCGAGCATGGATATCCGCGAAAAGCTGGAGGTTGCGCGCCAGCTGGAGCGGATGAACGTCGACGTCATCGAGGCGGGGTTCCCGATCGCCTCCGTCGGCGATTTCGAGGCGGTCAAGCTGGTCTCCAAAGAGATGAAGCGTCCGATCGTCTGCGGCCTGTCGCGCGCGCTGAAGAAGGACATCGACCGGGCGATAGAGGCGCTGCGGCCGGCGAAGCATCCGCGGGTCCATATATTCCTGGCGACGTCGAAGATCCACATGCAGTATAAGCTGAAGAAGGCCGAGTCGGAGATCCTGAAGATCGCCCGCGAATCGGTCGCCTACGCGAAAAAGCACATCAAGGACATCGAGTTCTCGCCCGAGGACGCCTCGCGGACCGAGCCGGAGTTCCTGAAAGAGGTGGTCGAGACGGTGATCGACGCCGGTGCGACGACGGTGAACATACCCGATACGGTCGGCTACGCGATCCCCGAGAAATACGGCGCCCTGATCAGATACCTGAAAGAGAACGTCCGCAACATCGACAAGGCGGTGATCAGCGTCCATTGCCACAACGACCTGGGGCTGGCCGTGGCCAACTCGGTCAGCGCGATCGCCAACGGCGCCGGGCAGGTTGAGTGCACCATCAACGGTATCGGCGAGCGCGCCGGCAACGCCTCGCTGGAAGAGATCGTCATGATCCTGAAGACGCGCAACGACATTTTCAAGGGTTTCACGACCGGCATCAACACGAAGGAGATATACCGCTCGAGCCGTCTGGTCAGCCAGATCACCGGCATCATGGTCCAGCCGAACAAGGCGATCGTTGGCGCCAACGCCTTCGCGCACGAGTCGGGGATACACCAGGACGGCTTCCTGAAGGAACGGACCACGTACGAGATCATGCTGCCGGAATCGATAGGCCTGACCGAGAGCAAGCTCGTCCTGGGCAAGCATTCCGGACGTCACGCGTTCAAGGACAAACTCGAGGCGATGGGCTTTACGCTGTCCGAAGAGGACCTGAACAAGGCGTTCGAGCGCTTCAAGGACCTGGCCGACAAGAAGAAGGCGCTCTACGACGAAGATATCCAGGCGATCATATCCGACGAGATCGCCAACGTCCCCGAGACGTACCAGCTGGAATATATGAGCGTGTCGAGCGGCACGAAGACGGTGCCGACCGCGACGGTCCGCCTCAAAAAAGGTGACGAGGTCTTTGAAGACGCCGCCTGCGGCGACGGCCCCGTCGACGCGGTGTGCAAGACGATCGACCGGATAACCGGCATAAAGGGAAAGCTGTCCAACTACTCGCTCCGCGCGGTGACGTCGGGTAAAGACGCGGTCGGCGAGGTCTTCGTCCGCGTCGATTCCGAAGGGCAGACCGTCAGCGGCCGCGGGGCCAGCACCGATATCATCGAGGCGAGCGCCAAGGCGTATCTCAACGCCATCAACCATCTCCTCTTCATGAAGGGGAAGAAACAGCCGCGCAAACCCACGCCGATGTGCGATTAAGGCGATGAACATCACCGGCAAGACCCACATCTACGGCATCTTCGGCTATCCGGTCGCGCACACCGCGTCGCCCGCGATGCACAACGCCGCGTTCGGTCATCTCGGCCTTGACTGCGCCTATCTCCCGTTCGAGGTCGCGCCGGCGAAGCTCGGCGATGCGGTGAAAGGGTTGCGCGCGTTCGGTATCCGCGGCGTCAACGTCACGGTCCCTCACAAAGAGACGGTCATTCCCTTCCTCGACGAAGTTACCCGGGAGGCGAAGGTCATCGGCGCGGTCAACACGGTCGTGAACAACGGCGGCCGTCTCACCGGCCACAATACCGACGGCGCCGGGTTCCTGCGGTCGCTGAAAGAGGAATGCAGGTTCGATCTGAAAGGCAAGCGGATGGTCCTCGTCGGCGCGGGCGGGGCGGGGCGCGCGGTGGCGATACAGTCGCTCCTCTCCGGCCTGAAGCAGGCGCTGATCGTGGATATCGACCGGAAAAAATGCCGCGTCCTAACCGCCTATATCAATAAAACGGTCCGCCCGGAAAGCGCGGTGTTCGCCGCTCCCGGCGATCGGGGACTGGACGAAGTCGTCGCCGCGTGCGATATCGTCGTTCAGGCCACGCCGTGCGGGATGAAGAGCGCAGACCCGCTCCCGCTGGACCCGTCGCTGTTGCGCAAAGGCCAGCTGGTCTATGACCTCGTCTACAACCCGCCGGGGACAAAGCTCCTCAAGGCCGCTGCGCGCAAAGGGTGCGCGGTCTCAAACGGCCTCGGGATGCTCCTGTATCAGGGGTGTATCGCGTTCGAGATATGGACCGGCAAGAAAGCGCCCGTCGCCGTGATGAAAAAAGCGCTGGCGCGTCACGTGTACGGGCGATAGACGGGTGATCTGTTGGACTTTATCGTAATACCTTTCGTCTTCCTGTTCGGCCTCGCGGTCGGCAGCTTCCTGAACGTCTGCATTTATCGCATGCCCATCGACAAGTCGGTCGTCAATCCGCCGTCGGCCTGTCCGCAGTGCGGGACGCCGATCAAATGGTATGACAATATACCGGTCTTGAGCTACATCCTCCTTCGCGGCAGGTGCCGCTCCTGCAAGGCGGGGATATCGGTCCGGTATCTGATCGTTGAGCTGGCGACGGCGCTGCTGTTCGTCCTGTTCTATACGGCCGGCGTTTCCCGCGGCGGCATCCCGCTGGCGGCGCTCTATCTCGCGCTGACCGGCGCCCTGATCGTCTGCACCGGCATCGATTTCGAGCACTACATCATCCCCGACGCGATCACGCTTCCCGGCACTGCGATCGCCGTCGCCGCCTGCGCGATATTTCCCGGGATGATCGGCGCCCAGACGCACTGGGGCGGCGCGCTCCTCTCCGTCGCCGGCGCGGCCGCCGGCAGCGGCATCCTGTTTGCCGTCGCGAAGACCGCGGAATTTATCCTCAAGAAAGAGGCGATGGGGATGGGGGACGTGAAGCTGCTGGCGATGATCGGCGCCTGCATCGGATGGAAGCTGACGCTGATGACCATATTCTTTTCGTCCATGATCGGCTCGTCGGTCGGCATAGCCCTGATGCTGACCGGCAGGGCAAAAATGCAGAGCGCCATCCCGTTCGGCCCCTACATTTCCGCAGGCGCGCTCCTGTCGGTCCTGATCGGCGACCCGCTGATCCGCTGGTATTTCTCCCTTATGTTTTGAGCTCCTGAATGAAGACGAAAAAGGGTTGCCGCAATAGTTGACAACCGCTCGTCCTGTTGTTAAGATTTTCCACACAAACCATCATCGTATGCGCGAGGTTTTCGTATGTTACGGTATCTGACAGCAGGCGAATCGCACGGCGAACAGCTGACGGCGATCGTTGACGGACTGCCCGCGGGGTTGCCCGTCGACAGTAGATTGATCAACGAAGATTTGGCGCGCCGCCAGTCGGGGTATGGTCGCGGCGGGCGTATGCAGATAGAGAAGGATACCGTTCACATCACGTCGGGCGTTCGCAAGGGGATCACCATCGGTTCGCCGGTGACGGTCGTCATCCGCAACAAGGACTTCAAGATAGATCAGCTGCCGGCGGTAACCCATCCGCGGCCGGGGCATGCGGACCTTGCCGGCGCGATAAAATACGGGCGCGGCGACATACGCGACATTCTCGAGCGCGCGAGCGCGCGTGAGACGGCCGCGCGCACCGCGGCCGGCGCCCTGTGCAAGCTTTTCCTCCGGGAGTTCGGGATCAGGGTCGTCAGCCATGTCGTCGAGCTCGGCGGTATCCGCATAGCGGTGCCGGGCATGGCGGCGGCGGAGATCCTCAAAAGAACGTCGCGCTCGAAGCTCAACTGTGCGGACCCCGCCGCCGAGACGGCAATGATCGCGCGCATCGACAGAGCTATCGAGGAGAAGGACACGCTGGGCGGCGTCTTCGAGATCGTCATCGAGAACGTGCCGCCCGGGATCGGGTCGCATACCCAATGGGACCGGCGCCTCAACGCGCGGCTGCTGCATGCGCTCGGCAGTATTCAGGCGATCAAAGGGGTCGAGGTCGGGATCGGCTTCGAGGCGGCGCGGCTTGCCGGAACCGAAGTTCACGACGAGATAGGCTTTGCGAAAGGGAAGGGGTTTCGCCGGCTGACCAACCGCGCGGGCGGGATCGAAGGGGGCATCTCCAACGGCGAGCCGATCGTGTTGCGCGCGGCGATGAAACCGATCGCGACGGTGGGCAACCCGCTGGGGTCGGTCGATATCAGGACGAAAAAACAGTGCCGCGCCACGGTCGAGCGCTTCGACACCTGCGCCGTATCGGCGGCGGGCGTCGTCGGCGAGGCGGTCTGCGCGTTTGTCATCGCCGAGGGGATGATCGAGAAGTTCGGCGGCGACTGCATGGACGAGATACAGCGTAATTACGCTTCATTCAAAAAATACCTGAAGACCTTCTGATCGTCAGTATGTCCGTTTGTTCCTGAAGAGGCACGCCGGGTGAATGCGAAAGATACGCGTAATATAGTCCTGTTCGGTTTCATGGGGACGGGCAAGAGCGCCGTCGGCAAGGTAGTCGCCGAACGGCTGCGCCGCGAGCTGATCGAGATGGACGCCGTCATCGAACGGCGCGAGGGTGTCTCGATAGGCGAGATATTCAGGACGAAGGGGGAGCCGCATTTCCGTCAGCTTGAGCGCGCCCTGGTGCGGGAGTTGTGCGGGAAGTCCGGCCTCGTGATCTCGACGGGCGGCGGCGTCGTGATCGATGCGGCGAATATAGAGGATTTTCGGAAGACGGGCATCTCCTTCTCGCTGACGGCCGAGCCGTCGACCGTCTATGCGCGGACGAAGGACTCGACGCACCGGCCGCTCTTGAAGACGGAAGACCCGGTGAAGCGGATCGTCGAGCTGCTCGAGGCTCGGCGCCCGTTCTATGAAAAGGCCGACCATCTGATCCGGACCGACGATAAGCCGGTTGCTGCAGTGGCGGAAGAGATCATCAGGATATTTTCAGACGAGTGCACCAAGAGGTACACGGAGCGGTTATGAAAGAGATCAAAGTCAATCTCGGCGAGCGCTCGTACAGGATCGTTATCGGCAGCGGCCTTATCAGAGAGGCCGGTAAGCTGTGCGGCCGCGTTGTCAGATCGAAGCGCGCGGTGATCGTCACCAACCAGACCGTCGCCCGCCATTATCTCGATCCGGTCGAAAAGTCGCTGGAGAGCGCCGGTTTCGTCGTGAGCGTCGTGAAGATCCCCGACGGAGAGCGGCACAAGACGCTCCGGACGCTCGAATATGTCTGCGGCCGCTTTGCCGGGGAGCGGCTTGACCGCGCGAGCTGCGTCGTCGCGCTCGGCGGCGGCGTGATCGGCGATCTCGCCGGGTTCGCCGCGTCGGCGTTCATGCGGGGGATCGACCTCGTCCAGGTCCCGACCACGCTCCTCTCGCAGGTCGACAGCAGCGTCGGCGGCAAGACGGGCGTCAACCTCAAGGAGGGGAAAAACCTCGTCGGCGCGTTCTATCAGCCGCGCCTGGTTTTGATCGACCCGGCCGCGCTGAAGACGCTGCCCGTGCGTGAGCTCAGGGCCGGTTTCGCCGAGGTTATCAAGTACGGTGTCATCTGCGACAAGAGTTTCTTCTCGTTCCTCGAGCGCAATATCGCCAAGGCGCTATCCTGCGACCCCGCCGTCATGGAGAAGATCGTGGCGGTATCCTGCGACATCAAGGCGAAGGTCGTCGAGGATGATGAGCGCGAAGGCGGGTTGCGCGCGATACTCAATTTCGGCCATACGGTCGGCCATGCGGTCGAAGCGGCGACCGGTTACCGGCGCTACCTCCACGGCGAGGCGGTGAGCCTCGGGATGGCGGCCGCGGCGCGGATAGCCGTCAAGCTGGCGATGATCGACGCCGCGACGCTTTTGCGCCTGGAGAATCTCCTCCGCGCGGCGGGCCTGCCTGTCGCCGGGGACGGCTTCAGCGCGGCGGCGGTCATGAAACATATCGTGCATGACAAGAAAGCGTCGGGCGGCAGGCTCCGTTTCGTCCTGCCGCACGAGATCGGGCGGGTGGCTGTCAGCGACGCCGTCCCTGTGGCCTTGATAAGGGAGGCGGTCCGCGAGATCTCCGGGTGAAATCATGGATTTGGCAAACCGTGATGCGTTACTGATCCTGAACGCGGTCGAGCTGCTGGGGCCGGTCCGCGTCCGCCTGCTGGTCGAGGCGTTCGGCGCTCCGGCGGCGGCGCTCCGCCAGCCGAAAGAGGCGCTGAAGCGGGTCGCGGGGATCGGCGAGAAGATCGCGCAGAACATCGTCGACGGAAGGGCGTCGTTCGATCTCGATAAGGAGAAGAAGCTCATCCGGGAACACGGGGTCTCGGTCGTCACGCCGTCGGATGACGGTTATCCCGAGCTCCTCAAAGAGATATACGACCCGCCGGTGGTCCTGTACGTGAGAGGGAAGCTCAGCGCGGCGGACCGGTACTCGGTCGGCATCGTCGGCTCGAGGTTCGCGTCCCATTACGGCACCGAGGCGGCGCGGGTTTTGAGCCGCGACCTCACCCGGCGGGGCATGACGGTCGTCAGCGGCATGGCGCGCGGCATCGATACCGCCGCGCACGAAGGGGCGATCGCTGCCGACGGCAGGACGGTCGCCGTCCTGGGGAACGGGCTGGCACGCTGCTACCCGCCCGAGAATAAAGGGCTGATGGAGCGGATCGCGAAGCGGGGTGCGGTCGTCTCGGAGTTCCCGATGGAGACGATCCCCGACCGGAAGAATTTTCCCCGGCGTAACCGCATCATCAGCGGGATGTCGCTCGGTATCGTCGTCGTCGAGGCCGCGCGGCGCAGCGGGGCGTTGATCACCGCGCACCATGCGCTTGAGCAGAACCGGGCGGTTTTCAGCATTCCCGGCAGGATCAACGACGCGTCGTCGTCGGGCGCGAACGACCTGATCAAACAGGGCGCGAAGATCGTGACGGGCGCCGGCGACGTCATTGAAGAGTTCCAGTATGTGCTGCCGAAAGAGATGGCGGCGCCGGTGCGCACGGGTCCGGCGGAGCAGTCCAGCGTTCCTGCGGCGGCGCTGACAGACGAGGAGCGGCTGATGCACGGCTGTCTGTCTGTTGACGTAAAGCCGATCGACGAGCTGATCAGGGAGAGCGGATTCCCCCCGGCGCGGGCGAACCACCTGCTGCTTTCGCTGGAGCTGAAGGGGTGCGTCCGGCAATTGCCCGGGAAACAGTTCGTGAGATGTTGAAAAGTCTGGTGAATTATAGTCACGTACAACAGAACGAAATGACCGATTGCCAATTAACCAATGTCCGACAGGCATGAAGCGATATTGGGATTCACTCATTGATCATTGGTCATTTTTCTAGTGAGGGCATAATGGGAAAATCGATGGTCATAGTCGAATCGCCGGCCAAGGCGAAGACGATCAACAAATACCTCGGATCGAAATACATCGTGCGCGCCTCGATGGGGCACGTGCGCGACCTCCCCAAGAGCAAGCTGGGCGTCGATATCGAGAAAGAGTTCACGCCGCAGTATATCCCGATCCAGGGGCGGAGGAAGCTCATAACGACGCTGAAGAAAGAGCTCGCCGGCGCCGACGGCCTCTACCTCGCGCCCGACCCCGACCGCGAAGGGGAGGCGATCGCATGGCACCTCTCGGAGCTCCTCGGCTTTGACAAGAAGAAGACCTTCCGCGTCACTTTCAACGAGATCACCGAGCGCGCGATCAAGGACGCCTTTGCCCATCCGGGCAAGCTCGATCACGACAAGATCGATTCCCAGCAGGCGCGGCGCATCCTTGACCGTATCGTCGGCTACAAGATCAGCCCCCTGCTGTGGAAGAAGGTCGGGGGCGGGCTGTCCGCCGGCCGCGTGCAGACGGTCGCCGTCAGGCTCATCTGCGAACGGGAAGAGGCGGTCCTCGCGTTCGTCCCCAAGGAATACTGGTCGATCGCCGTCGAGCTGGAGAAGCTGACCGGCCAGAAAGAGCGCTTCATCGCCCAGCTGAAAAAGATCGGCGACAAAAAGATAGAGATCGCCAGCCAGGCCGAAGCCGAAGCGGCCGTCGCGGCGGCCCGCTCGCTTCCGTTCGCGGTGAGCGATATCGCAACGCGCGAGAAATCGGAGACGCCCTATCCGCCGTTCATCACCAGCCATATGCAGCAGGCGTCGGTCAACAAGCTGGGATGGTCGATCGTCCATACGATGAGCGTCGCCCAGCAGCGCTACGAGGGGCTCGAGCTCGGCGCCGACGGCCTGGTCGGGCTTATCACCTATATGAGGACCGATTCGTTCTCCATCTCCAAGGGGGCGCAGGACGAGGCGCTCGCGTTCATCAAGGAGCGCTTCGG